>NZ_JAIHAU010000038.1 GCF_020054945.1 Mahella sp.
TTGTCTGCTCTATCGTTTCAGGCTGTATACCCAACAGATCGGCTGCTATGCTTTTTAATTCCAATGCCTTATTCTTTTTAAAATTACCCGATAATACTATTGGAATATCGGAGCCGGACTTGACCCGAACAGGGCAGGCCAGAACAACCAAGCCGTCGAATTCCTCCAGCGGATAGCCTGTATCACCCACATCATCGGCATCGAATATCCATGTCTGCTGTCCCGTGCCATCAGCACCTATTTCCATATCCCCTAAAACAGCCACCTGATCGCCCTCGGCAGTAATCATCGCTATTACGTATCTTTCCCCCGGCTGTGCCGGTAAACGCATGTCCTGTACATATGTAAGTATTCTACCTTTATGATCCCGGATCTCCAGCTTGACATAGCCTGCTGCAGCCTTTCCTTCTTTCAATCTGTAACCGCTTTGAGCTTCTTGCAAGATTATATAATAACGACTGTAACCCCTTCGATTTCTAACCATGATATCATCCTCCCGAATACAAGTTTTCAATAAAGTATATGCAATATATGGCCAAATTGTGACATTATCAAAGAATTGTACTGTAAATATAAATCTGTTATAATTGATAGGACATCCAATTTATATAGGAGAGGATAAAAGATGGATAAGGATTTATCGAGATTATGGAAAGGATTTTGGCAGACAGCCGATCCCAAGATATGGGTGGCATCTACAATACCCATGATCACAGCCGCTATCCTAGCATATGTTTTTGAGAGGACTTTTAATATTTATTGGTTTATACTGACATTGATAGGCATATATTTGATCGAAATAGGCAAAAACGCCATAGGTGAATTCGCCGACTACGAATCTGGCGTGGATTTGTACGTTGCGCCAGATAAACGAACCCCTTTCAGCGGCGGCAAAAAAACCATCGTCGATGGCGTGCTGACAGTAAATGAGAATAAGGCCATAGCGGCGGCCACTTTTGCAACGGCCGCTATAATAGGATTATATATATCTTTTGCACGAGAACCCATGATACTCTGGATAGGGTTGGCAGGATTTGCCTTAGCTATAATGTATAACATGCCGCCGTTTAAGCTATGCTACAGAGGATTGGGCGAGATAACCGTCGGTACCGCATTCGGCCCATTGGTGATGGCCGGCACATATATGGTACAGACCCACACCTACAGGATAGAGGTGCTTCTGGCCTCTATAACGCTGGGGCTGCTGATAGCCAACGTGCTGTGGATAAATCAATATCCGGATTACGAAGCCGACGCTCAGGGCGGTAAGCGTAATTGGCTGGTACGCATGGGCAAACAAAAGGGGCTTAGAGTATATAAAGCTTTGTTTATAGCATCGTATATACCCATAATAGCGCTTATCTTTGTAACGAGCAATCCTGTCTGGCTTATATGCTTTATAACTGTTCCGCTCGTTTACCGCGCCTTAAAAGTGGCCGGACGGTATTACGACGATATACCACGTCTAATGGAGGCCAACGCCAAGACCGTCCAGATATACCAGTTAACAGGACTAACCCTTGTAATTTCCTCCATAACAATGCTGTGGCTGTGATATTATACGTGTATCCTCATCCATTATTATGCCCATCGCCGTGCCGGTATGGGCCACATTGACGCCGTATGCCCCCGCCTTCAGCGCTATATCGATTACCTCGTCCAGATGGGGCTTATGCAAAACGCTTTGGTATAACCGAGCGCTCATTATAGCAGCGCACCCCATAGCCGCCCAGTCGCCCGCACTTATGCCGCTACGCAATCTATCATAGACCGCGTCGATGCGAGGCACATAGCCGCGCTGTCGGTGAAAGCATATGGTATCGACCGAACCGATACCTTCCAATACCAGCACCTTTAGCGGCGGTACGCGGCCTAGCGTTTCAACCACACACCCATTCATAGCATCGAAAACCGCAAGGTCCTCATACAATATACTGTCGGTAGGCTCTATAGCCGCCGCTATGGCTGCTATTTCGTTCGATGCCAGCTTATAACCGAAAAATGCCGCAATCGCCGCGGCGGTAGCCCCTATATCGGCCGTACTGCTGCTCATTCCCTTTCCCAAAGGCAAGGACGAGCACCTTATTATCTCGAACGTCCCCCATTCATCTCTCGGTATCCCGAGATATTTCAAAACGGCATTTACCGTTTGCAATATTTTGCGATGTGAGCATATACTACCAGAGCTACTCGGCCTTACGGTTATCTCAGAATAGCGATCGATCGGATATGACACCAGCAACTCGCGGCTTCCTATCATGCCTTGTATAAGCTCACCGCACAAGCCGGGACATATGGCAGTGACTTGTTTTCGGCTCATACAAACCCCTCTATAGCTTTTATAAGGCGCTCATTGCCGGCTTTATCCCTAACCGCCACGCGAATATAATATTCATTTAAACCATCGAAGTTAGAAGCATTTCTTACCAATATATGATAATTCATGAGATGTTGCTGCAGCAAATCCGCGGTAGCGTATTCACGCTGCGATTTTATAAGCATAAAATTGGCTTGGCTCGGATACACGAGCATACCATCGACGGTTGATATCCTCTGCTGGAGCAAATACCTCTGCTCTTTCACAAAGCGGCGCGTTTGCAGCATGAATTGGCCGCTTTTTAAGGCGTACGTACCCGCCAACGCCGCCATAGCGTTTATGCGCCACGGCGGCTGTATATCGCTCATCATTTCTTTGACGCGGCGGTCAGCAATACAATAGCCGAGGCGCAAGCCCGGCATGGCAAAGAATTTTGTAAACGCCCTGACTATGCATAGGTTCGGATAATATTGCAGTACGTCCACCATAGAAGTATGAGGATAATCCTCAGTAAACTCTATAAATGTCTCATCCAAAAGAACATTTACCCCGTATCTTTTAGCACAGTCCAATATATTCGTCAATTCAGCTTTATCGAGTAATCCTCCGGTGGGATTATTGGGGTTGCATAATATCAACATATCGTGTTTGCCTCGGCTCAATACAGCGCACAGCATATCCGTATCTATGGCAAGTCCTTCGGCCATCGGCCAGATATCCGCTTGCGCTCCAGCCACAGCGGCCGCTCGCTTATATTCCGAAAATGTAGGCGATGGTATGAGTGCGCGCTCCGGTTTCATAACGCGCATATAATCGTATATTATATCTATAGCGCCGTTGCCCAACATTATAAAGCCTTCATCGATATCCAAATAATCAGCCAATGCCTTGTAAAGCTGCGTATAACGAGGATCCGGATAATGCAACACAGCCTGCCAATTATTTTCAAGATACTGCACCAATCCGGGCGGCATGCCCAGCGGATTTATATTGGCGCTGAAGTCCAATATATCATAAGGCGATATGCCCCATCGACGCGCCGTATCGTATATATCGCCGCCATGTTTTATATCGCCCATAATGCAAGCATCCCTGTTATAAGCGCAAGAATCGACACAATCTTCATAATGCGCACGGCCTCGAGTATATGCGACGGCTCTATAGCATTTAGTTCCTGCCCGAGCACAGGCTTGTTCACCAGTTTACCTCCGTAAGTGCTCGGCCCACCGAGCATTATGCCAAGAGCACCGGCCATCGCAGCTTCGGGATAACCGCTATTTGGGCTTTCATGGTGCGAACCTTGTTTAATCATGGTCATGAACGCCATTTTAGGGCTATTCCCTGATAAGGCTGCAGCCGGTGTCATAAGCAGACCGGTTATTCTGGCCGGGATAAAATTAGCTATGTCGTCCAAGCGCGCTGAGGCCCATCCAAAATACCTGTAGCGCTCATTTTTATACCCCACCATTGAATCCAGCGTATTAACAGCCTTATAAGCCATAGCTAACGGTGCCCCTCCTATGAATAGATAAAGCAAAGGAGCCACTATGCCATCGGATGCATTCTCGGCCACGGTTTCTACGACAGCTCGGCTTATCTGATGCATATCAAGGCACTCGGTATCTCTTCCTACTATAAACGAAAGAGCATGCCGGGCGCCATCTATATTGCCATTTTTCAGCAACCGATATATCTTTACGGCTTCATAGCCCAGGCTGCGCGTAGCCAACGTGGTATATATAAATAATATATTTAAAACATGGAATGCTACTTCATTCCATTGACGAGCATATTTTAACATGAAATAGAGCACGGCATAGCTTACGCCCACCGTAATTACCGCCAATACAACGCCGGTTGCTTTCTGCATCGCGGCCGATTTGGCTATCTTTCTGAGCGGCGCCTCCATAAAAGAAATCAATCGGCCTATAAATCGAACCGGGTGCGGAAACCAATAAGGATCGCCTGCCAGCAGATCCAGCACATAACCCAATGTTATATCCAGCATGAAATTACCTCATATGCCCAAAATCTCATATACAGCATCCATATCTATCGATCCGCGCACCACATCCGCCAGTTCATCATACATGCGCTCTCGGCGCTGCGCGAAGGTTTCGCCTCCCGATATCGTTTCGGCCTGCATACCCTTAATATTCTTCAAAGCGTTTATAATACCGTGCGTAAATGCATCGTTATCGAATATGCCATGCAAATACGTCCCGATTATGTGCCCTGTCGCGTCCATAAAACCGTCGGATTGTTCAACGTCCTCGCCTGTCCGGTTGAATATGGACGTGAAAGGATAGGCTTTTGAGCCGGCTGACGTACGGCCTTTATGTATCTCATATCCGTTTACCGTCATGCCGGACAACCCCTTCGTGAGCGGCCCGTCATTTGGCGTCACCTCGGCCACAGCTTGAGCGGTTATCTTTTGGGCATCCATAGTGGTTTCCACATCCAATAGCTTTAAACCCTCTATCTCGTCTATGTCCGATTCTACATGCAATGGATCTCGTATAATGTTGCCTGACATCTGGAATCCACCGCATATGCCCATAACATAACCGCCGCGGTCAATATAATCGGCTATCACAGTTCCCCACCCTGAGCGCTTTATATAAAGCATATCGCCGGTAGTATTTTTGGTGCCCGGCAGAATGAGAAGGTCGGGCATACCCAAATCCTCCGGTTTAGGCACATAGTGCAGATCAACATCGGGCAGGGAGCGCAATGGCTCAAAATCGGTAAAATTCGCTATATGAGGCACATACACCACCGCTATGTCCAGCAGGCCTTTGTGGCTCCTTGCGGCAAATCGATCGGTGGCACCGTCCTCCTCATCTATTTCAGTATGAATAAACGGCACCACTCCCAATACCGGCCGGTGTATTATACCGGTCAGCATATTCAGACCCGGCTGCAGGATTGAAACATCTCCGCGGAATTTATTTATGATAACGCCCTTGATACGCCGACGCTCGCTATGGTCCAGTAATAACATGGTGCCGGCTATAGACGCAAATACGCCGCCCTTATCTATATCGCCTATCAGCAGCACCGGCGCATCGGCTATCTCAGCCATGCCCATATTGACTATATCATCGTTTTTCAGATTTATTTCAGCCGGGCTGCCCGCCCCTTCTATGACCACTATGTCATATTGCTCTGTCAGGCTGGTATAAGCCGACATTATCACATCCTTGAGTTGCGGCTTGAAGGCTTGATATTGGCTGGCCGTCATATTGCCGTAAACGCGGCCGTTTATTATCACCTGCGACCCTATATCGCTCGATGGCTTGAGCAGTATCGGATTCATGGCCACCGACGGCTCTATACCGCAGGCTTGGGCTTGTACCACCTGAGCCCTCCCCATTTCGCCGCCTTCTTTGGTCACATATGAATTCAAAGCCATATTCTGAGACTTAAATGGAGCAACGTTATAGCCGTCTTGATGAAATATACGACATAAAGCTGCGGTTATCAAGCTCTTGCCAACCGATGAACCGGTACCTTGTATCATTATAGTTTTAGCTCTCATCAAGGCACCTACCCTATCCGTTTCAAGCAGGCAGATATTTCCGACGGCGGCTGTCTTACAGGGGCTATACATATGGAACCCGTCGACTCATCATGCCATATGCTTACAGTCACATTGTATACATCGCTTATAAGCTGTTCGGTTATAACATCTTGCGGGCGTCCGTCTGCTATAATCGAACCGCTTTGCATGAAAACCACTTTATCGCAGAATTGAACAGCCAGATTTATATCATGCAACACAACTATAACGGTCAGGCCATGATGATCCGCCAATCGCCTCAGCAAATCCAATATCTCCATTTGAAATTGCAAGTCGAGATGGGCCGTAGGCTCATCCAGCATCAATATCTCGGGTTGCTGGGCCAAAGCGCGCGCTATCATCACGCGCTGTAATTCGCCGCCCGACAGCTCGGTTATGCTTCTTTCCCTAAACTGCCATGTGCCGGTCATATCCATGGCCTGCTTGACAGCATTCATATCAGCGCGGCTCTCAGACTGAAACCCCTTCATATACGGTATACGGCCCATCATCACGACATCCATAGCCGTAAACTCGAACTCAGCGGTCGTATTCTGAGGCACATAGGCTATTTTGCGGGCCAACATGCGACGGCGCATAGTAAAAACATCGACGCCATTTAACAATATCACACCCGACTGTGGCTTTAACGCCGCCGATATATGCCTTAACAGCGTAGTTTTGCCCGAACCATTCGGGCCTAGTATGCCCACCATGCTGCTTCTTCCGACGGCCAAATTCAAATGCTCTATTACCTTCGTTTGGTCGTATGCACAGCTTAAATCGCGTGCTTCCAATATATACTCCATACTATCAACCCCTATATGTTGCATTCCTGTTTCGCACCAACAGGTAAAGGAAGAACGGCCCGCCCACCAAAGACGTTATAATGCCTACGGGTATTTCTATCGGCGCCATAAGCGTACGGGCCAATGTATCGCTGATTATCATGAATATAGCGCCGCTTACGACAGCGGCAGGTAAAAGACGCTTATGATCGGGACCGGTAAACAACCTGACCACATGAGGTATTATAAGGCCAACGAAACCTATAATACCGCTGACCGAAACGGCGGCGGCGGTTATGATGGAACCTATCACCAGCAGCAACCTGCGGACTTTATCGACATCTACGCCTAGGTGTAAAGCCGTCTCATCGCCCATAAGCAAAGCATTCATCTCCTTCGACATAGCTAACAGCACAACGCCGCCGATCAAGATGATAGGAAATGAGATATATAGCGAGGTCCAACTCGCGGTAGCAAAGCTGCCCATCGTCCATAACACTATGCTCTCGAGTTTATCGTGATTTAATATCATCATAAAGGATACCATGGCCGATAAGAACGAGCTTACGGCTATACCTGCCAGCAACAGCGCCACCATGGACGATTTTTTCCCGGCCCGGCCTAATGTATATACCGCGGCCATAGTCAATACCGCTCCTATGAAAGCTGCTATCGTAGAACCCGCCAGCCCCATGAATCCGCTTCCTATGCCGAATACGATAGACAGTGTTGCGCCGAATGACGCTCCTGATGACACCCCGAGCACATAAGGATCGGCCATCGGATTTTGCAACAGTCCTTGAAATGCCGTACCAGCCGCCGCCAGACCCATACCCACGGTCGCGGCCAGCAGCACGCGCGGCAGGCGTATGCCCCATACAATGCTGTAATAAGCGTCATCATATGAAACATTTACCAATTGCCCCACAACGGGCAGCGGCTTTATCAATACACCGAAAGCATCAGCCATAGCAATGTCTGCAGCACCAAGGGATATGGCCAATAATATGGATAAAAACAATATAACGACCATGACCAGCATGAATACGCTAAACAATACGCGACCTTTATTTTTCATAAACGCACATTATTCGAATATCTCTGGGTGTATGGCCTTGGCCAATTGTTCCAGCGCCTGATCTACTCTCGGACCCAAGCGGTTGACTATATCGGCGTCCAATGAATATATCTTATCGTTCTTTACGGCATTGATGTTTTTTAGCGCCTCTATATTCTTTATATCCTCCGGACTGCCGGCATGTTCTGTGGTTATTATTATATCGGGATTCTTTTCGACAATTTTCTCCACGCTATATTGAGCATAACCTTCACTGTCATCGGCCACATTAGTACCGCCGGCCATAGCTATAAGCTCGCTTATAAACGTGCCCTTGCCGGCTGTAAAAAACCCGTTTATATCAACATTAAAATAAACCTTTGGCTTATCCAAAGAAGCTGTCTTATCGGCTATAGCTTTCATATTGCTCTTAAGCTTTTCCACCAATTGCTCGGCTTGCTGCTGCGTGCCCGTGACCTTACCCAGCACGTCGATGGTCTCATACAGCTCTTCCAAGCCGGCCGCTTCAGAGGAAATAACCGGTATTTTAAGATCCTCCAGTTTCTTTACGGCATCATCCTGTATATAACCGCCGGCCACCACCAAATCGGGCTTAAGCTGGGTTACAAGTTCTATATTAGGGCCGTTAAAATCGCCTACCTTTTTTATGGCGTTTGCTTGTTCAGGATAATTTGAGTACTCGTCTACGCCTACTACTTTATCACCCAACCCAAGGGCGAACAATATTTCGGTATTGCTGGGCGTCAACGATACTATCGATGCCGGTTCCTTCTCTATGGTAACGCTACGGCCTTTTACATCGGTAACCGTGACCGGATATGCTGCTGAAGATTCCTGGGTTTGTTGCTCCACAGGCTCTGTTGCATTGTCGGCATTTGGTTGTTCCGAAGGCTGCTGAGCAGCACAAGCTGTTAAAGCCATCATAATTATAACGATTAATATCGATAAACTTCGTTTCAATTTTCTCATATTACTTTAATAGCGCGATAAAACCGCGCATTTCTCCTTCCTGTTCTTTTATATTTTTCTCCGTTGATTCACACTAAAAAAGCCCTTCAACCATAAGGCCGAAAGGCATAGATAACATCCATATATATCCCTCCCCTATGGCTCGTAGGTTTGATGGGGCATGCACCGGTCCGGTATCCTGGCTCGGCATCATCGCTCTGCTGCGCCTTCCCGAAATACTTCATTATACTTTACGCCTTTAGACATATCAAATAATTTTTTTGCCCTTATGGCGCTTATCTTGCATATATAATAAAATCCTTTCTATGTAAAAACGCAAAAAACCCGCTAGCCCTTTAAAGCACTGGGCCAGCGGGTTTTTAAGCATCTTCACTGTAAAACTCAGGTAATTTACGGTATCATTATGATTGTTCTTGTTCGTTATTTCCCTCATCTTCGATTTCTTGTATCGCCGATTTAGTCTCCATTACGGCCAACACAACTTCATCGGGATTAGAAATTACATGTACATTTTCCGGAACATTTATATCGGCAACTTTTAAACTTTGTCCTATTTCCATATCCGATACATCGATTTCTATAGCTTCCGGCAGGCTGTCTGGCAAACATTCCACATCCAATTCATCCAACTGAAGCATTACCAGCCCACCCTTGCTCTCTATCAGGCCTTCTCCTTGAATACGTATAGGCACTTTCGTCTTTATGACCTCGTTCATGAGTATATGTTGAAAATCCACGTGCTCGTACTGTGTACCCATTAAATCATGTTGCACGTCCTTTATAACAGCGGCCAGCGTCTGCCCGTCAATATTCAGGTTCAGCACCGCGTTACGGCCATGTTTGGATATAATCTCACGAAGCTCTTTGACAGGCACTTTTACATTAATCGGTGCAATACTTTTGCCATATACCACACCTGGTATCATGCTGCTTCTGCGCAAGCGCCCCGCAGCTCTGCTGCCTGTTTCTTGTCGTTTTTCTATTGCTAAAGCTATTCTTTCTGCCATATTCTATCTTCCCCTTTCTTATGTATACTGATTATATGTTACCACAATCTGTTCATATGCTCAAGCTCTTATAGTCACTATTTCCATATTTTCTATAGCGTGTTGCTCAAGGCCTTCTATATCCAGCAATCTTTCGGATTGCTCTATCATTTCCAATTTGGGTTTAGTGACCGGATGCCGCGGCAAAAATACTGTACAGCAGTCCTCATAAGGCAATATAGAGGTTTCATATGTGCCTATCCTTTTAGCCGCATCCATTATCTCTACTTTATCGAAAGCTATGAGCGGCCTTAATACCAACATATCGACCGCCGCCTCAGTAACAGTCAGGCTGTCCATCGTTTGGCTAGCCACCTGACCGATGCTTTCGCCGGTCACAATAGCCTTGCAACCATTTTGCACGGCAAGTTTCTGGGCTATTCGCATCATGAAGCGCCGCGTCAAAATGGTAAGCTGATTATCAGGGCAACGCTCATATATGGTTTGTTGTATATCGGTAAACGGCACCATATGGATTTTTATAGGGCCGGTATAACCGCTCAATATACGGCATATGTCCTCGACTTTATCCCTTGCCCGTTGGCTGGTATATGGAAAGCTGTAGTAATGCACCGCTGACAATTCCACGCCTCGCTTGGCTATCATATATCCGGCTACCGGGCTATCTATGCCTCCCGATATAAGGAGCATAGCCTTTCCGGCAGTCCCCACAGGCATACCTCCGGGACCGTCTATGCGGTCATAATATATATAAGCGTTCTCGCGTATTTCAATATTCAATACCACATCGGGCGTATGAACGTCTACTTTTAGACCGTCGATGTTTTCCAATATATGACCGCCGACTTCTCTGCTTATATCCGGCGATTTATAAGGAAATGTTTTATCTGAACGCCGGCTCTCAACCTTGAAAGTTGTATTGCCGGCTTCATATGCGCGCTTCATCTGCTCGACGGAAACAGCCTTTATGACATCCATATCCTTGTCCGCTTGTGCCGCAACGCTTATCGAAACTATTCCGAAAACTTTCCTTATTCTGGCTATAGCTTCATCTATCCGCTGCGGCTCGATGCCTTTTACGTAGAAACGCCCCTCGCCTTTGAGCACCTCGGCATTGTCAAATCCTGCTAATGCATGCCTTATGTTCCTGACCAGTGTATTCTCAAAAAAAGGCCTGTTGAGGCCTTTAAGATGTATCTCCCCGTATCGTATCAATATAACGATATTGTCCAAATCCTACCTCCTGCTAAAACGCATCAGCGATGGCACTATGTGCCTCACCGCATCTATAGTATATTCTATATCATCTTGGGTATTCAATGTTGACAAACTGAACCTTATAGCACTTTCGCATGAGGCTGTCGGCAAGCCCATGGCTTTGAGCACATGGCTCACCTTTTGTTTTCTCGATGAACAAGCCGAGCCCGTGCTGACATATATGCCTTCCTGCTCCAAAGCATGAACCAGCACCTCTCCTCTCACCCCATTGAAAGAAATATTCAATATATGCGGCGCGCCCTTATCCACATCCGGCCCGTTTATGTTGGCGTTGGGCACAGCCTCCAGTATGCCTTTGGCCAGCATCTGTTTCAAATTTAAAAGATAATCGGCGCTTTCAGCAGAAAGCGCACCGGCCGCGGCGGCAAAGCCCGCTGCTCCGGGAACATTTTCCGTACCCGAACGGATATCCCTTTCCTGACCCCCGCCGTATATTATAGGTTTAATCCTTACGCCATCGCGCATATACAGGGCTGCTATACCTTTGGGGCCATGTATTTTATGTGCGCTGATGGTCATAAGGTCAGCAAATGGTATAAGGGGCTTCAAAGATAGTTTGCCGTAAGCCTGTACAGCATCGATATGAAAGATGATACGATGATCACATCTTTTTAATAGCTGGCCTATATCTTGTACCGGCAATATTGAACCCACTTCATTGTTTACGTACATAACGCTCACCAACACAGTATCGTCCCTTATAGCGGCGTTCATCTCGTCCATATCGATGTTGCCGTACCGATCCGCGCCTATATACGATACGCTGAAACCCTCATCCTCCAGCGCTTTAAAAGTATTGAGCACCGATGGGTGCTCAATACTGGTAGTTATCAAATGCTTGCCAATGCGAGCATAAGCATGGGCTACACCTTGTATGGCCAGATTGTTGGCCTCGGTACCGCTGCCTGTAAAAATAATGCTTTTATCATCCGCTCCAATAGAATCAGCTATAATATGCCTGGCATATTTCAGAATCCGCTCGGCCTCAATACCCTTTTGGTGCAGCGACGACGGATTCCCGTAGCTGCGCAAAAAGCATTCGTCCATATCTTGTACTGCCTGAGGCAGCACCGCTGTAGTAGCACTGTTGTCAAGATATACCTCTTTTGGCATCTCAGATATTAACCTTTTATCTTTATATTTCGCGGTATATATGTCTTAAACATATTCAAAAGCTCTTGGCTGGGCTCAAACAGCAAAATGCTCTTTACACCGTCATGATTAAACAAACCATAATACAAGCGATCGGCATCATTATTTCTGAAGGCCTTATATACCTTCATGTCTTTCATGCTGTTAGCCAGCCGCTTATAGCTGTCGTCGGATACCGGTGCTATACTCTCAAATTCCTTGGCGTTAGCCGACAACAATTTCTTGCGTTTATTATTCATTATAACGGCCGCTATGTCCAGCTCTCCGTTGGTAAATGTGTATTCGTATTCGGTGCTCTGTTTATTGCGAGTCACATACGATAAATAAGTCAAGCCGCCAAAAGCCACAAGCAATATAGCCGGAGCTATTATCATGGTAAATTGGCCGGTTAAGAGCAGCGGCAGTATATTCATCAGCATAAACAACGCCAGTATACCAAAGACTATCATGCCTAAATAGCTTAATACATACAGCAGCGAATCCATGGTGGTCTTATCCTTCATAACCACCTCTTCATGAAAATTATCCATTAAATGGAATCCGCCTTTTTTAAGAAAATCACTTTCCATTATATATACGCACCTCCTCAACTGTTTTCATTATAGCATAAATGTGCAGCATGAGCAATACGGCTTCAAAAACAAAAAAGCAGTATCTATACTGCTTTTTTGTTTTTGTCGGCTATTTTCATCACCTTTTTGCCATCATAATACCCACAATACGGGCATATGTGATGAGGTAATTTTTCTTTATGGCATTGGGGACATTCCATCACCGTCGGAGCGCTCAATTTCCAATTGGCTCTTCTCTTATCCCTTCTAGCCTTTGAAGTTTTGCCTTTAGGTACCGCCATTATCGTTCACCTCCATTTTTATCAAACCAGTTGCTCAAACCAGCAAGGCGCATGTCGGCGTTATCGCGCTCACATTCGCAACGCTGATAATTGAGATTGACTCCACATTTTTGGCATAAGCCCTTGCATTCCAATGTACATAGAGATTTCATGGGAATTTCCAGTACTATATCATTGTATACGATGCTGTCTATATCCAGATAATTCCCTTCATAAATATTGAGAACGTCCCCATCAGAAACAGCCGTATGCGCAAACTCTTCTTCCAACTTTATAAACAGCGGCCACGCGAATGTTTCAAGGCAACGATCACACCTCAGCAGTATAGCACCTGTTATGATCCCTTTCATATTCAATATGCCGTCGCTGTTATTTATAGTTCCCTCTACATGCACACTCCACGGTAATCTCCAGCTATCAGCATTTGCTACAAACTCATCGAGTTTGCCGTCCACTGCAAAGTCCATGACTCCGCTTTCTTCTTCGAGCAGTGCGCTAACATCTATGCGCATCAATTTTTATCACCTCTCTTGGGGAAAATACAACATCATTCATTATATAGACTAACATAGGCTCTTGTCAAGTATTGAATTTTGGTTCATATCATTCTATAATAATGTCATGTATGAAATAGGAGGAGGTATTCAATATGACGCAACGAGAAATGGCCCGCTTAAAAATCATACATCAAACAATAGACAAAGTCATAACCATCAAAGAAGCCGCTGAGCTTCTAGGCCTCAGTGAACGCCAGGTAATAAGGTTGAAAAAAGGCGTTTTGGAAAAAGGAGATACGTTCATCATACACAAAAACAGAGGTCGAAAGCCCAAGCATGCTTTCTCTGATGAATTTAAAAACACTATCGTTGACCTTAAAAAAAGCGAGGAATACAAAGATGTAAACTTCAGCTATTTTGCCGACTTGCTTGCGGAAAAAGGTATCAAAGTAAGCTATTCTTCTATATATAGGATTTTAAGAGAGGCGGGCATTAGCAGCCCCAGAAAACACCGTAAGCGTAAAGCCCAGAAAGGATGCCCCGAAAAGATATATAAGTCCAGATAGAGAAACGTTGGCATTTCGTTTGCAAACGCAGTGAAAATAAAAATATAACAGCTTGCTCAATGCCCGCAAACCGCTGTTTCAAGCCATTTTTAGTGGTCGGGATGACAGGATTTGAACCTGCGACCTCATGGTCCCGAACCATGCGCGCTACCAAGCTGCGCTACATCCCGATTATATAGAATTATATATCCGTCGCCTATGCATTAGCATAGCTGACGGAACTTCTCAATACTCTAATATTATATCATCAGCAAAAAGATAATGCAAGATGTCTTCCGCGAAAATACCAGAACCGCTTCTAGAGAGGCTTGTCGACTTCAATTAGTATTTGTGACAAGCTGATGGAATTATTATCTGAACACCCAGCAATGGCATATCTGAAAACTTATAACTTATAAGAAGAACAAACGGCTTCTTTTTGCTAGCATATCCTCGCAAAAAGAAGCCGTTCACCCATATAAATAAATGGTAGCCCTAAGGGGATTCGAACCCCTGTTACCGCCGTGAGAGGGCGGCGTCCTAGGCCGCTAGACCATAGGGCCATATTTTGTGGCTGCGGGACTAGGATTCGAACCTAGACAGCATGATCCAGAGTCATGAGTGCTACCGTTACACAATCCCGCAACGCATCAGCAATTGTTATTTTAGCATAAGCCAATACAAAATGCAATAGGCTATGCCAACTTTTTTATATATTCTATAGCGCGAGCCATGCGATCCAATGTTTTCTCCTTGCCCAACAGCTCCATCATGTCGAAAAGCCCTGGCCCTACTGTGCGCCCCGATATAGCAAGCCTTGTGGGATGAATGATATCAGCTCCTTTTATACCAAGTTCGTCTATCAGTGCCCTATAAGCCGCTTCGGTAGAAGCCGCATCGAATTTATCCAGCCGCTGCAATACCGACCGACCTTTTTCCAGCAGCTCAGCTACCCCTTCTTTCAAAAAATGCTTTTTTACGCCGGCCTCATCAAATTCAAAATCGTCTGTTAAAAAATATGAACAGGCATCGGCCAGTTCCACCAGCGTACGCGTTCTTTCTCTGACAGCAGCTACTACGCGCTTTAGATAATCGCGCATATCAGGCGATATTTGCTCCGGCAATAAGCCTTTTTGCCGCATGAACGGTATGGATAGATCCACAAGGCGATCTATATCGATGGAACGTATATAGTTGCCATTTAGCCATGTAAGTTTTTTGGTATCATATATGGCGGCATTTTTGGATACTTTGGCCAGATCAAACTGCTTTGCGCATTCCTCCATGGATATCATTTCCTGATCGCCTTCCGGAGACCAGCCCAGCAATGCTAAATAATTTACTATAGCCTCAGGCAGATAGCCCTGATCGCGGAATTCTTCTACCGAAGTAGCACCGTGGCGTTTGCTCAATTTGCTTCTGTCCGGCGCCAGAATCATAGGAACATGTGCAAACACCGGTGCATTATACCCTAACGCCCGGTATACCAGCAATTGCTTGGGTGTGTTAGACAAATGTTCCTCAGCCCTTATCACATGGCTTATCTCCATAGCATGGTCATCTACAGCGCAGACAAAATTATACGTCGGCATCCCGTCTGATTTTTGTATTATAAAATCATCCAGCAATGCATTGTCAAATGTAACGGTACCTCGTATAACATCCTCAACCACTGTTACCCCTTTAGTAGGTACTTTCAATCTTACCACCGGATTGCGCCCTTGTTCCCGCAAAGACTGTTGCTCCTCGACGGTAAGGTTGCGGCAGCGCCCATCGTAGCGTGGTGCTTTACCCTCTTTTACGGCCTGCTGGCGTCGTTGTTCCAATTCTTGCTGAGTGCAATAGCAGTAGTAAGCCTTATCTTCATCCAGCAATCTTCGTATTTCTTTTAAATAAATGCCCAAACGTTGTGACTGAAAATACGGGCCATAATCCCCTCCTACATCGGGGCCTTCATCCCAGTCTAACCCCAGCCATCTCATACTGCTTATTATCTGTTCTACCGAATCCTCCTTAAGGCGTTCTCTGTCGGTATCTTCTATACGCAATATAAACCTGCCATCGTTATGGCGGGCAAACAACCAATTAAAAAGAGCAGTTCTGGCACCGCCTATATGCAAATATCCGGTAGGGCTTGGTGCGAATCTCACTCGTATGTCAGCCAAGTTATTCTCTCCTCTAATCTCTGATAATAAAAAAAGAAGTATTGGTGGGATTAACAGGGATCGAACCTGTGACCTCCACGATGTCAACGTGGCGCTCTAACCAGCTGAGCTATAACCCCATATGATACTTCTCTCTCTAAGTCAGAAGTCGGAAGTCAGATGTCAGAATCTATGCTGGAGAGATTCTTGCTGGAAGTAGTAGAACCAAATAATTATCCGGTCATATCATTTCGCTTCCAATGAGGTATACTAACGACTTTGGTCTTTCTTATCCGACATCCGACTTCTGACCTCCGACCTCCAATGGGCATCTTAAATTCCGAAAATAGTTATAAAAACTAACGATACACATAGGAATAAAGAAGTGGTATAATGGTGAAAACTAAATTGCAGGAGGATTTTATGGTTACAAAAGAACAGATATTGGATGCTCTGAGAAAGGTGATAGACCCGGAGATAGGTAAAGACATTGTGGATCTTGGCATGGTCCATAATATAGGTATAGACGATGGGCATGTTGTCGTCGATATACATTTAACCATAAAGGGATGCCCGTTGCAGAACAAAATACGTGACGATGTAATAGCTGCTATTTCGGCATTGACCGGCGTTAAAAGTGTTAAAGTTAATATGGGTGAAATGACAAACGATGAGAAACAAGCTCTTAACAAGCGATTCGGCCAGAAGCGCGAGGCATTGTTTGAAAATACCCATGTAATAGCAGTTGGCAGCGGCAAAGGCGGCGTAGGCAAGTCGACCATAACCGCCAATCTGGCATTGGCACTGCATAAGCTCGGATATAAGGTCGGGCTTATAGATACTGATATACTCGGCTATAGCATACCCAGGCTGCTAGGTACCAAGGGCAAGCAGGCCACCGCCATCGACAAGCATACTATAATGCCTATAGAAGCCCACGGAATCAAAACGATATCTATGGGTAATTTCATGCCCGAAGAAGATGTAGCGCTGATATGGCGCGGGCCTATACTCGGGGGTATCCTAGAACAGTTCTTCAGCGATGTCTATTGGGGCGACCTGGATTATTTGGTTTTAGACCTGCCACCGGGTACAGGCGATGTACCGCTCAGCGTATTACAACGAATACCCACTTCAAAGTTGCTGTTAATAACAACACCGCAATCTTCGGCCGCTCATGTGGCAGGGCGTTTGGGCAATATGGCCGAAAAAGTCAACGTTGATATGCTCGGTATAATAGAAAATATGTCATACTTCATATGCCCTAATTGTTCAGCCAAACACTACATTTTCGGTCAAGGAGAAACCGAAGCTATAGCCAAGATATTAAATACAGAAATTTTAGGCCAAATACCGCTGGATATTGAGATACGCCAGGACAGCGATAACGGTATACCTACGGTATTGAAGGAAGGCGATGATTCGGCAAAGATATATATGGGCATAGCCGAACGCATTGCTGAAAAATTGCCTGTTTCATGCCCTAAAAATGATTGAGCGGGATGTTCTCCCGCTTAGTCATTCATCTTCATTTTGGGCATTGCGGCACTCGCTGCAATATCCAAAGAATTTCAACCTATGGTCGGTTATATAGAAATCATAATCGACCTCTATAAGTTTCTCCAGACGTTCTAAGAAATCCTCTTTAACTTCTATCACCTTACCGCATTTAATGCATATCAAATGGTGATGTTGATGATCCTCGTTATGATGATTTAATTCATAACGCGTCTTGCCATCGTCAAAATCCACTCTATATATAACATCCATTTCTTCCAACAATTGAAGCGTTCTGTATATGGTGGCCAAGCCTATCTCCGGATATTTCTTTTTAACCTGTTCATATATCTCTTCAGGGGTCATATGTTTACCCTCATTTTCCACTATAGCATCCAACGTAGCGCGCCTTTGAGTGGTAAATTTATAGCCCTTCTGTTGCAGCTGTTGTTTTAACATCGTTGTATTAGTATTGTCCATAATCGCGCACCTTCTTCTCAATTAGAAATAACATAATATAGTATATGCGCAAATTATATATAAGTCAATAGAGGCCAAGCCTTTTCAATTAACAAATATACTGGATGCTATATCTTTATCTATAGCTATTTGAGTATAGCCCACCTTTATAACATAGGAAGGAAAGCTCTGCACCAATTCCACGTCACTGCCCACCACTATGCCCAGGGCCATCAACTTGCGGACAGTATCCTGATCGTTCATGTTCAACGCCATAATGGCAGCTTTTTGCCCCGTTTGCATATCGGCTACACTTCTCATAAGCGCTGTCCCCTTGACTCGTTTTTTGCCGTTGTTGCTTTTTTCAAAAACTTGGGCAACTTTATCGGCTCAACCATTTCATAGCCGCAATTCGGGCATTTTATTTTATGGCATGTTCGGCTGAAAGGGCATCCATTGCATCCCTTTTCAGCTTCGGCCATTTCAAATTCATAACCGCAAAACGGGCATTTTAACGATTGACTCATATTATGACACCCCCAGCAATATCAGTATCTTATTGAGCACATACCCAACGGCAAAAGCGAAAGGAATGATAAAAGCCACTATACCTAATGTAGTCTTTGCCCCGCGTTCCTTCCACATAACAGAGAACTGTGCTATGCACGGCACAAACAGCGTTAGAGTAGAGGCTGACACCGCTAACTGCCTGCTGCTTAACAATCCGGCCTTCTGCAGGTCATATAAGCCTCCCGCTCCATAATCGCGCCTGAAGAAACCGAACAAGAATGCCTCGGCAGCCTCACCCGGCAGACCAAGAGCGCGCATAAGCGGTTCCAGCCAGCTTATTATAAGACCAAATAAACCAGTCAGGTTTCCAAACCATATGATAACGCTGGCCAGTATAAAGAGCGGCATTACTTCCACGAAGTACCATTGCATACGGGTATAGGTTTTCATCCACACATTGGAAAGGCTGGGCCAGCGCAGCGGCGGCACTTCCATAAAGAAAGCTGGACCCTGTCCGGGTATTATTTTGGCGGCCAGAAAACCGATCAGCAACAACGTGCCTATAACGACCACTATCCATGTTACCATGGCCGCCGTATCGCCCGAAAGCAGACCTAATACGACGCCCAACTGCGCCGAACACGGTATAGCCAGAGCAAGCAACAATGTGGCTATCACCCGTTCACGTTTGGTTTCCAGCGTCCTGGTTACCACCGTGGCCATGGTATCGCATCCAAAACCCAACGTCATCGGTATTACCGCTCTGCCGTTGAGTCCTATCTTTTTAAATATCCTGTCCAGCAGCATGGCTATCCTGGGTAAATAGCCCGAATCCTCTATTATTGAAAACATGAAGAAGAATGTACCCACAATAGGTAAGATTATAGCTACAGCATATCTTAAACCCAACGTGATGATGCCATAATCCATGCCTATCAGATCGCGCAGCGCCGGCCATGGAATATATTGGGTCAGTAAGCCGTTTATCCACGGGTTTATATATTGCTCAAATATCGTACCTTCTATAAAGTCCACCATCACGCCGGCTCCGAATACACCGACGAATTGATATAAACCAAAATATAATACAACTAACAATATCGGAATACCTGTAATTGGACTCATAGTAAGGCGGCTTAAATGTTCGGCAAATGTCTTGCTTTTAGACCCGTTCCCGCTATCAACCACGTCATCGGTTATAGCCCAGGCAAGTTTTTGCCTTTCCATCGCCATTATATAGCTTAAAGGTTCGTCATAGGCTTTCTGCGTCTCGCTTATGATATCAGATATCCGCCGCCAATCACCGCCTTCACGCCGGCTTATCATATCCTTTATCTCGTCATCGCCCTGAAGGAGTAAAACGGCTATAGAACGCTTTGATATATTATACTCCCTTTTGAGCAAACATATTATATCCTCTATAGCCCTTTCTATCGTTTGGTCATACCTTATTACATCAGGCTGCGATACTGCCGACATAATCAGCTACCTCCTGCTTCAGCTCTTTTATCCCTCTATTCAATGCAGCAGAGGTAACTACCACAGGTATGCCCAACTTCTGTCTCAACTTGTAAGCATCTATTTTTATACCTAACCTTTCGGCCTCATCCATAACATTCAACACGAGGATTACTGGCAGACCGGCTTCTATAAGCTGCAAAGTAAATGGGAGCATGCGTTTTATATTTTTAGCATCTACAATATGCAATACCACATCAGGCCTTTCTTCCAAAAGAAGCCTTCTGGCTATCCTTTCTTCTTCAGTTATGGGCATCAGCGAGTACATTCCCGGCGTATCTATTATTTCAAACTCGCAATCTCCTATGCGTCCTTTCCCTTTTGAAATCTCTACGGTAGTGCCGGGGTAATTGGATACCGTAACATATTTACCAGTTAATCGGTTGAATATTACGCTTTTGCCCACATTGGGGGTACCTACCAGCGCTATCTTGGGCAGCCCTTCGATATGCTCATTGCCGCTTGTATGACAACTTTTATCATTCGCCTTTTTAGCCATTGACGCAAACCCTCCATCTATATTCAATATTGATAACTATTATCAATTTCTATTTATAGTATAATCATAATGATAATCATTGTCAATAGCATGAACAAAAAATAAATGGCACATCGTTCAGATATGCCATTTGTCATCATGCTATTTTATTCATCGTCATCCTCATCGTCGTCTTCATCTTCATCGTCATAGAGATCTTCCTCAGCGTCCTCTTCCTCGGATATAATTTCCATATAAGCATCGTACACTGCCTGCATTTCATCCTCGTCGTCTATGGAAACATATATATCCTCGCCACTGTCATCTTGTTCTATCTTCAATACTATGGCCTCATCTTGGTCAAGATCCTCCATGGGCTCCAACGGAGACAACAGAACATATTCTTTATCATCGATTTCCAACGTAAGTATATGTTCGAATTGAACCTCATTATTATCCTCATCTATAAGGGTTACGATATTTTCTTCGTCAACCATAACGGTACCTCCATCCATCAATTTGATGTCATTTTATACTAAAGCTATCCAACTGTCAATCTTTATTTTTGGTTATGCGCAAGCTATCCAAATATCCTTGCAGTATATACACAGCCGCCATCTTATCTATGACCTTTTTACGCTTTACCCGACTGACATCGGCTTCTATCAACGAACGCTGAGCCGCTACTGTACTCAGCCTCTCATCCCACAACACTATATCAATGTCATGATCCATATAATCAGCCAACCTTTGTCTAAATACTATCATCTTTTTGCCTTGAGGCCCTATACTGCCGTTCATGTTCTTAGGCAGCCCTATTACTATGCACTGAACCCCGTACTTCTGACATATGTCGGCTATATGCTGCATATCGTCCTCCGGCCGCTTGCGCCTCCACGTCTCCATCCCTTGAGCCGTCCAGCCCAGTTCATCACTGATCGCTATACCTATCGTATTGTCCCCTACATCAAGCCCTAATATTCGCATGATAGGATTATTGGCCTTTATGAGCGTCTATATAAAATCTAAGCAGTTCGCTGAGCAGTTCATCCCTATCCAGCTTATGTATAAGCGCTCTGGCATTATTGTGGCTGGTTATATAACTTGGATCGCCGGATATAAAATAGCCTACCATCTGCACTATCGGGTCATATCCTTTCTCTTCAAGCGCAGCAAATACCTGCATCAGTACTGCCTTAGCCTGTGCGCTGTTATCGTCTTCAATATTAAATTTCATGGTTTTTTGTTCATCATTGCTCATATTGTCTACCCACCCTCTCAAAATATACGCTTATATCATACCCTATATACCATTATTTTTCAAGCTCAACACCAATTTTTCTAATATCATAAATTGATTAAAGGATGTTGATTTCATATTCAAATCGGCTTGCAGACAATATCTCAATGCCTCGGCGATTTGCGGCTTATCGAATTTTTTGAGCTGGTTTATATAGTTATTAACTGCAAAAATCGGCAGCTTTAATTGGGATGATATTTCCCTTGCACTGTATCCTTTATCCAATAGAAGCCTGCATTGCAGCAATATCCTGAATTGCCTGGCTATCATGGATAGCATGCCTATGGGAGATTGTCCTGACTCCAACAACTCGTTCATATGGTATAGTGCCTTGTCCACATCTTTTTGTCCGATAGCATCGACCATTTTGAATATATTGGCCGACGATATACGCGTAACCACCGCGTCTATATCTTGTGCGCATATCACATGGGTTTCGCCTGCATAATCCGCCACTTTATGCACCTCATGCGCCAGCGTCTCCAGTTCGCTGCCGGCCATCATAGCCATATATTGCGCATCTTGAGGTGATATGGCTTTACCCAATCGTTTAAAAGCCGTCCTTATCCATAATATAAGTTCCTTATCCTTAAGCGGGACAAAATCCACAACCACGCCATATTTGCCTATAGCCTTAAAAAGCGCCGTATTCTTGCGTATATCGCCTCGACAAACGAATGCCATGCACAGATGCTCCGGTATGTCAGCAACGTAATCGATCAAGCGCTTGCGGTCCTCCGTATCCGCTCCACGTCCCATAAGCGGAGCATAATTGCGGATTATCACAAGCCTCCTTCGGCCGAATAAAGGGAGGGTATCCGCGCAAGCCAATACATCATCCACACTCGCAGTTTCCCCGTCCAGAACTGTCATATTCATATCACGCACAGCCCCATCGAGCAATGTATCTTTCAGTTGTGCGATTGCTTGCTCTTTTACATACTCTTCCTGACCGTAAAATAGATAAAGCCGCGCTATATCTCCAGCCTTTAAGCTGTTAAAAAACTCTGTATGGTCCATATGCTATCATCACCTTTCGATTACGGTTTCAACGCTCACATTCCAGCCATCGGTAACTATGCTGACAGCTCCATGTTTATCAGTCCGATATACCTGTGCGCCGGCATCGTAATATCGCCGTATAACATCGTCGCTCGGTTGCCCAAAATTATTACTGCCCACCGATATAACTGCTATGTCTGAATTTACAGCGGCTATAAAGTCATCGGTACTCGATGTGTCGCTGCCATGATGAGGCACCTTTATAACAGTGCTCTCTAAATCGGCATCCTGGAGCAACTTATTTTCAGCATCGGCTTCTATATCGCCCGGCAATAGTAATGAAAAATCCCTATATTCTAATTTTAGCACCAATGAACTGTTATTGCCACCATCAAAAGACGGTTGTGCCGGCGGATATAGCACCCGGAGCACGACACCATCATCCACCTCGATTCGGTCGCCTTGCGCCAGCTTTACAACGCGCACACCTTTGTCAAGAGCGCTGCTTAAAAATTCCTCATCGTATATGCTATACAGGACGGTATCCACCCTTAATTCGTTCATTATAGAGGCCAGACCGCCCATATGGTCCGAATCCGGATGAGAATACGCCATCAGATCGAGGCGCATTATGCCGTTGTGCCTAAGATACGGCAGCACTATGCTTTGGCCGGCGTCAAATCCGTCATCCACATAATCTATGCGGTTGCCGCCATCTATAAGTATATTCTTATGCGACGGTGTGCTTATGAAGATGCTATCGCCCTGTCCCACATCCAAAAATACCACTTTTAATCTATCATTGTCCTGCCATATATCAATCGTTTCCATAGTTACGATAAATGCCAAAGCAACTGCAACCGATGTTATCTGCCGTTTACTCATGCGCCGCCACAAAAAAGCAGCGCATATAGTTATGTAATAAGCGACTATGAGCAAAAGCGAAGGCGATGGTACATTTACAGCCATCCACGGTATATCGGCCATCGCTAACGTAAATATATTGACCGATCGCAATATAATGTATAACGGGTAAGCTATTGCAGATGCCACGACAGGGAGGATGACCCCCAACGCCGACAATGCCAATCCTGCTAAAAATATAAAGCCATTAAAAGGTATTATGGCTATATTGGCCAACAACGACAAGATGGGCACCTGATTGAAATAATACGCTATAATGGGCAAAGTAGCGATTTGCGATGCCAATGTGGCCGCACATATCTCGGCCAAAACCTTTGGCATAAACCCTGCCAAAAGACCTTCTATCGGTTTGTATATGCTCAAGAGGGCTGCCGTAGCGGCAAATGATAGCATAAAACCGATATTGTATATATCCAGCGGGTTTATGATGAGGATGATGATAGCGGCTATAAATAGGCTATTTAGCGTATCTGCTTTCCTATTCAGCAGCCTGCCTCCCA
Organism: Mahella sp.; assembly: GCF_020054945.1. Classification (GTDB taxonomy): domain Bacteria; phylum Bacillota; class Clostridia; order Mahellales; family Mahellaceae; genus Mahella. The sequence goes on from NZ_JAIHAU010000038.1 coordinate 24,379, forward strand.
ATAATACCGACAGCATTACGGCGGCTCGCGATACCGATGGGGAAAGACCGGATATTGCGGCATATACCCATATTGCAGCCATAACTATGCCATCCGCAAAGCGTGGTTTGCTATTGAAGGGCTTGAATATAAAGTAAATGATAAGCGGTATAAAAGCCACATTCATGCCCGAAACGGCCAATATATGAGCCATACCGGTAGCACTGTAGGCCTCGCTTATCATATCTGGCATGTCGGCCGTGTACCCGAATAGAATGCCTTTTAGCAATGTATTTTCGGGATACGGCATAAACCTGTCTACGCTATCCGTAAGGCTCTGCTTGATGCTCATGAAAAGATCCGATATGGAATGAACGCCTTTAGAACCTAAATATGAAACATCATGGCTATTGACCGACATTATATGATATATATCCTGCCCCTTGAGGTATGCTTTATAGTCGAAACCTCCGGGATTGCGCCGACCGGATGGTATCTGAATCTCGCCCTTTGCCATTATGCGGTCACCGCAGCGGTATGATGGTTGTTCATCATCATAGTATATCGTCAAACGCACTTTGGCCTGACTATTATCAACAGCCAGCGCATAAGAAGCCTTGGATTCAGCATCTGAAAATATATTTATGATCGTTCCTGTCAGCGAAACGTCTTTACCTTCTAACGGCTCCAAACCATCGCCCGCAACATGAAAGCTATACTGGAATTTCATTAAACCAAATAATACGAATAAGATGCATATAGCCGATATAACAGCCATATCTGACCGCTTCATAAAAAATACGGCTGCCATCAACAATATAATAACAGCAGCCGCCCATACGATTGTACTCGACACATAAGGAACTGTGCAGCCCAGCAATAAGCCGCTTATATAACACAGGCATACGATTATGGCAGGTCTTTTAAACCTCACCTTTCTTCCCCCTATGATTTCAAGTTATATATTGTACGTGTATTTCTCCCGAGCCACTTCAGCAGCAGGATAATGCTGCATGGCTTCTTTCAAGTAAAGCTTCTCATCATGTTCAAACCATAAATGCGTAAGTAAAAACGCTTTAGCATCAGCATAAGCAGCCACCATGCCTGCCTCGGCAGCCGTAAGATGCGGTACATTAGGCGAGGTTTTCTCCGAAGTAAGCAATCCGCCATCGCATAAAAGCATATCACAGCCCTTAGCAAAGCCGACCAGATCATCGCCCTGCGACGTATCGCCCGAATATACTAGCTTATGACCGGCACTATCCTCCACTTTAACAGCAAAGCTGGGCACTGGATGCACCATAGGCGAAAATGAAATCTTTATGCCGCCTATATCCATTTCCATCCCCGGCTTTATATCGTGCAATTCAAATACATTGTTAAACTGAAGATCTTGCCATACGCTTGTCGGCGAAGACGGCGCATATACCTTAATCGGCCCGTCCCATTGGCCTCGCTTTTTTAATATGTCTATAGCATACCTCAATACCATCATATCCGATACATGATCGCTATGTAAATGCGTAAGTATTATAGCATCGATATCCTGGAGGCGTTTATATGTAAGCAAGCGCGACATGACCCCGTTCCCGCAGTCAAGCAATATACATGCGTTTTCGACCTCCACGAGATAACCGGAGCAAGCACCGTCAGCAGCCGGAAACGGACCGTATCTGCCCAATACTGTAAGCCGCATACCTACTCTTCCCTTTCGCCGTTATTTTGAGCAGCAGGTGAATAATTAGCCTGCATCGCCGAATTGTTATAATTCGGGGTAAAGCTCACACTTCGCGTAGGAGTAACGGTCGATATAGCATGCTTATAAACCAGCATCTGCTTACCCTCATTATCCAATATAACCGTAAAGCTGTCAAATCCCTTAACCAATCCACGCAATTGGAAACCATTAGTAAGATATATCGTAACCGGTATATGTTCCTTGCGTACCTGATTGAGGAAAACGTCCTGTAATGCAATGGTCTTGTTAGTCGTCATTATTTTTATTCCACCCTTCACTTCCGTTCAATGTAATCGATCGATAATATTATATACCAAAACCGCCCATCTTAAAAGAATTTTTTGAATAATTGCAAAGCATGGCTAAATCATACAAGTTACGCTTTTAAGCCATCTCGATACCGCGCCTGCCGATCCCTCTCCCAATAATCTCTTGCTCCAAGCGTATGCCATGTTCCATCATATAGCGTATGGCAGCGGTACAGTCCTGGCAATAAGGGTCGTCCAACAATGCGGCCAGCTTGCGCTCGTTGTTCTCCTTCTGTTTTATAAGCGCCCCTTGGCCTATTATACGGCATCTCATATACATGAAAATCGATCTGCCTTTCGGAGAATATGCTATATATCTACGCCTCGTTTACCATAGCTGCTATGGCATCGGTCAGTTTTAACCGCTTGCGTTTTTGCGTTCTGTATTCTTCTATCATGCCATCCGCCTTAAGCCGCTCTATCTCTTGCTTAATTTCGTTTTTAATCCTCTGTCTTTCAATGCCCCTCTTGTCTACATTCATAGCCCTTAACACCTCGTCGGGTAGAAGATCCTCACCTTTGGTGCTGTTTTTAAGCACGTGCAATATAGCATATCTGAACTCCATTAATTGATCGCTTAATCCCGAAATTTGAGAAACAATATCTTGATAACTCTCATAAGCCTCGGCACGCTGCCATTGATCCGCAGGTTTTATACCCAGCCTATCGAGCAACGGTATTATGGTGCTCATAGCCGCATCGGGATCTTGATAGAATTCGCTCCCCCATACACGCCAGAATACCCACCCGGTTCTCTCCATCTGCCTTTGACGCAAACGATCCTGCCACCAGCGGTCAGGCGTATGCCATCTGTCGCCATCACACTCCACCGCCAAATGGTTGTATTCGCCCTCCACTACCATATCTATACGGTAATTGCCCACTTTAACCTGCGGCGTCACCTTATAATTCCTCGCTGTCAGCCAATCGTACACGGCTTCTTCAAACGGTGATTCCAAGAGATCCCTGGCGCGGTCTGCGCTCTGTTGGCTCCATATGCCGTTTTGCACATAAGACAAAAGTTCATAGCGCAGATCGGTTTCTCTTAAGTCCTCAAGCTCTACCGAATGGAACAGGATCAATTGGTCGCGTGCACGGCTTACCGCCACGTTGAACCGCTGCCTGTACTGATCCTTGGTCAGAGCCACCAGCCGCTTGGCATCATTTGCCCCCACTACCATAGATAATATCATCACATCCCGCTCGTCGCCTTGGAATGCATATGCATCGCCCATTCTCAAGCTGCACGCCTCCTGCTCCTCGGGTGTCAGATAATCGTTTATTTTATCCCAAATATACTTTGCCTGAGCATTGCCCGTCAATGATATTACGCCAAAGGTCTTGCCTTTATATCTGGGGTCATGTACCATATCACATAGCCTTTCGCATATAGCGTCGGCTTCCGGCTTGTTTATATCCTGCGTATCCTCCCTGTATCCGCCCGATACATAGACATCGGCCAACACCGGCTCCAAACGTTTGCCTGGCAGCACATTTCTCAAAGGTATTATCCTGCCATTGTAACACAGCCTATTTGAAAATCCGATGATTTCAGGCATACATGTGAACTACATCGCCAATAAATTGGCGAGTTTCGGATTCCCGATGAAACGATGACCGTTCCACCGGTACATCTCCGGCGTGTCCAACGCCACTACTGCTGGGTAGGTAATACCTACTCTACACAGATACTTCTTTAGTATGTTGTACGCTCCAACGCAATCCGCATTGCAGACTTTCCCTTCTACTACATATAGCCCTCTGTGTTTGCGGTTGCTTTTTTCGGCCGTCGCTTTTGACACGCTTTCTGCGTACGGGCTGCATTGGCTGGTATAGCTTTCTTCCTGTTTTTCAATCATTATGCTCATGTCTTCTGCTTTGTATGTTAACAGCTCTTCTAGTTTCTTGAACGGCCATTTGTGAAATTTCTGATTGTTCTTTTGGCCCATATCTCTATTATCCCTAATATGCGAAACATCACCGATGATGATCCTGCTTACGCCTTCTTGCTCTGCAAAGTCTATAACCTGTTTGGCGGCTGTGTGTAGAAGATGATTTATCTGTTTTTTGCGTTTTGTATATAACTGCTGTATCCGCCTGGTACTTTGTTTGTGCTTTATTCCCCATGCCTCCTGCTGGGCATATGCTATCGACTGATAATATGCTATCTGTTTGTCAAAATAGCGGTTTATGCTCAATAATTGCCTCCCTGATATGATCATGCTTTTGCCTGTGGTTGTATAGCATGTCATAAGGTTGTTGATCCCTGGATCGATGGCCATGTATATACCATTATCCTGTTTATATGGTACTGCTGGTAATTCGATGATAATATTGACCTTATACCTATTGCTTTTGGGTATGGGTATTATCTCGATGACTTTTACTTTGCCAGCGATATTTTTATATTCATCGGGTATTTGTATATACAGAAAATCTGCATCCAGATCGTACTTCTGTTTTATATATTCTTTTTGTTGTTTGGGTACTGCCAGCCTGATTATGCCCTCTGATATGACGAAATCTTTGTTTAAGTACCGTATATTGAAGTTGCTGTGCTTGTATTTGGGCGGCCTTGGATTCTCTATACCCCCGGTCTTTTTCAGCTTATAGAACGAACTCCATGCTTCATCAAGCTGCTTGAGTACTTCCTGGGCTGTTTGTGATGGCAGGTTTTTGTACCAGAAGTTTTCTTTTAATCTTGCCTTTTGTTCGTACCAATCCGGGTATGGCTGACCGCTTTCTTTCGTCCAGGTAACTCGTTCGTAATTGGCTATGTTCCATAGTTTTGATGATGCATATGTCAACGCGCTTAATATAATGCTCTGCTTTTTATCTGGGTTTATCTCAAATTGTACAATCCGCTGCTTTGCGTTGGAATCGTTTTTCTTTAGCCTCACTGTTTCACCCCCTTGTCTTTTGGTGTTCGATATATTTTTTGATTGCATCTTCGGATATGGAGCCTATGGTCTCTATGTAAAATGATGAGTTCCATAAATGCCCTTTACAAAGTTGTTGTGCAAGATGCGGAAATTGCATCAGCGTTCTTCGCGCACTGATCCCTTTAAGCATCTTCACAATATATGAAGGCGCAACTTGGGGGTGTGCTGAAGCAAACACATGGACATGATCGGCCATAAGCTCCATAGCAGCTATGGAGAACCCCTTTTCCTTGCCTATTCTTACAAACTGGTCTTTAAGGAATTCCTGTATATCTTCGTTTAAAATAGGCTTTCTATATTTAACCGACCATACAATGTGATAATTAACATTATATACGCATGTTCTGGCCTGAATTAAGCTATTTTTATCCATGCATATAGTATACTATAGGTGTTGTATAAATACAAGCATTTATATATACTACATCATGCTCATATGGTAGTTAAATAAGTAAAAAGCAACTTTCATCTCTCTAATAAATTGGAGAGGATTCCCGTCGTACATCCTAAACCCGCATGGTACATAAGGACATTCTACATTGCACCCCATCGTTATTAAGATATCTACCTCCGCGGGAATATCGCTCAACAGTTTCGGATAATGGCCGCTCATATCCACCCCTGTTTCTTCCATTACACGCACTGCCAATGGCTTCACTTCGGGATAACTCTCCGTCCCGGCCGAATATACTTCCAATACGTCGCTTCCCAATTTCTTTGCCCACCCTTCTGCCATTTGTGAACGGCAGGAATTGTGAACGCATACAAATGCCACTTTCTTCTTCATTTTTTATACCCCTCCTTCATCGATTTGTTTAAACCAATACCTTGTACCGTTGGCTATTTTAACAAGCGTAAGCATAACCGGAACTTCGACCAGTACCCCGACAACTGTTGCAAGGGCGGCTCCGGAGTCCAAACCGAAGAGTGAGATGGCCACCGCAACAGCAAGCTCAAAGAAGTTGCTAGCTCCAATCAATCCCGCGGGAGCCGCTATATCATGCGGGAGTTTCCATATCCTTGCCCATCCGTAAGCGATAAAGAAGATTAGGAATGTCTGGATAATTAATGGTATGGCGATCAATAAAATATGCAGAGGATTGCTTAAAATAATTTCTCCCTGGAAAGAGAAAATAATTACCAGTGTAAGGAGCAAGCCTACGATAGTTACATCATCAAATTTCTTGAGGAAAACATGCTCAAAATACTCTATCCCCCTACGCCTTATAATATTGGTTCTGGTAAGGTATCCTCCTGCCAACGGGATAACGACAAACAGGATTGTCGATAATATCAGTGTGTCATAAGGAACGGTCACATTGCTTACGCCTAGCAGAAATGCGACAATCGGCGTGAACGCAAACAATATAATCAAGTCGTTTACCGCTACCTGTACCAACGTGTAAGCAGGGTCGCCTTTGGTTAAATGACTCCATACAAACACCATGGCGGTGCATGGCGCGGCTCCCAGTAATACTGCGCCGGCAAGGTATTCGGTGGCTAAATCTTGGCTGATCCACTCGGCAAACACCACTTTTAAGAAAAACGATGCTATAAGATACATTGTAAAAGGCTTGATAAGCCAGTTTGTCACACACGTAACCGCAAGTCCTTTCGGTTTTTTCGTCGCCCTAACAATGCTTGAAAAATCAATTTTCAGCATCATCGGATATATCATGAGCCATATCAGGACGGCAACAGGAATCGATACGTTTGCATATTCAAACTTGCTTAAAGTTTTAGGAATCGCAGGGATCAGTTGCCCCATGGCCACCCCCGCTATAATACACGCCGCCACCCACAGCGTAAGGTATTTTTCGAAGAAGCCCAATCCCCTATCCTCTTGCATTACTTCTTTATTATCCAAGTTATACAACTCCAATCCCTTTAATTTAATTCAATTATATGATTATATTCAATTATACTCATAATATATGCCGATAACGATATCCTGTCAACATCTTGAGAGCATGTTAATCAAATAATTTTTACATCGCGACTATTCGGTGCCGTTGCGCATGGGCGACAGTTGTTCACCCTCTCGCATTGTCGCATTGCCCTTGAAGATACTCCAGAACCTGGCTTTTATCCTCCCTTAGCTGCTCACAAGAAAAGTTGCTGCTTTTATATTTCTTGAGCCTTTCTGCATCTTTTAGCAACTGCGCATTTTCATCCATCTTCTTCTTGATAAATTCATACAACAGGTAATTTCCTTCAATAAACCCGTTATCCACTTTATAATAAACCCATTGCGATTTCTTTTCGTTGGTTATAACGCCCGCGCTTTTTAATTTATTTAAATGCCGCGAAACATTGGACTGAGTCATATCCAGCAGCGTTTCTATCTCACACACGCAGAGTTCCTGTTTTAACAATAAATTGAGTATCCTTATTCTGTTTTCATCTCCCAAAGCTTTAAATATTTCTATCAGATCCAATTTATCACCACCTATATCCATATGATTATATTTATTTTTTCAGCCCCTTTTATAAATTACAACCAGTATATTGCACTTATATATCTTTGTCAATATTAGGTCACATTTCTATTATGATTTTATGATAATGTCATATTGAAAGTATTTTGATATAATGTCATATATGAGAGAGGAGATATTCAATATGACGCAACGAGAAATGACTCG
>NZ_JAIHAU010000039.1 GCF_020054945.1 Mahella sp.
GGCAAAAATTGATCCAGCTCTTATTTGAGAAAAAATTTATTTTCGGTGTCCCTCTAAGCCCGATTTATTGCTCATCTTAAATTCATGCTTCACCCCTGATGGTATAATTTGCTCCTTCTCTGTTTTTATATCTATAGCGGTTGTACTAAGTTTTATATTCCTACTTCTTGCCGCTCTCTCTATCCCGTATAATATATTTGGCCAAAAAGTAGGTTCTCTAAAAAACTCCTCTCGGCACAATACTGTAACGTTATTGATCTCTCTGGTTATAACCCTTTTATAGCCCATTTTTATAGCAGTATCAATTATTTTCTTTCTCGTTTCATCACTGACGCCTTCGGCATTGCGCAATGCTTTAGATGCTGTATTTTTCGAAACTCCAACTGCCATTGCAATATCTTCCAATCTTATATTGCTCATTTTTATAACCTACTTATCACACTCAATTAACTTATATTTTTATGTTATCATAACCATTATATATTGTCAATAGTGATTTTCACATCCTATTATAATTTTCACATCCCCTGTTTTACAACAATTAAACAATAAAATTAGCTCTAGCGCCCGAGAAATCGGGCTTTTATTTTGTCAATGTTTACGAAAATATACGTTGTGTATCACCGCGTGAGCTGAAATTATGTATCTTAAGAAAGGTATACACTGACCCTATCGATCATTTTAAGCAGATTGCAAAGGAATGTAGCAAAAGTGAAGATAGCCAAAGGATACGGCATAGGCAAAACCCGCTAGCCAACTAAAGCGCTGGACCAGCGGGTTTTTTAACCGTGTTCACTGTAGTATAACGCGGTCATCGGAAAATTTCTCATGAGCGGCCTGTTCAAACATATCCAAGAGTTGCTCTATGGTGAGGGAACGTTTCTCGTCATCTTTTATATCCAATACTATAGAACCTCTGTCCATCATAATAAGTCTATTGCCCATCTTTATGGCATGCTCAAGATTATGCGTCACCATAAGCGTGGTTATATGTTGCTCGTTTATAATCCGTTCGGTGAGATCGTTTATAAGCCTTACCGTAGCGGGATCCAGCGCCGCCGTATGTTCGTCCAATAAAAGCAAGCGCGGGTTGCTCATCGTGGCTATGAGCAGTGTCATAGCCTGCCTCTGACCTCCCGACAGTAACTCAACTTTGGTAGAAAGGCGATCCTCCAAAGCAAGCCCGAGATAGGATAGCCTTTCCCTAAACATATCGCGCGTCTGCGGGTTTATGCCCCATCTTAGCGAATAATGATCGCTACGGGCATACGCTACGGCCATATTTTCTTCTATGGTCATTGACGGCGCAGTCCCCATCATAGGATCTTGAAATACTCTTCCTATAAAACGCGCCCTTTTATGCTCGGGTAATTTCGTTATATCATTGCCGTCCAAAAGCAGCTGTCCGCCGTCTACGGAGAATACCCCCGCTATAAGGTTTAGGAGCGTGGACTTGCCGGCTCCGTTGCTGCCTATGACCGATACAAAATCCCCTTCGTTAAGGGTAAAATTCAAATCGCTGAATACCACGTTCTCGTTAACAGTACCCTTGTTGAAAGCTTTTGAAACATTCTTTAATTCTAGCATCTAAATCCCTTCATGACGTTGAACTCACTTTTATAATCTTGCGTATCTGCGGAGTGGTTAAAGCGATAATGACCAATATCGTCGTCAACAGCTTAAGGTCGGTGGCGGCGAATCCCAAGCGCAAGGCTATGGCTATGCTCAAGCGATATATGAACGACCCCACAAGGGCCGACATAGTGGCATACCCTATGTTTCTTTCACCCATGATCATCTCTCCTATTATCACCGACGCCAAACCCGCCACTATAGTGCCTATGCCCATCCCCACATCGGCAAAGCCCTGATATTGAGCCACGAGGCCGCCGGATAACGCTACCAGACCATTAGACAGCGCCAGTCCGAATACCTTCATGGCGTCGGTATTTACGCCGAGCGCGCGCGCCATATTAGCATTGTTTCCCGTGGCGCGCAATGAAAAACCCAAACGCGTTTTTAATAAAGCATCCAATAACAGTTTTATTATCACTACCGCTATGGCAAAAGTCGTTATGGCTACCACGCCGTGGGGTACCCCGAGATTTTCCACCGATGTCAATACCGTGTCTATGTTGAGCAGCGATATATTCGACCTGCCCATAATCCTTAGGTTTATGGAATATAGAGCGGTCATGGTTAGTATGCCGGCTAAAAGGCCGGTTATATGCCCCTTAGTATTGAGTATCCCTGTTATTCCGCCGGCTGCCATACCCGCCAGCATAGATACGAACAACGCCAAAAATGGGTTGAACCCACCGGCCACCAGCACAGCCGTTACCGAGGCTCCCAGCGGAAAACTGCCTTCTACGGTAAGATCCGGGAAGTCGAGCACTTTAAATGTTATATATACGCCGAGAGCCATTATACCATACGATAAACCTTGTTCCAGCGATATGCTTAAAAGACCTATCAGCACCGAGAATATTGCTGTCATACTTACTCTATAACCTCATCCGCTTTGGATAAAAGCGCCTCCGGTATTGCAACGCCTATAGTCGAGGCCGCCTTTTTGTTTATGATGAGCGTAATGGTTTCAGCCGACTCTATGGGCAGATCAGCCGGTTTTTTGCCTCTTAATACCTCAACGGCTATCCGTCCGGTCTGCTTACCCAGCTCCTTATAGTCTATGCCCTTGGCAGCCAGCGCCCCGCCAACCACTTGGCCTTTTTCGGAACCTATAACCGGTACCTTATTATCGTTGGCGACTTTGACAACCGCCCCTATAGCTGAAACGATGGTATTATCGGTGGGCACATATATCGCATCCACGCGCCCCATGAGCGATTGAGTAGCCTGAGTTACCTCGCTGCTGTTGGTAACCGTAGCTTCGACTATATTTAGATCCATTTTGCTCGCCGCCTCTTTTGCTATATCTAACTGTACTTTGGAATTCACCTCACCGGAATTATACAAGAAACCAACGTTCTTAGCGTCGGGAAGCAAATCCTTAATAAGTTGCAACTGCTCTGCCACCGGATTCATATCAGTGGTGCCGGTTACATTGCCGCCCGGCTTATCAAGGCTCTTGGCCAGGCCGGCCACAACCGGATCGGTAACGGCGGTAATCAATATTGGAATGTCCTTGGTGGCATTGGCAGCCGCTTGAGCCGCCGGAGTGGCTATGGCCAATATCATATCCACCTTATCGCCGACGAATTTGCTGGCTATAGTCGATGCGTTAGGTATTTCACCCTGCGCATTTTGTAAATCCAGCTTTATATTCACACCATCTTCGTATCCGGCTTCCTTTAAAGCCTCTACAAATCCCTCGCGAGCTGCATCCAGCGCCGGATGCTCCACTAATTGGAGTATGCCTATGGTGATAACCTCGCCTGACCGCGTCGATGTCGTGCCGCCGCCGCTGCAAGCCGCAAGGGCTACAGCTACGATAAATACCAATATTAGTGATACAACCTTTTTAAACATAAAAAAACTCCCCTTTCATATTTTCGTTTCCCTATGCAATATATAGGGAAATGCAGTACATGGAAAGAGGATATCTCCCCTACCATGCTACCATACTACTTTTATTGAGATTATAACATATGGCAATCGTAAATACAATATCGATCGCCGAAAGCCAACCCCTTGTGAGGCTTCAAAACAAGGCTTTTTTTATTAAAAAGCAGCTGCAAAACTATGGTTGATTCAAACTTCAAATTATGATAAAATATTATCAAATATATTCAAAGAATGAAAGACAGGAGATACGATAGTATGTTAAAAAATGTTTTCTCATCTATGCATATAGGCACAATGGAAGTAGCCAATAGATTGGTTGTGCCGGCTATGGTAATGAATTTTTGTAATAGCGACGGTACCGCCACCGAGAAGTTTATAGCATATCATGAGGCAAAAGCAAAGGGAGGTTGGGAGCTCATAATCACCGAAGACTACGCCGTTGATCCCTGCGGCAAGGGTTTTCCCTGTATTCCGGGATTGTGGGATAACGCTCAAATAGAAAGCCATTCCGAATTGACCGAAAGGGTACACAAATATGGCAGCAAAATAGTAGCGCAGATATACCACGCCGGCAGACAAACAAACCATTTTATCACAGGTATGCAGCCGGTAGCCCCTTCACCGATACCATGCCCCGCTAATCAGGAAATACCACATGAGCTTACCATATCCGAAATCCATGATATCGTTAATAAATATGGCGATTGTGCGTTGAGAGCCAAAGAAGCAGGTTTTGATGGCGTTGAGGTACATGGAGCACATGGCTATCTGGTAGCTCAATTTATGTCTCCATATTCCAATAAACGAACTGATGAATATGGCGGCAGTCTTTTAAACAGAATGAGATTTCCTTTAGAAATCATATCCAATATAAGAGCTAAAGCGGGAAATGTTTTCCCCATAATATTCAGAATTTCAGGAGATGAGTTCGTTCCCGGCGGCAGGACCATAGAAGATACAAAAGCCATATCCGTATTGCTCGAACAGGCCGGAGTAAATGCTATCCATGTTTCTGCGGGCGTATACGCCAGTATGCAGACCATAATACCGCCGGCAGCAGTACGTCATGGTTGGATCACCGATTTCGCTGCCGATGTCAAGAAAGTGGTTTCTATACCGGTGATAACTGTCGGCAGAATCAATGATCCAATTATGGCTGAAACGATTATCGCGTCCGGCAAAGCTGATTTCGTAGCCATGGGCAGGGCCTCGCTTGCTGACCCGGAGCTTCCTAACAAAGCCGCTGCAGGAAGATTCGACGACATCAACTACTGCATAGGGTGTCTGCAAGGCTGTATAGGTAGTCTGAACAAGGGAAACCCTGGCGGTTGTTTAGTAAATCCTGTAACAGGCAGAGAATCTGAACTTATTATAGAGCCGGCTGAACAAAAGAAGAAGGTATTTGTAGCAGGAGGCGGCCCGGCAGGGATGGAAGCTGCCATGGTAGCAGCTCAGCGCGGCCATGAGGTTCATCTGTACGAGAAAAGCGATCGAGTAGGCGGGCAATATGCTATCGGGGCTATACCGCCCAATAAAGGCGAAATAGACATGTTTATTGTCTGGCAATATAATCAGCTTAAAAAGCATGGTGTGAATATACACTTTAATACCGAATTGACGGCGGATATTGTCGAGCAAGAAACGCCTGACGCAGTAATAGTGGCTACGGGGGGAGAACCTCTGATACCAAATATACCAGGCAAGGACAGACCCAATGTAGTTAATGCAAATGATGTATTATTGGGCAAAGTCAACGTTGGCCATAGGGTAATAGTGATAGGCGGCGGTATGGTGGGATCTGAAACAGCCGATCATTTGGCTAATCACGGCAAAGAAGTTATGATAGTCGAAATGCTGCCGGTAATCGCGAAGGATGAAGAAGCCGCGGTAAGATATTTCTTAATGAAAGATTTAAAACAAAATGACGTAAAGATATATGTCAATGCGCCGGTAAAAGAGATATTGGATGATGGCATCATATCTGAGATAGATGGGACAGAAACCAAAATAGGGCCGGCGGATACTATAGTATTAGCTATAGGAGCAAGATCTGTAAATACATTGACCAGGCAGCTCGAAGGGAAGGTTCCTCAGGTTATAGCCATAGGCGATGCGGTCAAAGTATGCAAGGCCTTGGAAGCCGTTGAGGCTGGTTACAGAGCGGGATTAGCGGTATAAGATAAGTATCTTTAATAAGTGATAAAAACGGTATTACGCTGAATTTTGTGGAATTTAACCGGTTTCATGAAATTCAGCGTAATACCAAAAAATTCTCCCATACCCTATTTACCTATTATGGTGATGTTTACCTCTTTATTTTTTTGGTTCTATTATGGATATAGCGCAATACTTCTCATCGAAATGCTGGCGAAGCCTCTCCTCGACATCTGAAATCCTTACTTCATCCAAAACTTTAGGATAATCGATTAAATTTATGTCTTTAAAGGCCGCTGCAATATATACCGATGCTATACTATCTATACGGTTTAAGCTCATTAGAAAATCCCCAAGCATTTTTCTTTTAACCCTGTCGAGGTCATTTACATTCAAGCCGCTCTGTTTATACTTATTTATAGCTTCCATTATCCTATCCTGCACCTTGAGCGGCTGCTGCGATTCGCCCCCCATAAGGCTGAAGCCGTAGTTTATTTCTCCGGTATAATCCTTCTCAAAAGTAGCATTGATAAGGCCATCTTCATACAGGCTCTGGTATGTATCAGAACTCTTGCCTATCAGCATATTCAGCAGTACACCGGTAACTATATCCTTTTTCATCAATTTATTGCCCGACATACCGATATCCGAATCCTTAAATCCGATATAAAACATCGGAATGGCGACCTCTAACTGCTGTGTGACCAACGCTTGCGCTACATCGGCAGGCTCATCAGGATATATACGTTTGACATCTCCGCGCTTGGGTATATTCTTGTCTGCAAAGCTTTGCTTTACTGTATCTATCGCTTGCTCTTTGTCTATATCGCCTATCATAAAAATAGCCATATTATTCGGATGATAAAACGTTTCATAGCATAGATAAAGCTGCTCTTTAGTGATGCCTGTTATGGATTCCACCGTACCGGCTATATCGTTTTTCACAGGGTAATTTTTATATAATGCGCCTAACAGATTAAAGTAAACGCGCCATGCCGGATTATCCTCATACATGCGTATCTCTTGAGCTATTATACCCTTTTCCTTCTCGACATTTTCATCAGTAAAGTAAGGCCGGTTTACAAAATCGAGCAGTAAGTTTAGGCAATCGTAAAATTTATTGGTAGATGAAAATAGATAAGCCGTCATGTTGAAATTGGTGAAGGCGTTAGCCTGTGCTCCTAAAGCCGAGAATCTTTCGAATATGCTACCGCCTTGTTCCTCAAACAGCTTATGTTCCAGAAAATGAGCTATACCGTAAGGGACTTCCACAGGTTCTCTATGCTTTCCGTCCAAAAATTTTATATCATTAGAACCGTAATTAGTGGCATAAATGGCAAATTGCTTGGTATAACCCGGTTTAGGCATTATATAAACTGTAAGGCCGTTATCCATCTTATATTTATATATTATTTCTTCTATAGCACTATTTTCTATGACAGTCATATTTTCTCGACCCCTTTCATCGCTTTGTTTGCCAGGAAATAAATAGTATCCAGATTTATCCGTTGCGCTATCTCTACTACTTGATCCATCTGTGCGGCATTTATGCTTTCTATGAGCTGATCTACAGTAGAATGCTTTTTTAATATAGCATTGCCCAGATAATAATCCGTCAATTGCTGAGGGCTATCCATTATAGAGCGTAAAGAAGTGGCCAGCGCTTTTTTGGAAAAATCCAACTCCTGCGATGATATAGCGCCTCTTTTCATTTCATCCAATTGCTCAAGCATGATATCCAGAGCTTTTTTATAGTTCTCTATCTCTATGCCCGAGCTTATTATCATCAAACCTTTATATTTTTCTAATCTTGCGTAAGCATAATAAGCCAGGCTGGCCTTTTCTCTGACATTAAGAAACAGCTTGGACTGAGGCCCCCCGCCCAATATGCTGGCATAGAGCATCAGAACAGGGTAGGCAGTATCATCCGGAGCGGTATCGGTTCTTAAGCCAAGCGATAGTTTGCCCTGTAAAACATCCATGCGTTCTATTACCTCTTTGGGTTCTGTTATCGCTTTTTTAATGATCTCTTTGGGTATTTTCTTAACAGTCCCTCTTGGCCAATTAAAGATAGCCTCGGTCTTATCGCGTATGGCATCGGGTTCTACATCGCCTAATATAAATATATCAACCGGGCTACCGGCCAACACATCTTTATAATGCTCATAAAGGTTATCGCCATTTATACCAGCCAGAGCATCAGTACTGCCGTATACATATGTGGCAAAGGGTTCGCCTTTGCACATTTCCTGTATGCAACGCTCGACCGCGTATTGAGCCTTATCGTTTATTAACCCTTCTATCATGTCCTTAAGGTTCTGTTTTTCTTGCTCCACGTAATCCTGATTAAAGCCTTGGTCTACGGTCAACGGCTTCGATATTATATCATTTAAGAAGGATAATCCCTTATCTATCAAAGTATCATCCCCTGTATATTTGGGATGCACAATATCCAGTCTGAAACCTATAATTTGCCGCTCGCCTTTTTTCAATACATCGGCATCGAAATCCGCACCGTATATGTCTTCTAAGAAGCGCTCTATCTGTATCGTATCATTAAAGCTCTGACAGCCGCGTTTCATGACACGAGGCAATAGGGCATTGAACGTTGCTGTCTCTTTATTTAACGCTCTATGAAAGAAAATATTAAAGTGAACGGTTTTAAATTTTTTAGTGCTTATGATATGCAAATCGATGCCGTTATCCAATTTATAGTCATATGTAGATATATCCATATATATGCTCCTTTAATTATTATATAGGGGAATAAGCCTGGCGGCCCAGGCTTATTGCGTATTTACTTCAGGGGTTATGCGATTTATTATCTCATTTATCTCTTTCGCAAAGCCGCTGAGCGGTTTACCTCTGGCTATATCGCTCATCATAATCCTTATCCTATCGAAAAGATCCGGATCAGCCGTTATAACGACGTTATCGATGGCTTTATCGGCCGCTTTGACAGTCGTTTCGATATTTTTCTTCACTTGATCAGAAAGTTTGCCTTCCGTAGTCCCCTCAATAGTAACCCCTATAAGAGCGGTATTGCCGGTTATAACCACTGCCGCTTTTTCTACCTCAGACATAGCCGCTACCCTATCTGCTATACGCTGCGAACGCGCTATCATATCGTTCGCACCAGTATCCGGCGTGGCAGGCGGCGTTACGGTTCTGGGAGGAGTGGCCGTCCTCGGCGCCGGTGGTTGAGGAGCAGGAGCCGGCCTTCGCGTCGGTGTACAACCGACCACAGCAAAAGCCAGTATCAGCAAACAGATCAATAAAGCAATCGAACCATGCCTTATATCTTTTTTCAAGATTATCGCCTCCTTCAATAATAGTGTTTGACAAGAAGGCGCTTTTTATTAAATGCAACTTATCCTTACTTTATTAAATCATAGCATGATTGTAAATCATTATCATCAGCATTATTTATAACATTTTTTAGCTGCACAACGGTACTGTTATCCACGTCGCCTGTTTGGCCGAGTATCCTGCTGCATACCGCCCGGCTGGCATAAGATTGTTTATTATCACTTACAAAAGATATTATCTCGTGAGCCATTTTATCTTTTTCCACAAGCATTCCTCCGTTATTATAGATTCTTTATAATAGTATCTATGATATGACCCAACTTAATTCATGCCGATTCTCTAACAGAGAATCCTTGTTTGGCCAATATATCGCCCAGGCTGAAATATGTCGTTCCAACATAGGCAATTAAATCCAATTTACTAAAATCAACTTTATGATTCGCTACTATATCTTCTCGCACATCGACAGCTACCACCTCGGCTACGAACATATCATGCGAGCCCAGGTTGAGCATATGCTTAACCCGGCATTCTATATTCACAGGGCTGGCTTTTATAATAGGGACGTTTACTTTGGATGCTTCGGCTTTCTCTATATTCAAATGCTCGAACTTATCCTCATGGCGGCCGCTGCGAGAACCACAGTAATCCATCATCTCCAGCAATTCTCTAGTGGGCAGGTTTATAACAAATTCACCTGTTTCTTTGACCATATGACTGGAAAATCGGCCCGGCCGAATGGATACAGATACCATTGGCGGCTCTGAACATACCGTACCTACCCATGCCAATGTTATTATATTATCATTTGCTGCTTTATCTCTGCATGATACCATAACGGCCGGTAATGGATATAATGCCGTGTCCGGTTCCAATACTATTTTATCCATTTTTCTACCTCCTATGCGGTTTGAAACCATTATATGCCAAATCTGATATTTTGTCAAATAAAATAAAGGAGATGAAATCGATCATCTCCTTAGTGGTGGGGTTAACAGGACTCGAACCTGTGACCTCCACGATGTGAGCGTGGCGCTCTAACCGCCTGAGCCATAACCCCTTGCATTGACTATTATAATATATAATCGCCAACAGTGCAAGTGATTTTTTGCCGTATCACCACATATTCCAATGCAGTACTTCATCCAATGGCCTACGTTTACGTTTTGGGGTCATATGCATTGGATCCGGATAGCCCAATGCTATTATTAGCATGGGACGATAATCATCGGGTATATCGAATAATCGCCTCAATAACGCATCATTTATATCACCTATCCAGCATGTGCCCAATCCATGATCCAAAGCCGCCAGCAATATATTTTCAGCGGCTGCAGCCGCATCCTGAGATGAATGAAGATTCGGGCTGGGCAATGCCGGTATTTGCTGCAATGGATCAAAATGTGAACATACTATAATAGCCGCAGATGCCGTAGGTAAAAATTTAGCATATGTGGAGTTAACAGCTATCTCATTCATCTTATCTTTGTTTTTTGTTACAATAAAAGACCACGGTTGTCTATTATGCGCGGAGGGTGCTTGGCAACCGGCTTTTATCAATTCTTTTATAATATCATCGTCGATATCTTTGTCCAGATAATACCTTATGCTTTGCCTGCTCATTATAGCATCTATAATCGTCACCTTTTATATACTCACCGATTCTATAAATGTGCGTGCCAACTCAGTCACACTGTCGTATTTGTCTTGATAGATCATTTGTCTATTGACAAGTTCTCCACCTATGCCCAATCCGACGGCACCGGCCTGGATAAAGCTATACGCGTTATCTATATTTATACCGCCTACAGCTATAAATGGCACATCATTGAATGGCCCGAGCAACTGCTTCACATAGCTAGGACCCAACGTTGCTGCCGGAAAAAGTTTTATTAGGTCGGCACCGCTTTGCATTGCAGTCGCTATCTCAGTTGGCGTCATAGCCCCCGGCAACACCGCTTTGCCCATCGCTTTGGCTAAATCTATAATCCTTTTATCGGTGTGAGGACACACTATGAACTGTGCTCCTGCCGATATAGCATCATAAGCCGCCTGCGGTGTCATGACAGTGCCTGCCCCTATCATTATATCGGAACCCCATCGCTGTACCATATTCTTTATCATGTCAATGGCGCCGGGCGTATTCATGGTAATTTCCATAATCGATATACCCCC
Organism: Mahella sp.; assembly: GCF_020054945.1. Lineage (GTDB taxonomy): Bacteria > Bacillota > Clostridia > Mahellales > Mahellaceae > Mahella. The sequence continues at coordinate 11,164 of NZ_JAIHAU010000039.1, forward strand.
CTTTAGAAGAGCTTCTATGGTTCGCTCTATGTGGGCATCATCGATACCGCGTATAATGGCTATAATGCGTTCATTCTTTATATTGCCGACTACTTCTTCAGCATTCATTTTTTCTGCTCCTATTAATATATTTTGATTCCTTATTTACTTTATAATATTATAGCAAAAAGTTGCATCAACAAAAACTATAAAAAAATTAAGCCACAGACATTGCCCGTCAGGCACTATCTGCAGCTTACATGTTCACCTAATCGTTGAAGTACTTTACTATAGCGTTATATATGCCTACAGCCGAATTATGCTGTACTATCGGATTCATCAATAAAGTCCTGTCATCGGTATTATTCAAGAAACCCAGCTCTATAAGAGAAGATACAACGTTGGCTTCCCTCAATACGGCAAAGTTTTCCGGCGAAGGATATTTAAGGTTTTTGGATAGTCCATTGGCTTTAGGCACTTCCTCAAGCAACGTTTGGGCTAGTCTATACCGTTCTGCAGTGTTATAGCCGTTATAGTAGGTCGATGTGTTGTGAGCCATATAGTATACCTGAGCGCCTCTAGCATTGCCGGAAACAGCATTCGTGCTGTTGCCGTGTATGGAAACGAATATAATATTATCCTGGTATTTTTTCTCTATGTCGAATATCTTGATCATGTCGGCTTTGCTAGGATAGCCTGTCTTGCTATTATTACCCTGGTTATTATTCAAAACCCACGTAAAACTGGCAATATATCTGTCAATATCGTCCAGATATTCCTCTTTATCGGATATCTTCTTGAGCTCAGCATTTACCTCATCCAAGGATTCATTCAACTCCGCTATTTTTTTATCTTCTATATCGTTTATCTCGGCTCTTATAGCGTCCCGATGAGCAGTCAATGCAGTTTCTACATCGCTGTCATTTGAGTCGGGCCTATATTCTTCGTCCAGCGCTGCTATAGCATCTCTATATTGTTGTTCCTTGCTAGCATCGCTTTTAGCATCTTGCCAATCCTTCCATGCGCTTATGGCGACATTGATCTTATATGCTTGAGCATCCAGATAAGATATCTCATCTTGCAAGGCCTGTTTCTGTTGTTCCAAAGACTGCTTTTGTGCGGTCAATTCAGCCAACGTTTCCTGCAAACCGACGAGTTCCTGTTCTACCGCTTTTTTCTCCTGCTCCAATATATATTTATTAACCATCGCGGTCCGGTCATATAGCTCTACTGTTACGTCAGCAGTCCGCGTAGGTATAACGGTGGCCCCGGCTTGGCGCAGAAGCTCTACTGTTTTATTAGCCACAGCCAGATTCAGGTCTTTTTCCTTATAACCCGCATTTGTCGTACCGGGATCACTGCCACCGTGACCGGCATCGATAAATACTACTTTACCACTTAATGTGCCAGGTTCTGGCGTTGGCATAGGTACCGGTGTCGGTGTGGGTACAGGCGGCGTCGGCGCTGGTGCTGGTGCTGGCGCGGGTGCCGGTGTCGGTGCAGGCGGCGTCGGGCTTGTACTGCTTACCACCAGGTATTGTCCGCTGACATAGCCTGTTATGCTGCCATACTTTATCTGGTACCAGCTGCCGCTCTTACCCAATACTTCTACTTTGGTACCGTTTTTTAGACTGCCCACCACTTTATACTGGGTACCGGCCCCGCTGCGTACATTCAGTGTCGTGCTAACCTTCACCGTACCGGTCTGTGTGCTGCCTCGCGATGGCGTCGGCGGAGGCGTAGGGCTTGTACTGCTTACCACCAGGTATTGTCCGCTGACATAGCCCGTTATGCTGCCATACTTTATCTGATACCAGCTGCCGCTCTTGCCCAATACTTCTACTTTGGTGCCATTCTTCAAGCTGCCTACCACTTTGTACTGAGTACCGGCTCCGCTGCGTACATTAAGCGTCGAACTTACCTTAACCGTACCGGTCTGTGCAGTCGGTGTCGGCGCAGGTGCAGGCGACGGTGTTGGTGCAGGTACAGGCGGCGGTGTTGGCGCAGGTACAGGCTTTGGGCTTGTACTGCTTACCACCAGGTATTGTCCGCTTACATAGCCTGTTATGCTGCCATACTTTATCCTGTACCAGCTGCCGCTCTTGCCCAATACTTCTACTTTGGTGCCATTCTTCAAGCTGCCTACCACTTTGTACTGGGTACCAGCTCCGCTGCGTACATTTAGCGTCGTATTTACCTTCACCGTACCGGTCTGTGCGCTGCCTCGCGATGGCGTCGGTTGTGCGGTACTAATAGCTTTCGCCACTGAATTATGTAGGTATGCTGTGGTTCCATTATATTGTATCTTGAAAAAGCTGCCTACGGTATCTATATAAGTGAATCTTTGTCCCCTCGTAGCCTTTCCTATGATGCTGCTGTTCAACGAAGCCGCAGACCTGATATTTGCTCTCGAACCTGGCGATACCGTTACTTCGACAGTGCCATTAGCCGCTTTAGCCGATTCTATACCGAGCGTAACCGCGGCTAGCATAGCGATAGCTATTATTGCCGCCCAAAAAAACAACCTGCTTTTCAATATGATCTTATCCTCTGTCAATTTCTCACCCCCTTCGTATATATTAGACCATCATATTATCTATAACATATCTTAAGAGATTTGGCAATAAGGCTATGGTATCATAAGTCGGCAAAAAGTGAAACAAACGCCAGTATATCTACTTTTTTCGCCATAATCCTCTCTCATGCTATGGAAGACTGTATACTCAAATATTCATTCTTTACATTATTAGGCATTTTGAGCATTTATGGTATATGCACTATAATTGTAAAGAGCGTATAAAAAATATAGTTAAATGGCTTTTATCGTACGATACGATGGATCAGGCCCTATTTTGAGCATACAAGCGGCTTTGTATATGGGCTTGGATTTGTTACAATTGTGTTACAAATGTTAAATAAATATTTCAGATCCTAAAATAATGGATTTATGGAAAGGGGTTTTGTATTGAGGTTTTCTAATAAGAGATTGATATCAGCTACGCTAGCCCTTATGTTTTTGTTCTTCTTTATATTTTCAGGAGGCTATACATATGCCGCTTCCACAACACTAAAGGTGGGTAGCAGCGGCAGTGAAGTATCCCAGCTGCAAACGGCATTGAAACAGCAAGGTTATTTTTATGCCAATGTCACAGGGTACTACGGCTCCTTAACGCGCGATGCCGTAATCCGTTTCCAAAAGGATCGCGGCCTTGCAATGGACGGCATAGCCGGAGCGCAAACGCTTAACGCATTGTACAAATCGTCATCCTCCCTACTGAAGGTGGGGAACAGTGGCAGTCAGGTATCCCAGCTGCAAACGGCATTGAAACAGCAAGGTTATTTTTATGCCAATGTCACAGGGTACTATGGCTCCTTAACGCGCGATGCCGTAATCCGTTTCCAAAAGGATCGCGGCCTTGCAGTGGACGGCATAGCCGGAGCGCAAACGCTTAACGCATTGTACAACTCATCCTCTGCTGCCAGCAGGGATGCTGCCGGAAATTATCGAGAGGACATATACTGGCTGGCCCGTATCATAGAAGCAGAGGCCGGAGCCGAACCATATCCAGGTAAGGTAGCGGTAGGCAACGTCATAATGAACCGCGTAAAATCCCCCAACTTTGCGAATACCGTCAAGGCAGTTATATTCGAAGACTATCATGGCATACCGCAATTTAGTCCTGTAACCGATGGGACCATATATAATACGCCGTCAACAGCCAGCAATCAAGCAGCACAAGAAGCTTATAACGGAGCAAGACCCGTAGGCAGCGCATTGTACTTCTTCAACCCGGCTAAGGCCGAAGGCGGGTGGATAGTGCAAAACAGACAATATATAGCCACCATAGGCAACCACAGTTTCTATAATTAATAATACACCTCCACCAGATATAACCCATGCGGGCTGGCAGTTTTGCCAGCCCTTTTTCTGTCACGGGCTTCCAGTATAAACTTTGCATCGCAAGCGGTAAGCTTGCCTATGCCTACATCTATAAGTGTACCGACCATTATCCTCACCATATTATACAGAAAGCCGTCGCCTGATATTGATACGCTTATCATTTTGTCCTCGTTTTGTATGCTTATATCCCATATACTCCTTACCGTATCGCGCACCGCACTACCGCTGGCTTGAAACGAAGAAAAATCATGTGTACCCACAAGATATTGAGCCGCCCTTCTCATAGCGTCTGCGTCCAAAGGTCTTGCCACATGAAGGCTGAAGTTTCTTAATAGTGCCGAACTGTAAGGAGCATTCCAGATGATATAGCGGTATAATTTACCCTTTGCATCAAAGCGGGCGTGAAATGACGGCGGCACGTCCTGCACATCGACAACCCTTATATCCTCCGGCAAAACGGCATTCAGAGCATAAAGCCAGCGATCTGTCGGTATATTGCTTTCAGTCTTAAAATTGGCCACTTGCCCTGATGCATGCACGCCTCTATCGGTCCTTCCGGCTGCTATAACGGCACTATGTTTTCCTGTAAGCCTTTCTATGGCCTCTTCTACAACCTGCTGTATTGTCAAGGCGTTTTTTTGATACTGCCATCCGGCATATGCTGTGCCATCATACTGCAATATCAGCTTTATATTTCGTTCCATTAGATAACACTTATTATAATAATGGCGGCTGTAAATATAGCCGCGCCATAATCCAGCCTTGAAAACTTTAACATCTTAAACTTGGTGCGCCCCTTGCTTATAAACAATGGCACCAGCAGCGGCACCATGCTCTTTGCCTTATCCAGTATATTGCCGGTATCGAAATCAGCCCCCCGCGCCATCTGAGCTTTCATAATCCTGTCGGTTTCTTCTAGCAATGTCGGAATAAAGCGCAAGGCAATGGTCATCATCATGGCCAATTCTCCTACCGGAAAATTGATGGCTTGAAGAGGGCCCATCAGCCGCTCTATACCATCGGTCAATTGAACCGGCGATGTGGTCAATGTTAAAACAGAGGCGCCCACTATAAGAAACACCAGGCGCAGTGCTATTAATATGGCTTGGTTAAGACCGGCTTGGGTTACTTCAAGCGGTCCGATATTAAACAATACCGGTCCGCCTTTGGTGAAAAATATATTTATAACCAATGTAAGCACAATTATAGGCCACAATGGCTTTATACCCTTAAAATAATAGCGTACTGATATGCCTGAAAGCATTATCACTGTACAAATATATATAGCAGGAAATATATAATGCCATATCTCGTTTAATACAAATACCCATATTATAAAGGCCAGCGTCAATATGAGCTTGCTTCTGGGGTCCAGCCGATGTATGACAGAGTTGCCGGGAAAGTATTGACCTATAGTTATATCATTGAACAAGCGCTTTACCTCCCCAAACCTTTAATATCTCATCGACGGCCTGCTCCAAAGAAAATATGCTGATATTTACATCCTTGCCCCGTTTCGCCAATAGCTGCATGAGTTCGGTTATCTGCGGCAATCCCAGCCCCATACCTTTCAGCATATCACCTTCTGAAAATACCTCCTCGGGTTTGCCCATAATAGCCAATCGGCCTTTGTTCATGACCATTATGCGATCAGCAAGCCTGGACACATCTTCCATGCTATGAGAAACCATTATTATGGTGATGCCGTTTTTTGTCTGCAATTCCTTGAGCATGGTCAGCAGTGCCTCTCTGCCCACAGGATCCAAACCCGCCGTAGGTTCATCCAGTATAAGTATCTCGGGATTCATGGCCAGCACACCTGCTAGTGCCACGCGCCTGCGCTGTCCGCCGCTCAATTCAAAAGGCGAACGTTCCTTTAATTCATCATAATCCAGCCCAACCAGTTCCATAGCATGGCGTACCGTCTCATCCAAGCGCTGATCTGGTATACCCATGTTTATAGGGCCGAAGGCTATATCCTTATAGATAGTTTCCTCGAATAACTGCTGTTCAGGATATTGAAACACCAGACCAACCTTGTGCCTTATATCTTTGATTTTAGTGCTTTTATCGGATAAATCCATACCATCTATAATCACGCTGCCGGATGTGGGCTTAAGGAGACCGTTAAGATGCTGAATGAGAGTGGATTTGCCTGAGCCGGTATGCCCTATGAGCCCTATAAATTCCCCTGCTGATATCTCAAAGCTTACATCCGAAATCGCTATCGACTCAAACGGCGTGCCTTGCATGTATATATGCGTCAAATGTTTTACTACAATAGACATAAAGCCTCAGCCATCTCCTCTACCGTTAGGATATCGGGCGGAATATTCAGACCATGAGCTCTTAAGTTTATGGCCAGCTCGGTCATGGCAGGAATGTCTAATCCGGCTTGTTTTATGTCATTTATCCGAGTAAATATTTTTTTGGGCACATCATCCATTATAATGTGCCCATAGTCCATAACCAGTATCCTATCAGCTTGGACAGCTTCTTCCATAAAATGCGTAATAAGGATGACGGTAATACCTTCATCCTCATTAAGGTGCTTTATAGTAGCCATTACCTCCTGGCGCCCCGTTGGATCCAGCATGGCAGTGGGCTCGTCCAATACTATGCATTTGGGATGCATGGCTATTATACCGGCTATGGCCACGCGCTGTTTTTGCCCGCCTGAAAGCATATGTGGGGCAAATTGCGCATATTCGGCCATGTCCACCAGCTCCAGCGCATCATGCACTCGTCTGACTATTTCATCGTGTGGTATTCCCAAATTTTCAGGGCCAAAGGCCACATCCTCTTCGACTATAGTGGCTATAAGCTGGTTATCCGGATTCTGGAATACCATACCGGCTGTTTGCCTGATAGCCCACAGCACTTGATCGTCCTTCGTATTCATTCCGTCTACCATGACATCACCGCGGCTCGGTTTAAATAAAGCATTTATATGCCTGGCAAACGTCGATTTGCCCGAACCATTGCGCCCTATGACGGCTACAAATTCCCCATGCCCTATACTGACATTTATATTATCCAATGCCTCGGCGCTTTTTCCTTCTTCTCCCGGATAAATGAAACTCACATCGTTGAATTCAACGATAGCATCTCTCATCGTTATACCAACTCTATTATAACCATATCAGAAGCATCGCCTCGGCGTTTGCCGACTTTCAGTATCCTGACGTATCCGCCATTTCTGTCGGCATACCGCGGCGCTATCTCATTGAACAATTTTTCCACCACAGGATGGTTTACCTGCCTTAATCTCTCTTTATATTCGGATTTTGTTTCGTCTGGTTTTTTAGAATCTTTCATGTCATATATATATGACATGATCTGCCTTCGGGCATGCAAACGCGAAGGCGCATCATTTTTCACATGTATGGTCACCGTTTGTTGTTTTTCATTATTAACCTGTTTATCTACCTCGATCACATTATTTGCTTCTTTTTTAGCCAGCGTTATAAGCTTTTCAGCTATTTTTCGTATCTCTTTGGCCCGGGCTTCAGTGGTTTGGATCTTGCCATACCACAAAAGCTCGGTCACGAGATTGCGCAATGTCGCTTTGCGCTCATCGCTGGGTTTGCTTAATTTTCTATAAGCGCTCATCTCCAGCCTCCTCACTTTCTTTTAGACTCAAGCCCAATGCATTTAGCTTTTGTATAACCTCATCCAACGATTTTCTACCAAGATTTCTAACCTTCATCATTTCATCTTCGGTCTTTTCTGTTAATTCTTGTACAGTATTTATGCCTGCTCTTTTCAGGCAGTTATATGAACGTACCGAAAGATCCAATTCTTCTATGGTCATGTCCAATGCATGCTCGCGTTTTTCTTCGATCTTTTCTTCCGGAACTTCGATATTCTCTATATATTCGCTCATATTCGCAAATAACACGAGATGCTCATCTAAAATCTTAGCTGCAAGGCTGATGGCTTCATCCGGCTCTATGGCACCGTTAGTCCATACCTCCAACGTTAATTTATCGTAGTCGGTTATCTGACCAATCCTGGTATTCTCTACTGTATAG
>NZ_JAIHAU010000002.1 GCF_020054945.1 Mahella sp.
CCACTATAATTATCTCTATAATACTTAAGCTCGCAGTGACATTTTTGTCGAACAAAATTGAACCTTTTTATATGACATTTTTATAGGCTATTGACATACCCTTTTTCGCCCCTGCTAAAATATTTTTGCAAGCAAGCCTATAAGCCGAGTTCTGTCTAGGATGATCATCTATCTACGACATCAGTTACCTGATATCTCTAGCGACTACACCCGAGGGAATAGCGGGCCACTATTTTGATCCCTCCTATTATGTCTTGCTCCAGATGGGGTTTACATAGCCACCCAGTCGCCTGGATGCTGGTGAGCTCTTACCTCGCCTTTCCACCATCGCCTGGATCTTATGGATCCATCGGCAGTCTATTTCTGTTGCACTGTCCTTGGAGTCGCCTCCACCGGGTATTACCCGGCATCCTGCCCTATGGAGCTCGGACTTTCCTCGTATGCATAATTGCACACGCGATCACCCAGCTTGCTTGGCAACGATTATTATACCACATGCATTACGGCATTGCAAGTGGTTATTTTTCATCTGCGACTCGTAATATACGACTGAAACGAGCGACATAAAGCGATGCAAACGATATAAAGCCGGAGAACGCCTTGGAATATTGCGTAGGCGTACTCAATGAGTGTAGCGCAGAGCAAGCGTAGGTCGGGCATGGACGCCCGACCAGCCGGCACTGAGCATGGACGCGAATTGCCGTATAGCCGATGGCAACGACATATTGCATCCGCCGCATTTATCCTTATCCACCGATGCTATAGCTATCTGTTTGTGTTTCCGGAGCATCTGATACTTATCCATCAGCTCCTTATCTATCCGCGCTTTTAACTCCTGCCTTTCTTTCCGCAGCTCATCGACAGATATACCCATCTCTTTAATCTGTTCTTCGTATTGCTTCTTGAGCTGGTTGTACTCGTCAGACATTTGTTTAAGCTGGTTTCTGGCCTTGACAAGATCGGCATCCAGTTTGTCGATATCAGGCTTTAATACCCGAAGATCGGCCCTGATTGCGCTCAAATCATTTATATAAGAGCCGGTTTTAGCCTTTAATTCCTTCAATTCATTTGAATTGGACTTGTTTGCAGAACTTAGTCTCTCCTTATCGCCATAGAATTCTTTAGACAAAGTTTCGTAGCGGCCGCGTATTTGCTTATAAGCCTCGTTCTTCTCATTTACCAATTTACCCATCTCAGATATAGCCTCTTGCTTATCCAATATGTCTTTTTTCAATTTATTCAACTGAGCCGACAATGGTATCTTTTTGCGCTCCTTGTTATACCGGTCCAACATGTTCTCAATTTCTTGGTAACGCCATAAGTAATCCAATTGTTCCAATAAACAAAACCTCCTCGTTTTTTATTATCGTTATTATAAAAATACAAAAGGATCGCGTTCCTTCTGTGAAACCGTTATTTCTACATTATATTGTAACGTATCTGTAGCCTTTTGTAAACCGAGAGCCAATTTAGGCAAAACGCAATGCTCCGTAGCATAGTGTCCGGCATCTATAATGGCCATATCATATTCCTCAGCCTTTAATGCATCGTGATATCCAATATCACCGGTTACAAATACGTCGGCTCCCTTTGCAGCGGCTTTGTCGATCAGGTCCCCTCCGCTGCCGCCGCATACGGCCACCCTTCCGATAGGCTTATCAAGGCGGCCTACCAGCTTGAGCCCGGACAGTTTCAGACATTCTTTGACATATAAAGCATATTCGGCAAGAAGCATAGGCTGATGTACATTGCCTATTATACCCAACCCGGCGGTTTCCATTTCATTGTCAAGAGGGTATACGTCATAAGCCACCTCTTCATATGGATGCGCCGCCAGCATAGCCTTTATCACTTCTTCTAACTGCTGCTGTCTGACAATGGTCTCCATGCGCACTTCCGCCACCTCTTCGAGCCGATCCTTTTGCCCTATAAAAGGATGCGCGCCTTCCAGCGGCTTAAACGTGCCTATTCCTTCGGTACGGAAGGTGCAGTGACTGTAATTGCCTATCCATCCCGCGCCTGCATCAGCCATTGCTTTCAATACGGCATTCTCATATCCCTTGGGTATAAAAACAACTAATTTCATATACCTCTGCGATATTGTCTTATCCAATATAGCGATATTATCTAAATGCAAAACTTCGGCCAGAGCATGATTTACGCCGCCTTGGGCGACATCCATATTTGTATGCGCCGAATAAAGCGCTATGCCGGCTTTATTCAACATGGATACTATTTTACCTGTGCCTCGGCTGGTATCTATTCTCTTCAATGGGTGAAACAGCAAAGGATGATGCGTTATTATCATGTCAGCGCCCATCCGTATGGCTTCCTCCACAACCGTAGCATTCGCATCCAGCGCCAGCAATATTTTTTTAACCTCCGCATCCGGATCTCCTGCCATCAAGCCTACATTATCCCAAGGCTCGGCGTATCTCTCGGGAAACATACTATCCATTATATGCATGACATCAGCACATGTGCAGCTCATCGACATCATCCTCCAATGCAAAAAAGCCAGAAACAGGTCGTTTCTGGCTTTTATTCTTAGATATATGGTGGGCCTTCAGGGACTCGAACCCCGGACCAACCGGTTATGAGCCGGTCGCTCTTCCAGCTGAGCTAAAGGCCCTCTGGCTCCCCGAGTAGGTTTTTTGCTGCGGCTGGGATGGCGCAATTTACGCAATGCCTTGGCCTCTATCTGCCGTATCCTCTCGCGCGTAACGTCGAATTCCTTGCCTACCTCCTCCAGCGTACGTGCCCTACCATCATCCAAGCCAAAACGCAGGCGCAATACCTTCTCTTCTCTGGGCGTCAAGGTATCCAGCACATCCATGAGTTGTTCCTTCAGCAAGGTGAAAGCCGCTGCTTCAGCCGGCGCCGGAGCATCATCGTCGGGTATAAAATCGCCCAAATGGCTGTCCTCTTCTTCGCCTATGGGCGTCTCCAGCGACACCGGCTCCTGCGCTATCTTCATTATATCCCTTACTTTTTCCACCGATATGCCCATTTCCTCGGCTATTTCCTCCGGAGCAGGCTCACGGCCAAGTTCTTGCATAAGCTGCCTAGACACCCGCACCAGCTTGTTTATGGTTTCCACCATATGCACAGGTATCCTTATGGTACGAGCCTGGTCGGCTATAGCCCTTGTTATAGCCTGTCTTATCCACCATGTGGCATACGTGCTGAATTTGTAACCCTTCCTGTAGTCGAACTTTTCGACGGCTTTGAGCAGGCCGAGATTGCCTTCCTGTATCAGATCCAGGAACAGCATGCCGCGCCCGACATAGCGCTTGGCTATGCTGACGACAAGGCGGAGATTAGCTTCCGCAAGCTTCTTTTTGGCCTCCTCATCGCCTTGTTCTATGCGTTTAGCCAATTCTATCTCTTCATCGGAGGATAACAGCGGTATCTTGCCTATCTCTTTTAAGTACATCCTTACAGGATCGTCTATATTTACACCCTCCGGCAAACCGACCTCTAAATCCTCTTCCACGATGTTCTCTTCATGCTCTATGGGTTCTTCCACCACATCTATACCCAAAGTCTCCAATGTATCATATATCTTATCTATTTGATCCGGATCTATATCCACATCCTCGAGCATGTCCATTATCTCTTTATAAGTGAGCACCCCCTTGCTCTTACCGGTTTCTATCAACTGCTTTAGGGGTCCTAATTTAACTTCAGCACCCTTCATGTACAATTCCCCTTTCTATGGTAATTCTTTTAAGTCGCGCAATTCTCTGTCTAGAGCATTTATTTGCTCAAGCAATATATTTAAAGCTTCCTGATCGCCTGAGGAAGCCAGATCATCTGCCCTTTTGCATAAAAATTGTCTTTTCATAGCAATTTTATTCCGTTTTATAGTATTTATACATTGTGCCGCAAATTTATTTATATTATCATATCTCGGCTCATCGCTCATTATATCAAAAATTTTCTTATGCAATTCGCTTTCAAAATCGTCGACGGTTATACGCTGCATTATAATGGCAGCCGTTTCAGGCTGATTGGCCATTATATTGAGCAGCTCACGTTCAGCCTTCTGAACCGCCGATATTTTATGCGGAATTTCTTGTCCCGTTTTGGCGATGCGCACCGTTCTATTCTTATTCATATATCCGTACAGCACCTCGAGCGATACACCGGAATACCGCTCTATGCCTTTTAAGTATAAGTCCTTTTGCATGGGGTCGCTTATGCCTTCAAGCAGTTTGACCGCCTCTTTGGCAAATGACGTCTTGCCGCTGGTAGCCGATATATCATATTTAGAAGCCAGCACATCCATGCTGTAATCCAACCATGGTTTTGCCGACCGGGCTATCTGCCAAAACGCATCCCTGCCATACTTTCTGATAAATTCATCCGGATCCATGCCATCGGGCAATGTGAGCACATACACATCCAAGCCCTGATTAAGCAGTATATCCAGCCCCCTGCTCGCCGCCTTTTTGCCGGCGGTATCGCCGTCATAGCATATTATTATCTTTTGCGCATATCGCTTCATCAATTTGGCTTGCTCGGCCGTAAGAGCGGTACCCAACGAAGCCACCGCATTATCCACGCCATACTGATGCAGCATAACGGCATCCATATATCCCTCGACCACCATAATAGAATCTATATTTTTCGCCTCTGCCACGACGTTCAAGGCGTAAAGGTTTTGGCCTTTATGGAATAACGCGGTATCGGGGCTGTTCAGGTATTTCGGCAGGGAATTATCCAGCACGCGGCCTCCGAATCCTATTATCCGCTTTCTCGTATCGAATATCGGAAACATGACCCGGTTTCGGAAACGATCATAGCTTTGATCACCCGCCTTGGACGCTGCTATCAAGCCGCTGTCCAGCATGAGCTTTTGGTCATAACCGAGCGAAAGCAAATGCTGCTTCAATCCATCCCACCTTGCAGGCGCAAAGCCCAGCCCAAACCTTACAATGGTCTTGGCCTCAACCCCTCGGTGCATCAGGTATTCTCTGGCAGCCTTCCCTTCTTCTGACCTCAGGCAGTGATGAAAGTAACGGGCGGCTTCGGTATTCAGCTTATACATGGCTTCTTTGCTATCCGCAACAGCGTTGCGCATATAATTCTCCGGTATCGGTATACCGGCACGCTTTGCCAACAGCTTTACGGCTTCAATAAAATCCACCCTCTCCATAGCCATTACAAAGCCTATCACATTTCCGCCTGCTCCGCAACCAAAGCAGTGATATATTTGTTTATCGGGCGATACGGAAAACGAAGGCGTCTTTTCGTTATGAAACGGGCAGAGCGCCATAAAATTTCTGCCGCTGGGCTTTAGTTTCAGGTACTCTCCTATGACGTCCACTATATCATTTCGGCTTCGCACCTCTTCCACCCACTCGCGATCAAAGAATTCGTTCATCCTTATCACCACTTATAATAATCGTCTCTATCTCTAATATTCAACATAAAATTAAAATCTCCTGCAAAAAAAAATAATTTTTATCATTTAACTTCACTAACTCCACGACTCCGGCAAGAACAGGTCTTTATAGACGCGTATAGCATAGGTATCGGTCATACCCGCCACATAATCGCATACCACATCGGATATATCGTTGAATTCCAGCAATAACCTCATATCATCCGGAAGCTTATCCACATTATTCAAAAAATAAAAATAAAGCTCTCTGACCACATGTTGAGCCTTTTTTTCCTCTTTTTTGGCGACCGGATCCAGATAAACACGATTGAACATAAATTCGCGCAGTTGGTTCATGGCATCCTTAACCGGCCGGCTCATGTTTATGTTGTCGTCAACGCTGTTGTTTATAATATCGGTAATCATATTGTTTATGCGCCTGCTATGAGTATGCCCTAATATATCTATGCAATTCGGCGGCAGGTCCTCGGGCGATATTATGCCCGCCCTTATAGCGTCGTCTATATCGTGGTTTATATACGCAACCCTGTCAGCCAGACTTACCACACGCCCTTCCACGGTAGCGGCGACATCGCGGCTGGTATGGTTCAGTATGCCGTCTCGGACCTCCCAAGTCAGATTAAGGCCAGCTCCGTCCTTCTCCAAAACCTCCACAACGCGGAGCCCCTGAACATTATGGCTGAACCCCTTGGGGCATACCTCATTCAACACCGCCTCACCGGTATGCCCGAACGGCGTATGCCCCAGATCATGGCCCAAAGCTATGGCCTCTGTCAGATCCTCGTTTAATCTTAAGGCGCGCGCAATGGTACGGGCTATCTGCGATACCTCCAGCGTATGCGTGAGCCGAGTGCGGTAATGATCCCCTTCGGGCGATAAAAATACCTGCGTCTTATGCTTGAGCCTCCGAAAGGCTTTGGAATGTATTATCCTGTCCCTGTCGCGCTGGAAATCGGTTCGTATATCGCACTGTGCCTCGGGCGTCGCTCGACCCTTGCTCCTGCTGCTCAAAGCGGCATACGGCGATAATATTTCTATTTCAAGCGCTTCGGTGCGTTCTCTTGGCAGCATGAACACTACCTCCTCAAAATCAAGAAGGGCGCCTCATAGAAGCCGCCCTTCTCTCATCAACTCTATATAGCTATTATACCATAAAAAGCGAAGGAGGGATGCGAAAAGTTGAACCCCTGCGTCATGCAGCAATTGATCTCGTTTCCATAATGACGTACAATATGAATGTATGCATCGTTTGTTGAACCATATGTGCTATTATTACGTCTTATTATATATAAAAGAAATGCTGTAATCGCTTTGGAGGAATGTTATGGATTTAACCGACGAGGAATTGGCCACTGCCGCCGGCCGCGGGGATAAAGCCGCTGTAGAGGTACTCATATACCGGTATCACAGCAGCATATACAAATACGTTTACCGCTTGACAGGTGCGGAAGCTACCGCTGAAGATATAGTTCAGGATACATTTCTGCATATGATACGGGCGCTCAAGCGGGGCGATACGCCGCAGCGCTTCAAACCATGGCTGTATCGCATAGCCTCCAACCTATGCCGCGATATGTGGCGCAGTGCCAGCTATAAGCATGAGGATGTGCGCGATGATATGTCGCAGATAAAAGACATGACCGACAGCGGCAATATGGCCGATCTTATGGAGCGGCAGGAATTGCGCAACAAAGTGGTGGATGCGATAACCGCCCTGCCTATGGATATACGCCAGCCGGTGGTATTGCATTTTTATGAAGGCTTGAAAATAAAGGAGATATCGGCCGCCATGGACATACCCGAAGGTACTGTCAAGTCGCGGCTGCACAAGGCCTATTGCTCGTTAAAACAGCAATTGGCCGAATATAAAGGAGGTGCGGTTGATGAGCAAGCGCGATAAATCAGATCTCTATCAGCCAAAGTTCAATGCTGATAGCAACAGGACAAAAATGTACAGCGCTATGGAACCGCTTGAACCCAAAGATGATGATGCCGACGCATTCGATACCATCGACGATGATATGGATTCTATAAAAGAGCTGCTGAATAGCTATACAGCCCCGGAGCCTACTTATGAAAGCACCCGGGCGCTGGCTGCCACGCTGGAAAATGAGATGGACAGACTATACGGCTTAAAAGCCAAGCCCTCGGCGCGGCGCGGCATAGGTATAAATGACCTGCTGCGCGCACTGGCCATGCAGATGCATTTCTACCCGATATATGTATGGCTGGCGGCCACAGTTATATTGCTTTCGGGAACCATTCTCACCGCAAGCATGGTGTCCATCAAAGTCAATATAATGATAGCGCTGGTGCCATGGCTGGGCAGCTTGCTCACGCTGTACGGCGCAAGCATAAACCGCGGCGTATGGGGCGAATTGCAGGCCATAAGCCCTATATCCACCGAGGTGGCCATATTAGGACGATGGTTGGCAGCCACTGTCATAAACGCCGCAGCGGCGACGCTGGTCAGCGGCATAAGCGTGTTGGCCGGTTGGGAGGACAGCTTCATCATGCTCGCCTTAAGTTGGCTTATCCCCCTTTTGCTCTCGACCGCGTTGGCTTTGGCTTTGACATTGCGTTTCGGCATAGGCACAGCCTTCGGCGCATCGGTACTGCTTTGGGCAATCGAATTGACCGCCGGCAACCGTTTGGGGCCGGTGAACTTCATCGGCCAGCCGGGAAGTTATGCTTGGGTAAGCAGCCGATGGATAGGCACAGCCGTCTCGGCCGCATTGATGATATGGGTCTGGTTTATGCTGCGCAACACCCGCTACCGGAATGGAGCAAAGCCGAAATGTATGTAGAACTTACAGGCATAAAGAAATATCATAAGGCCATCGGGCGCATATTGGACATATCGGCATCATTCCGACCGGGCATAACCGCAATAGCCGGCCCGAACGGTGCAGGCAAAACCACTCTCTTACGCATAATGGCCGGTATCGATGTGCCCGATGCCGGCCATTATCTCATTGACGGCGACAGCCTATACATCCATATGCCCGCCGCCGATAGCGTGGCCGGCATAGATCCCATACAGCGCATGCGCTTGGCCCTGAGATGCGGCTATGTCCCCCAATCCAATATTATGCCTTTATCCATGAGGGTTAAAGACGCCATGAAATACCTTGCCAGCCTGCGCGGTGAAAATGCGATAGAGCGCGTAAAGCCCCTGCTGCATCAATGGTGTCTGGATGAGGTGTCAAACCGCCCTTTGAACAGCCTGTCTCCCGGGCAGCGGCGGCGTTTCCTCATAGCCCAAAGCCTGCTGGTCGACCCCGAACTTCTATTACTGGATGAACCAACCGCCGGCCTTGATCCGAAAGAGAGGCAGGTTTTATTAAGCGCCATAGCCTCTCGCAGCGGTACCATAATAATGGCCACGCATATACTCGACGATGCGGCGGCCGTAGCCCAACGCTTGGTCATCATGAAGGAAGGGCGCATAGCATGGCAAGGCGGCATGGACGAATTAGAGCACAACGATACCTCCGCATTGGAAAGAGCCTACGCGCAGATTTTGCAGGCTTACAGCGACAAGGGACAGGACCATCATGATCCTGTCCCCATGCGCAAACCGCGATAAACGCATATCAATCCTTCATTCCTCCATAAACCTCTCATTGCGCCTATACAACCGCCATGCGGCGACGGCCATAATAACCGCTATGACGGCCAGTTCCCAGCGATTGGCCACAAGATTCACTTCCGGCTTGGTATCGCTTGCGGCAAAGAGGTAAAACTGCTTTGTATAGCGGCCGCCGCTTGTAATTTCCATCAGCCACCATGCCATGGCGACCGATGCACCAGCCATACCGTTTCGGGCCAAAAGGCCGACCAATGTCGCCGCCGCCAGCAGCAAGAAAGCCGGCGGCAAGCTGTTTACACCCATCTCCCATATGTCCATATCCGCTATGTTTATGTCGGCATACAGCAATATGGTTGCCGCTATAAAGGCATAGACCGCCATGGGCAAAAGCAGGCGGTTGAATACCATTTCCGCCCTGTTAAAGGGCAGCGACAGCAACAGCCGCGGTCGCCGCCCCTCGATATCGCTCCACATCTGCACTGCCACGAACAGCACTGTCAGCGCCAGATATCGCTCCACCACCGTATAGACCACATCAACCGTGGCTTTATCCCCTGTAAATGATTCGTAATTGCCGAGGATCATGCCGCACAAAAGCCCAAACGCCAATGCAAATAAAACCGACGATCGGCCGATGAGCCATTGGGCATACAAGCGCTTTATCATAGTCCGAAGGCCTCCTTCAGCTCATCTATGGAAAGCGGGGCCTGCTGTGCTTTTATATACAGCCCATGCAGTGTCTGACGCACCGTTTCTTCATCATGAGCCTCTATCCATGCCATGATGGCTTTTACCGACGACACATCAAGGCTTTCCTTATTTTCGCCCAGTTCGCCATACACGTCAAACCACGTTATGTTTTCACCGTCAATTGAATAGGAATAGGAATCAGCATGCATATCGATAAATATTATGTTTTCATAGTCCAACGAATAGGAACCGTTGTATTTCCATTGTCGCCATAACTTGTACACCTCCTGCAGGCATTGCTCGGCTATACTGGGTGGCCTTCGCCCTGTCAACACCCCATCAAAAATACCGCGAGTCATAGCCGAGCACCTCTACATTGTCTATGAAAAATCCCTGCTCTCCGTCTATTACACTGTAAGTATAAAAAGGCACTATGGCTGTTCGGGCCGTCTTTCCGCTTATGCCCAGCCAGTTCCATGAATCCCTCATGACGGTAGCCGGATATATCCCTTCATCACCATCGTATTCCATGGGCCTGTATGCCGTATCCACGCCAAGCTTAATCTCATCCATAGGCCATCCAAGAAGTGTGAGATAATATCCCTTGCCCGCTGCATGGACGCTGCCGCCCTGCTCATCGATCTCGCCTATGCTGGTCACCACCTCATAGCTGCCCCCTTTTCGCAGGGTTATATCAAAATACGCCGGCCGCCGCCATGGATCTATAATGCTTGCTTCCCATGCGGGATCATTGTCCTGTGCCACCAATTGTCCGGACTTCTGCTCATCCGGCCGCGGAGTGGGTACTTCTGAGCCGTATATATCAGGCATATAATGCAACATGGTATCCCACTCATCCAATGAATAATAGGGATAATCACCATAGCTTCTGTGTCCGAACAGGTTGCCTAAAGGTGCTTGTATAGTAAGAGGATACCAACCGTAGTCGGCAGGCAGCATAAACCCATAATCGGTCACAAAATAATGCAAATAAGGCACACGGTCGTGCACGCGCCATTCCTCCACCAATCCGCTGTATTCCATAACCACCTCTGCGCTTTGGCCCGGCTTAAGCGTCATACCCTCTATATACACCCAGTCCCCATCCCTTGTATTTTGCTTTGTTTGGCCGTCCACTGTAAGCGAAGCCACATCAAAATTATGCCTTAATGTCAATACGGGACGATCTATGGTTTTTTCACTTGTATTCCGAAGCGTAAACTCAGCTTTTATTTTCAAATAAGGCGGTTTTGTCGTATCAATATCCAGTTTATAGCGTTCTATATAAAGAGGGGGATCGATTATATCTTCAAGCGGCGGCAATTTTGTATCCTCATCCGCCGGCGATGCACCTTCTTCTCCAAAATATGCCGCGTAATGATTTCTGTAAAAATCGGTTTCGCTTCTTGCCTTATCATAGCCTATACTTTGCTCCTCGTAGAACATGCCGGCCGATACAATCAACAGCGCTGCTGCCGCCATCGCGGCAATCATATAGCCTTTATCCATGGAACCGCCTTTTATCCTATGCCTCTTTATAAGGCGAGGCGCCAAAGCCAAAATCAAGCCGGCCATCGCTATATAAAAAAGTTTCTGCCATATAATACCGCCAATATAAGGCAATAAGGCATAGAAGTCCCTCGCCATCGGCATGGTCAATTCGCTGCCGATGGTGGTCCAATCCGCAAGCTGCCATAGGATCATCATGTTCTTATAATCGCCGGAATAGCCGAAATCTATGCCCATGACCACTACCACAGGCGTTACTACCCATGGCACAAGTATGAATACATAGAGGACAAGGCCCCTAAACAGCATGCCTAAAAAGCCTGCCGCCACAGCCGCCGACAGTATGCCTGCCGCCCACCAAAGCGCCATTATGCCCAGCTCGGAGGCAATATACCATACAGGCAGCCCGCTGCCCAGCCACTCTATAAAGACGGCAGCGCCCGTCGGTATTGTAAAGGCCGCAAAAGCCAGCCCTGCTATAGGCAATGTTCCCAAGAACTTGCCCAATATAAGAGCGGTATTGTCCACCGGCAATACCCAAAGCAGATCATCGCTGCCCTCATCGGTCTCACGATTTATGGATAAGGCAGATGCCACCATGACAGCCAACATTGCAAATGGCAAGAAGTTCCTTGCGTTTTCTATTACATCCATGCCGGTCATGGTATTGCTGATCAGCGTATCGCCGAGTAGAAACGGTATAAGCCCTGCAGCCAGCGATATTATTACAGCCGCGGGAAACGGCCACCAGCGCCGGGTGCGGGTCCATTGATAGCGCGCTATTTGCATGATCACCGTGCATCACCACCGTTCATGCCTGTGATAAGCGCCATATAGCCGTCCTCCAGCCCCGGATCGGCCGGCCGCGCATCGGCAAGCGGCGGCTGCTTTGCCAAAAGCCGCAGGTACAATCTATCCCCGTCGCGGCGTGACGACACCGTCACAGCATCGGGCAACGCCTCTATATCCGTATGGCTCGGCACCTCCGCCTCCCATACCATGCCCTCGGCGCAGCGTTTCAGATCCTCCACTTCCCCTTGCAGCATTATCCTGCCCCGGTTTAGTACCGCCAGGCGCTGACAGCCCGCCGCCACATCGGATACTATATGGGTTGACAGGATGACCACCCTGTCGGCGCTTATGCGGTTCAAAAGATTTCTGAAGCGCATGCGTTCCTCCGGATCGAGGCCGGCCGTGGGCTCATCCAAAATAAGGAGTTTCGGCTCATTCAAAAGGGCTTGGGCTATGGCCAGGCGCTGTTTCATTCCTCCGGAAAAGCTACCCACCCTGCGTTTATGTACATCGGTAAGGTTCACCCACTCCAGAAGCCTTTCTATCTCGGCCCGACGTTTTACATTATCCTGCATACCCTTCATTATGGCCACATAATCCATCATCTCATACGCCGTGAGATTATTGAAGAGCCCGAACTCCTGCGGCAAATAGCCCAGTATCCGCCTCACCTCATGCTGCTCTTTGGGCAGCTCAAAACCGCCGACCTTTATCCTGCCCGACGTCGCCTCGATAAGCGTCGCCGCTATCTTCATGAGGGTGCTTTTCCCGGCGCCATTTGGCCCGAGAAGGCCAAAGACCCCGCTAGGTATATGAAGGCTGACATCGTCGAGCGCTTTAGCGCCTTTGCGGTATACCTTGCTCACATTTTCAAACGAAATATCCATTGTTACCTCCCGTCATTCTATTTTCATTAAATAAGACGATGAAGGTGAACTTTGGTTCAAATTTATATCAAATGGTGCCATAAGCCATGCCCTCAACCGATAAGCCTATAGACAAAATTACTTACATACCCAAAGCAAAAACCTGGTAGGTGAAAACTACCAGGTTCTATATCGACCATACTAGCAATATAATATTCCACTAAGGTCCCAAACTTTTAGGGATATCGTTTCTTGGCGGTTTATCGCCGCCTTGCTTCCGGTATATTTTTTTAACTAAAATCATCTAAATCTGTTAATATAGCTATATTTAAGTCATTTTTCTTTCTTTGGAAATTAGCACCTACTATTTCAACCAATGTAATTTCGCATAGATACAACACTGTTGTCTCTTCTTCTAAATGTCCGGTAAATGTATTTTCTTGGCTAGAAATCACCATATGAAAATGAGGTTCTCCATTTGCCACGACTCCCTGTAAAGAAGCGAGTTCCAACGGAGCTTCTATAGTTACATATTCATCTACCGGAGATTCCTCCATACCAGTTACTCGATGAAGTACAGCTTTTTGCAGAGAGCCTATAGCGCTCAATACTATTGCATTTTTTATACCCAACTCATTTAATTGGGCCTTTATACTTTCAAGAAGCTTTTCGCCTCTTTCAAGATTTAATATTACAACTCTACCTAATTTATCTGATATAAATCTTCTCATCAATCTTACCTTCCTTTCATTCATTCCTAAGAATCTATTTCACCGCGTGCTAATCTTACGTGAGATTCTGCCATTTCATAATCGGCCGCTTGGGCACATGCTGTATTAATTTCAAGTGCCGTGGTTGCACTAGCTATAATTTCCGCTAAACGCATAACGCTTTTATTGTCGTCTATGCTAGTACCGACATTGCCACAACCTATTAGTTGCAAGGCTTCTTTTGCTGTTCCAAACATAGTGCCGCCACCAATCGTTGCTATTTCCAATGATGGAAAGCTCACCATAAAGTGTAATCCGCCTTCGACAGCATCGGCCTGGACAAAACTATTAGCCGATCCTGTTACCTGAGCCAGATCTTGGCCAGTAGCCGCAAAAAAGGCTGCAATCGGATTAGCTGCATTTACATTAAAACCCGATATCGTACCACTGAGTGCCGAACCTAAATAACATTTATGAAATACTACTTTTTCCACTTTTCTGCTGCTAACACCTTTTTTAAATACCTTTTTAAGTATTTCTTCAGGAATAAATATTTCTGTCTCTACTGACTTGCCACGTCCGTTTAATACATTGATATGAGCTGCTTTTTTATCGGTACATAAGTTGCCGCTTATAGTTATAAGCTCCCAATTATCTAACTCTTCTAATAAAGCTTTTACAATATCCGCTGAAGCTTTTGTAACACCATTCATTCCCATGGCATCGCCTGTTTTAAAAATCATTCTTAAAAATACTTTGCTTCCTACTTGATATGGATCTACCTTTTCCAATCTAATAAAAGGATCCTTAACATATCCTCCTAACCTGACTATTAGATCTTTATCGGTCTTTAAGCGTATACATAACTTTTCGGCTTCATAAATATTTGGCGCTTCGAGCAATGGGGCTCTGGTCATTCCATCATATCGAACCAAAGCGTTCACCCCTCCAGCCATATTTATTGCTTTAATTCCCCTTTGTACACCTGCTATTAATGCGGCTTCATTAGTAGCTAATGGAATATATACCATTTCATCTTTTACATATTCGCCTTTAATTCTCATAGGTCCTGCAATCCCTAAAGGTATAATAGCTGCCCCGACTTTCATTTCAATGCCTGGTAGGATTCGCCCTCCGCTTAAAAGCGCACAGTTATCTACCTGAGTAGTTTTAATCAATTCTAATTGTACTCCGGTATTTTCTTCTATAACCTCACATCTAAGTATAGCCGCGTCTTTGCACGCATCCTTCACTCTAGCAGCATCAGAGGCATATACAGCTTTAAAAATTTCCTCTTCTAGATTTTGCTGTTTTATCTGCCCATCTTTAAATTTTTTTCTTATTTTTTCTAATTCGTTATTCATTATTATCACCATTCCTTTTCTAGCTATGACAAGATGAACTTAAGCTCTTGGCATATTCGCCGCATTCCATGATTTTTTCTAAATCTATACCAGTCTTGATTCCCATACGTTCAAACATATCGACCATTATCTCCGTAGCAATATTTCCAGTGGCACCAGGCGCATAAGGGCATCCACCTAATCCCCCGGCCGCTCCGTCAAAAACAGTAATACCCGCTTGAAGTGAGGCAAGAATATTGGCAAATTCTATCCCTTTTGATTGGTGATAATGAACGGCTACCGATGCTTTTTTAAGGCTCTCTTTTATAAGCTTTGGTATTTCAAAGGCCATAATAGGATTTGCCATACCCGTGGTATCCCCAAGAGATATCTCATAAGAACCATAACTTTCTAATGCCAAAGCAATATCAAGCACTTTCTCAACCGGTATATCTCCTTCTATAGGACAACCAAATGCTGTAGCAATATAAGAACGCACTCTAACCCCGTGTTGTTTTGCTATTCTATTTATTTCTTCAATCTCTTTCAACGACCTGTCTACAGTCATATTAACATTTTCCATATTGTGGCTTTCGCTGGAACTCATTATAGTCACAACTTCTTTAAAACCGCTCTCAATCGCTAGCTCTAATCCTCTTACGTTTGGCACCAAAGCGCTAAATGTAATATCATCTCTCTTATCAATCCCTGCATATACCTCTTTGGCATCCTTCATTTGAGGAACCCATTTAGGATGAACAAAAGATGTCACCTCAATTTTTTTACAGTTAGCATAGATTAAGCGATTAACCAATTCTATCTTTTTTTCAACCGGTATATATTCAGGTTCATTCTGCAATCCATCCCTTGGTCCTACTTCAAAAACAGTTATTTCTTTGGGTAAATTTTCTTTAAACATTATAAATATCTCCACTTCTAATTAAAATCAGGATATAAAATGACTCGTCCCGTAAGCTTTGAAGCTTTATCTATCCATTTATCTATATCTCTTAACGGTACCTCATCTGCGATATAATTTTCTAAATTTATACGTTTGGACTCTAATATATTATCTAGAATTGTCCATGTGTTATAAATCTCTCTCCCAAAGATACCAGTTAACACCAATTCTTTGTAAACTACTCTAACCATAAATTTTTCAAATATTAATGGATAATCTATCATACCCACATATACGCATTTACCACCCACTTTGAGCATATCTACTGAATCGTTTATTACCTTTATGTCCCCTGTATAATCGATTATTACATCTACCCCTATGCCATGAGTATTTTCTATTACCGCTCCTACCATATTATCGCTTTTGTTATTGATTATTAAATCTGCTCCTAATTCATGAGCTTTATCAAGTTTGGCCTGTGTCCTACTCACAGCAATAACCTTAGTCGCCCCCAAAATCTTAGCTATCTCCACATTCATTAAGCCGATGGTCCCACATCCTAAAATAGCGACGGTCTTTCCTGCAACATCTGCCTTGGTAGTCGCATGCACAGCTGTAGCTAGCGGTTCCATAATTGCACCATGTGATGGCGGCATACTATTATCTACTTTTATAGCAGATACGGCTGGAAGCCTTATAAATTCTGCAAATGAGCCATCTACGCTCCTTCCAAGCACACCCATATTATTTACACATATATGAGATTTACCAGTTTTACAAGCATAGCAATATCCACACGGAATATGAGTTTCTCCAACCACATGGTCGCCTATATTGAAGCCTTTGACCACTTCACCTATATCTACGACTTCACCTAAAAACTCGTGCCCCATTGTAACAGGTAAAGGCAATTTCAGATTTTGTACAACAGTCGTCCAATTATACACATCTATATCAGATTTACACAATGCAGTTGCCTTTACTTTTATCAATAAATCAGTAGGGCCAATTTTAGGTATGGGAATGTCCTGAAATTCAGCGCCTACCTCATCTTTTATTTTACGTAAAGCTTTCATATTTACGATCATTCCTTCCTTAAGGCACAAAATATTTATAAAGTCTCTTACAAGCCTTGCCAACTAACGTTAAGATCCGATTATGTTAATATATTTTGTAGTAGCTGATTAACCTTAATTTAACTTAAGGCTAATCAGCCTACTTATAATAAATTAGCATTTATAGCAATGGGCCACTCAAATTGTTATTCAGCGCCAATATCCCCTAGGGTCTCATCGTAATCATAACCAAGGTCTTCGTAATGTTTTGCTCTAGTTTTTTGATCCACTTTATGGATAGCCACTGCAAATTCCAGTACTTTTTCTGCTTTATCTCTAGGAATAACCAACACCCCATCATCGTCTGCGCAAATGATATCGCCTGGATTTACTGTTACGCCTGCACATTGTATTGGAATATTAATGCCACCGTTGACTAGTCTTCCATAGACATGATTAAATGTCCGCTTAGTGCAAAAAGCATTTACCTTCTCTAGATTGCATTCATAAGTATCACGGCATGCTCCATCAATGACGGCACCAACAACTCCCTTTTTCATCGTATTCATACCAATTTCAGAGCCCCACACTCCACCAGGATAGCTACCCTCATCTATTACTACGACCATATCTTTAGCTGTTTCTTCTGTAATGCCGCTCATAAAAGAATAGGTATCAGAACACCAATTCCCCAGTTCGCCAAAATATTCCTCTATATTATCACAAGCTTTGACATCCTTTTGTGCGGGAATAAGTTTAACAGTATAAGCAAATCCTGCAAATTTAATACCCTCACGAATCGGTCTCATCTCCGAATTCATGGTACCCGTATTCACTAAGCCAAGTGCATCTAAACCATCTGCTAAATCTGCCAGACGATGTTTTCTTATTTCCCTTATCAATTCTTCATTAGACATTTGTAGAATACCTCCGTTTTTTATAATTTAATTTATATAAAAGGTTTGGATATTTATGCCAAGCCTTAAATATCTCTGATTGTAAGCATTCAATTTAACCTTTAATGCTACCTAACATTATGCCTTCTACCAGATAGCGCTGGAATACGATGAATATAAACAGCAACGGTACCAAGGACAGGCACGACATGGCAAAAAGCGCACCCCATGAGCTCTCACCGGTTGCATCCACAAACATACGCAGCGCAAGCGACACTGTAAATGTCGGAGGCGCACTCAAGTAAATCATCTGTGAGAAGAAGTCATTCCACGTCCAGATAAAGGTGAAAATCGCTACGGTGACAAGCGCTGGTACTGATAACGGCATTATAAACTGCATATATATCCTAAACGTCCCTGCTCCATCTATCCTCGGCGCTTCTAGCAGTTCATTCGATATCCCACGCATAAACTGCACTAATAGAAAGACGAAGAACCCTTCTGTCGCAAAAAATTTCGGTACTAATAACGGCAGATAAGTGTTAACCCATCCTATTCTACTGAATACTATATACTGAGGGATTAGTTTTACATGAAACGGCAGCATCAATGTTACCAGCATTATCGCAAAAAGGGTGTTCTTAAATCTAAACTCAAGTTTAGAAAAAGCATACGCTGCCATTGAACACGATAATATATTGGCAATAATGCTTACTATTGCTAAGAAAAAGGAGTTTATAAAGAATTTGCCGAAGCTAACCCCTGATACGCCTTTCCACCCATATATATAGTTATTTATGGTCGGATTTTTAGGTAATAGGCTGGCGCTTTGAAATATTTCAACGTCTTCTTTAAATGAAGCGCTTAACATCCATAGGAGAGGGTATATCATAATCAGCCCAAATAGTATGATTAAAAAATGTGTTAGCAACTTTCTTCTTTGTTTAATTTTCATTATCTTATATACCCTCCTCATCATTCATCATAATAGACCCATTTCCGAGCCAGAAGAAACATAATAGCTGTAATGATGGCTATTATAATCAATAGCACCCACGCTAGGGCAGATGCATATCCCATGGAAAAGTGCTGAAATCCTTTGATATAAAGATATAACGTATAGAATAATGTCGAATCTACAGGCGCTCCTGTTCCTCCGCTAATTATATAAGAGGGTGTAAACGCCTGAAATGCATTTATTATGGTCATAACTATGTTGAAGAAGACCATAGGCGTAAGCAATGGTAATGTTATGTGAAAGAAAGTACCCACTTTGCTTGCTCCGTCTATTTCTGCCGCTTCATAATAGTCGGGAGATATCTGCTTTAAACCTCCTAGAAATATGACCATAGGAGAGCCAAACTGCCAGATGAGCAATAAGATCAATGTATATAGTGCTGTATCCGGCGATGCTATCCAATTCTGTCCTTCAATGCCTACAAGTGATAGGAGTTGATTAACCACTCCTTCTTTGTTGAATAATTGCCGCCATAATATAGCTACTGCAACACTACCGCCGAATAATGACGGCAAATAATATATGGCGCGGTATATGCGAACGCCGGGTATATCGTTTTTGAATACAACTGCCAATAGCAAGGCAAAGATTAATTGGAAAGGAACACCGAGCGCCACATAGGTAAAGGTAACCTGTAAGCTCTTATGAACCCTGGGGTCGTTAGCTAATTCTATATAATTTTCGAGCCCTACCCATTTAGGGGATGTCACAACATCATATTGCGTAAAAGAGAAATACAATGATAAAACCATGGGAATTGCTGTGAACAAAAGGAATCCCAAAAGCCAAGGTGTTAAGAACGCATAGCCTTCCCACGGTCTATTAAATTTATATTTCTTCATTGGTCAGGTCATCACCTCAATTCAATTTAGCTGTTAGAATAGCCTAGAGCGTGTCGAAAGCACACGCTCTAGGCCAAAAAACTGTCGTTATTTTTTGCTTGAGTCCAATATAGGTTGGGCTTTAGAAATAAGTTCGGCAGCCGCTTCCCCAGGCGTTTTCTCTTCAAATCTTACCTCATCAGCAAGAGTCTTAAAAAGCGAGTCAACTTCCGTTGCCCCAGCTGGAGCAAAAATGATAGGTTTAGCAATTGGCATCAGCTTATTGACGTAATCTAATGTAGGCTTATCCTGCTCATCCAGTAAAGGAGTAAGGAATTCTACCATTTTTGTATTAGCGGGTACACCTTGATCCAATCTGAATAATTCGATCGAATCCTCGTCGTTGACCCAGAAATTTATCAGTTTTGCCGCTGCTAATTTCTTTTCAGGCGTCGTTTTAGATGAAATTGCAAAGTGAGCACCATAAATAAATTCTCCAACCTCACCATCTGGTTTAGATGGATGTCGTACCATAATAAGTTCCTTTTCCGGCAATGCTACACAATGCATCTTATATTGATTAGCGGGTGCTCGACGTATAGCAACTTTACCCCTTACAAGCAACGTATCTTCTAAAGCTGCATTAGCGTACTCAGTCGCTGTGGCTGCATCTGGTATGATCCCACTTTTCCGCAAATCATTCCACATAGTAAACCAACCCTCGACATCCTCTTCTGTATATGCTATATCGCCTTCCTGCGTATATAAATCTACGCGACCGTTTTGACGTACCCATACACGAAACATTTCATAGATACCTGACATATCATCCATAAGCCATGAATCTTTTGCGCCTTTCGCATCAAGCGCTGTTCTCGTTTCGGTTCCTATAACCTTGAGATCATCCCATGTCCAATCAAGTTTCGGAGTAGTTACTCCTAGATCTTTGAGCATAGAATTATTGACTATCAATGCGTCTATTGTGATACCCATAGGAATCATATAAACAATATCATTAAGTTTACCACTGTCTACAGCACTTTGTGGGAAATTACTCACATCAATTACGCCATCTTCAATAAACGTATCTAATGGTTCTATAACACCTCTTTGAACATAATCGCTTCCATAAAACGGATGCATCCCCATGAAATCCGGAGCTCCACCGCTAGCGCTTTGAACCGTTAATTTACTCCAATAATCTGTCCAGCTAGCCGGTTCACGTATCGTTTTTATATTCGGATATTCAGCTTCAAATGCATCGAGAATCTGGTTATACAACTCATGTCGCGTAGTATCGCCCCACCATGCGACGCGTATCTCTACTGGTGTTTCTTCAGTAGTTTGAGAATCCGTGTTACTCGGCTCTGTTGGCTCCTGTGTATCTTCCGGGTTTACAGCAGTACCATCATCCCCTCCACTACATGCTGATAGTAATGTAATAGATAATACTAGCATTACTATCAAAATTCCAATAAACACTTTCTTTTTAGCCACTTCTGTTCCCTCCTATATAGATAATATTTTAGGTTTCCAAGCGCTTTCTACAATAATACATCGCTTGAAATCCTTTATATAAACCATTATAGACGGGTGCAACATTCTATGTAAATGTAAAAAAGTACGTTATAATTGTACAAATCTATTCTACATGTTAGAATGTCGTCATAAATAAAAACAGTATATAACAAAAACACAAATACTCGAGAATCGAAGCAATTTGGAGTAATAGCTAAATATTTTGATATAACACGTTCTGAATCTATCTATAAGCCATTTTTGAATATTGCATTTACATATAAAGAATCATATAATTCAGATAACAGATATCTGATGTCTGTTATCCGATAACAGTGAGGTGTATAAGTATATGAGTCCTTTAAACGAACCCATAAAATCAGGCTCTATCGTGAGAGCAATAATCAAACGTATAGAAGAAGCTTTGATTAGCAAAGAACTTAAACCCGGAGATCCTTTGCCTTCTGAAAATGAGATGGCAAAAACTTTTGGTGTAGGTAAGACCAGTGTAAGAGAAGCTATAAAAATGTTGGAAGCAATGAATGTTGTAGAAGTTAAACACGGGAACGGTTCTTTTATAAAACAAAAGGCAGATGTCGATAACATAAATTCGCTAATATTCACTTTACTTTTGGAACAGGGAAGCAACAAAGAGATATTTGAACTCAGAGAAATGTTTGAACCAGCGTATACTGTAATGGCTATGAAAAAGGCTACTCCTGAAGATATAGAAAATATAAGAAATGCTATAAATCGCTTAGAAAACGCAGTCAACCAAGGCACTCAACAGGCAGATGATGATTTAGCTTTCCATTATGCAATTTTAGAAAGCACTCATAATCCATTTGTAATAAGAATTGGTTCGACCATATTACAGCTTTTTAAAGCTTCTCTTGGCACAACCATGAAAAATATGCCAGAAATTGCCGTAAGAGACCACGTAAGAATCTTTAATGCATTTTGTGACAAAAACGAGGAAGAATTACGCCAAGCTATGAATGATAGTTTTAATGCTTGGAAAAACAGTTTAATGAAAAACGAGAATATAACTATATAAGTAATATATATGATATTTACGAAGATGTGCCGATCTTAAAGGACGTATTGTCTTGAAATGAGGGGTAAAATCCCATAAAGGAGGGTATTTTAAATGATAAATCAGATATATGAAACTTATAATAATACAAGTAATTCCCTCTCAAGCGAACTATTTTATAAATTTATAGACCAAGCTCATGCGTTATCAAACAGTATTTTAAATGGGGATAAAAAAGGATTTCTTGCTATATGGGAAAATATCAATTGCAATTTTTTTCAGAATAGCAAAAGAACATGCGACGATGTTAAAACTTTATATATATTAATCATCAATACTTTAATATCACAAGTTTTAGTCGATAATGCAATCATTACCGAAAGTCGCTTAGTAAATATTCTCAAATACCGATTTGAGAATATCTACTACAATTTCACAACTGTAAATTCAATCGTTTCTTTGCAAATAATAGATGAGTTTAAAAACATACTTTTACTTTTAATAGATGATATTAATGCTAATAAATCGGAAAAATGCTCTATTTATGTAAAATATATAAAAACCTTTGTAAATAATAACTACAATACAAAAGTATCTTTAACTAAGATATCTCAAGATTTACACATAAGTCGTAATTATTTGAGTTATATATTTAAAAAAGAAACTGGAGAATCGTTTATCGATTATGTGGAGAAATTTAGAATCAATAAAGCCAAAGAACTTATGAAAACAGAAAATTTAATGATTTATGAAATAGCAGAAAAAGTTGGATATTTTGATTCTGCACATTTCAGTAAATCATTTAAAAAATTAACAGGTAAAACCCCTTCCGAATATATGCGATCGTCAACGAATTTTTGATCCACTTGTTACAAAAAACGACCTAAGCCCTGGTGTTTGTCAAGATAGTTGTCGCATTAATTTTATTTACGTGCCTGGTTGCCCGTAAATCTTCGCATATGCTGATGCGACTTTTATAGCTTCTTCCATGCTTATAGAACTCGCTATCCCTTGACCTGCTATGTGCCCTTGATCATGATATAGCGATAACACAGCATCATATTTGCCGTTGGCACATGCCCAAAATACCGAAAACATCAAAACAAAAACCTGGTAGATTTCATCTACCAGGTTCTATATTGACCGTACTATTTGAGATAATCGTTGAGCTGTTCTATATCGTTTATTCCAAAAATGGTATCAGCTATAGCCTCTAATACTGCATCATTCTGTTTCCTTATCTTCTCAACGTAATCTCCCGATAAGGTTCCAAACTTCTTCCGCAGAAACCTAATAATCATTTCTTCTTTGCCTTTTGCAATACCTTTCTCTATACTCTCAGCTATACCTTCTTCTCGTCCGATCTCTTTATAAATTTTGGCTAGATTGCTATTATCCCATGTCAATCCCATGTTATCACCCTCTTTCTCTTGGCCGAGTGATTTAGCACCTCCGCGGTAAGCTTTTTGATCTAAGGTTGGCCAATTCATCGGTTTTGGCCACGTCATATAATCTGTTGCCAAAGGCCCTTTGAGACTATTGCATACCGGCTTTCATTTTTTACACTGCTACCCGGCATCCAACATATTTCCGGCTTTGACAAAGATGTCCCAAAGCCATCCTTCGACTTCGTTTCTCTACCTATAAAAGGTTCCAATATACCTTTGCATTCGGATTCGCATACAGCTATTGCATGAGCTAATATTTTATCATCGGATCTTAATTTAATTTGTGGATCAGCACCATCCAGTTCTATATCAAGTTCAAAAAACTTATCTTTCTCTTGCTGTGGCGAATCAGGCAGTAGTTCGACATTGCCCCAGCCATAGCCGCGTTCCCCACCCAAACATGCCTCGCCTAATACATCGCGCCACTTAAGCTCATTTCCCTCTCGCTCAAATATATAGCCTATCATATAAACAGCATCTCCCTCTCTCGTTTTAGGCGAAATGTATTCAATCTCATGAAGGGAAGCATCTTCCGCCAAACGCATTTTTAATGCCGAACTGCCGTACCCATTGATATAGAGCCAATAAAATTTCTCGCTGTCACACCACGGGAATAAACTTACTTCATTTTTGCAAGTAGAAGGATAAAAATAACTAAAGCGGAGTTGCTCGTCCACATTTTCGCCAACACCTTTATAATCGCTATCACCGCGACAGGCAGCCAACTTCGCAGTTAATGCTCCCCACAAGTTCCTCCCTGTAATATACGGCCGCGTTTTGTGCAGAATGCTAAATTTATCCCAACCTATATGGATAGGCGACTTAACGTCAAACACTGTTTTATACATTATCCACGACATTTCATTTCACCTCGCCCGTGCATTATAGCGCGCATATATGAGTGTCTGCTCCCAAAGCTCCTTTATCAATAGCACTGAATCAATATCGCTAAGCACCTTGCTTATGACATCGTTGAGCACTTCTTTAGGATCGCTTTTATTTTGAAAGTGCACCTCTAGCACCGGCTCACTTATTTCCAATAATTTCTCCATCATCCAGCGGCTTATTTTTTCATCCTCGCCCGTCGCCGCACACATGTATAGCAAAGAAGCGTACACGCCATTGGTTTGCAGTATTCCCAATGCTTTTGTCACACACCTTTCAATATCTTTTTTATCCGCTTCAGCTATGCCCATCACTATTTCATTCCCGATCTTGGCAGCTTCATAATCAAGATTTACTTTGTTCAGCATTCCCTTCTTAAACCTCCTTCCGACAAAGTCTTTTTATTCGACCAAATCCCTTGGAACTCATGCCACCTATTCCAAAGTACTGGGCAAGATTCAAACCAGCTAGGAATACATCCATAGGGCTTTTCCATGGCCCGTTAGGCAAATCTTCACCGGTATCATCATAACCATCCTTATACATCTTGGAGACTGACGGAAAAGAGTTTTCGTAATCTTCTTCTATAACATCGCACCAAAACCACGTTGATCTAGGTATGGCTTCATA
Organism: Mahella sp.; assembly: GCF_020054945.1. Taxonomy (GTDB): domain Bacteria; phylum Bacillota; class Clostridia; order Mahellales; family Mahellaceae; genus Mahella. The sequence goes on from NZ_JAIHAU010000002.1 coordinate 25,124, forward strand.
TGTAAACAAGGCTTTATCCTCAGCAGCACCTGTTTGCGGATTAATGGCTACAGATGTCCTTGTTTCCAGATTGTTGTCCACAATATATGGAAATAGTTTTGGTGAGGCCACAGTTATTCTGTCTTTGATGTATCCGTAATACTCGTTAGATTCCAACTCTGGAGGGGCCTTTAATTCATTCAATTTGTCCTTAACTCCTAATGCCAACCAACCGAGTTTAAGGACACCCTTATCCCAGTTTAAGGTAGTATAAACCGCTTCTTCCTCTCCTTCATCAAATGTAATGTTTGTATTTGTCTCAATTTTTAACTCGCCTAAAATCTCTTTCGTTGTTACCCACAATGGGCCTGCATTCGAAAAACCTGGGAAAAAACATATTCTCGCATCGCTGGCTTTTATTTTCCCAGCCTTGGCTTCCCCATTTTTATTAGCTGTACCAAAGGTATACAAGATAGGGCATTTATTCTTATCCCCCGTGAAATTTTTATGCAAGCCTGCCGCCTCAGGTTTACCGTACTGCACCGCCGCATAGGATCTCGATGTCCCTATCAACGTAGAACCGGGTATTATGGGCAAATTTGTTCCCAACTCCCTAAGTATGGCATTATCCACCCTTCCTATGCTGTAACCTCCGGTTCCTATATGTATAGGATCGATGGCCATTAAATAAATGCGTTTTGATTTAATGTTCATTTTCGATTTCCTCCTCATTTAGTTTCTTTCCAATGCCGATCGCGATATTTTCCATTTCCTCGAAAGTGCTAAAGGTTTGTCTAAATATTTTCTTTTTATTCAGGTGCTCTTGCCACTTTTCCCCCCACTCTTTATACCATTTGCGAAATCGCTTAAACTCATTTTGGCTTCCTGCACCTAATTGGTCTTTTTTTGAAGTGTATTCGCTGTTGCTTAATAGCCCGAACTCGCCGTTCCCTAAGTATTCTCTTTTTACCGCGCCAAACTCATCCAAATACTTCGAAAAACATTCATCAGGTTCTTCGAGCACCTCTCCTGCCCCTATGTCACTAATTACCGCATTTATCTCTATATAATTGTCTTCTTTCGATGCTATGTCAGCTATACCAAAACCATCAGACGTTTTAGCCCCAAACCCATATCTCGCAAGCATACTGCTTACACCTTCGGCCACCAGCCCTATATCAGCAGCTACTTCCTTTCTCTCGTCATTGTTGCCAGTGACAAACGGAATGTAAAAAAGAACAAGAGAACCATCAGCACCTGCGGGCACAGCTTCAAACATTATAGGTTTTTTACCTACTCGCCGTTTTCTGTCATGAGGATTGATGATCTCTAGCGAGCTCTTCCAAAAGAATGTCGGCATAAAATGCAGGCTCCCTTTAGAAAAGACATCATTTCCATTTACAGAGCTTTTAGCTCCAAACAACCTAATGATACCATCCTCGTTATCTTCATGGCCTTCCTGTCGCAATGCGGACCTGAGGTTGCCCTTCCATGCAGTCGGATTAACACACGGCAATCTGAATACCATGTCCCGGGTTAATGGGTTATCTATTATATAAAAATCCTCTTCGCCTCTTGAAATATACGGCTTTTTAAGCTTAAACTTACAACAAAGCTTAAAGGAATAGCGCGGCAATAAACTTAGATCTATTTTATCCGCAGCAAAGGTCTGCTCAAAGAAATCATAGACTCCCCATTCTTTAAGCTTTGTTGCATAATCGACATCGGAGTTATTTTGTATCCACAATTGGCGCAGTTCGCTAGCCCAATCTTTATTGCATACAGCCAATACATTATAGGCCAGGCTAGGGTCTACCTCCAGCAACGTTTCAAGTTTTTTATTCAACTTCTCTTTTTTTGGAGCAGAAGATATTTCATCGAACAATTTTTTGTTTTGAAAAAATGCATTTGCATACCAATCCGATATCATCTCATTCACCCCCCATCACTTTTTTTACAAGATCCGAGCCATAGCGCTTTTCGACGATATTTACGTTGCCTCCGAATATATATTCAAGATAGTCTTTAAGTATATCCGCCAATTCCTTTACATCAATATGCTTATCCTTTACACATAATCCGGGCGGTGCAAAAGCGAAAACCCTTAAGCGATACCCCTGCCCATCAGCCCTCTTGTATGGCATACTGAAAAACACGCGTCCAGCCAGCCTTTGTTCATCATCTTTGACGTTTTGACTGCTTGGTCCCAAAAGCAAATCCAACTCTTTCGGCTGGCTGACATCGGCACTCTCCTGCCAATCTTTATTTTCCTTGAGCCACCTTCGAAAACCGAAGAACTTGCCGTCTTTATCGTTGGCTTCATATTTTAGGTCAAATACACATGGTATGTACCCTTCTTTATTGCTGCTGTTTTTTTCTATAAATGATTTAAGACCCTCTTTATTTATATCGCAATCCATAGTAACCAGATTGGAAAGGGAGTAGTCGTGTTCTATGCTATTTTCTGAAAGCGCCGCACCCTTGTTCAGCAGTTGCTTCATTTGATTCATAATTAGCCTTTCATCACAAGCAGGTTCTAGCAAATGGATTTGACCAAAGCCATGTTGCATTTTGGCCCCCAATCCCCCAAATAGCTCTATAAAGCTAAAAACCATCAGCAATTGTGACTTAATAAATTCACTATCTCTGCCATAGAAGCACAAATCAAACCCTATGTCGCCAAAGAAAGCCTTGTTCCCGTTAAATATTCTTCCCAGCCATCCCTTATTTTCTTGGTTTAATGAAACGAAAGAAAATGTTACCAAAGGTGCGTTTACAACCCTAAACTGAAACCTTCTTTTCCACCCCCCGCATCCGAAAATCCTGCATACAGCGCATATGCCTTGCTCATCCAGTATATCATCAACCGTTTTGCCCTTTTTAATCCCCTCGTTATACTTTTCAGCGTCCAGCATGCACCGATTATCATCGCTCGTAATATCACAAACGCTGATGCCAAGGCCCCTGCATATAACCTCATACCAAAACCTCAGGCTACCTACAATGCTGGTTTCATGCAATCTATCACAGTCTTTAGCAACACCTCCCGACCATAAAGGCGTATAGGTTTTAATTTTTATATTCATTTCGTCTGCCATTTTAAACTTACCTCCCTAGTTAAAGAGTCCTTTCCTACTACAACATGAGTATAATTCGACGATATCCTTGAGTTCACCGGATACAGCTGCTTTCACAATATCGTCCATGTTGCCGGGTTTACCATTTTCCCACAAGGCGTTATTTAATACTGCCTGCACAAATTCTGAAAATACAGTATCGTCCTTATTTGACTGCCATTCTAACCTTTTAGTCTCTATAAGCTCGATTAAGCCTTTGATTTGAGTAGATGATAGGCCTTGCTGCAATATGTCCCAAATTTGAGAGAATGTATCTAATTCTTCTAACAGATACGGCCTATTGTCTCTATCGTTTTGTTTACCCCTTCTCCCATATTTCACCTCAAAACGTCGAGCCGAAGCATCTACATATATAAAATCAAACGATGAAGGATATATAGATACCGAATCACCTTCACGTAAGTCCTTGACATTGACAAGCCAGCCATCGGGACCCCTGAAAGCCGTGGAACGGTCCTGCAACTCTTGTAGAGAATTTACCTGTTGAGGATCTAAATAGAAATTGGAATGCCATATATCATCTTCTATATCCCACGTTACACCATTTTCAAATTTCAGTTTATGATATTTATCATTGTGGCTGATAGAAGGCACGCGCCACGGTTCCTTTTTTGGCTTGTTTTTTACCATCTTATATGAAATGTCCAAAAGAGCGTTCATCGGGGTATTATGTTTGGCAATAGCCATACCTAAAAACAACGGCAGGCGATTTCTCACTTTGGCCATCTCCTGCTGATACATTTCTTTGATTTTGTGCACAACATCCAATGCCTTATCGGCAGGTACCAAAACGCTAAAATATTGAGGTTCACTTAATAAAGGAATAATCCTTGGATATGGAGCATCCAATAAGACAACATTTCTTATCTTTAAATCACCCAATTTTGAATTGGTTTCATTGCTTATTATTTCAATTGCCTTTGCGTTTGCCAATATCTCTCTTATATGCTCGCATGAAACACCATATTCGTTATCCAAGGAGAATTTCGGATCAAGTTGATTGGCCAATCTCTGCAGATTTTCGATTACGATATATCTATTACCGTCATAATACAGATCAAACACAGTATTTTCTATCTTAGCTTCATAGGCGTAGTGCTCATCTATACTTGCTCCGCTTATTACATGCAAGAATTCCCCTGTTATCCCAATCCTTTGTTCTGCTCCACCAACCACTTTTTTAAGTTCTTTTAATACTTCGTTCCAAAATGCATAAGTGGTCCCCCACACCCTTTGTATTCGAGCAAAGGATGGAGGCTTACGCCACACTCCCATGGCCAGCATTTCATTTTCCGGCATGTCTTCGTACTTTTCGCCTAAAAAGAGGGTTCTTTTCATATTGCCCAAAGTGTTATAATCTGTCCTTGCAACTTTCTTAAATTTTTTAAGATTCTCTAAGTTACAACCATCCTTCTTGCCCTTAAACTCATTTGCAATATCTGAGAATTCCACGCCACAATCTTCTTTGACATTTCTAAAGGTCGATATCATTCTACCGTTCAACCAATTATCAAGATCGAATTTTGCAGTTATAAGAGCAACCTCACCTTTAAAATCCGAAATTTCATTCATCCAAATGGTAGTATCTAACTTTTCAGTAGCCCATTCCTTACTTCTGCCACTTAAACGTTCAAAGCACTTTTGGCATATCTTCCTTGACTCTATCTGTTGCGGTCTTACATGGCATATCGTACATTTATCCTTGGAACTTTGCCACTCCCTTTGAAGTAAAGCCAGAGTCGGCGATAAAGGCGCTATTTCTCCCGCCAATTCTGAGCCAGAAAAGAAAATACAGCGCCCCGCTGATTTGCTCACATTTACAGTGATAAGTACTTCACCATCTGCCTCTTTATCGAACCTCCTCCTTATGACGTTTTCAAATGTCTCATTACTCTCACATTTATAATCCAATATATCCTCTATATCAGGAATTATAAACAGTATACTATTGACATCACGATATACCTCAAACCCGAGAGGGTATTCTACCTCTATCAAATGCTTTATATTATCGAATCCCTTATTAATGAGATCTCTGTATGCTAAAACAGCACCTATACGAGGTTTGGATATAAGCTCCAATCCATCTAAAGCTACACGCAGCGTCCTCCATTTATATTGTTCTTCCTTAACATCCTTGGTTGGTGGCCTATATTCACCATTTAATAGAACCTCCGCTAAAGAAGCCTTAAGAAAGGCCACTGAAGCCATAGTCTGATCCCACAGCGAAACATCATTTACTGGCTTTCGCGTTTCAGCCACAGTGATTGAAAAATCATCCTTTAACCTTTCGATGAAGGATGAGCGCCATCCCAGCCATTGTGATAAATCCCAAGCTATAGTTCCATCAATATAATCTTTTAATTCTTTTAGCTTGCTTTCCAAAAAATCATATAGTTCATGTCTGCGTTTACAGATCATATCGCGATCGATAAAACCGCTTTCATAACCAAAAGCCGAAGCAAGTGCCACATTTCCTTGCTGTTCATGATAGCTGCCATCTTCTAATATACCCTTTTCAACCGACGAACCCCTGGCATGGGCATCCTTCATAAGCTTTAAATAACCGCTATCGTTATTCGATACTCCATTTTGATGGTTCTCAACTATATCCTTAATGGCAAATTTTGGTTTAGGCTCATCAATATTTTCGAATTTACACAGCGGTATGTTAAGCCATTTTTCTGCCAATAGCTTAAATAAATCAGGAAAATTTGATTCCAAATCGTCTGGAAGTTTACGAGCATAGCTATGATTTATGAGAAATTTTTCATAGAATTTTCCTATCATGTGCAACCACATAGCAACTTCTACTGGCAGAAGCACATCGCGATTATCAGCCAATATCCCTAAATCTTTAGGTTTACCCTCATCCATTGAAACTCACCCCTTAATTTCTTTTCGTAGTATCAAAAGTATTGATATGCCATGCTTTAGCCTCTTTGTTAGGCTCTATTTCGAAAGCTGTATAGACTATATTGGAAGGGCAGCCGTCAAAGCTTTAAACGCCGGCATCAACATTGTCTTGGTATGCCATGAATATGGAAATGAGATAGCGGCAATTGAAGCCATAAAAAAGCCACAAACGAGGACGCTATATCCATGGATAAAATAAATGCCAGCGTAGATGAAATCTACCAGGTTCTATATTGACCGCCCTACTTAAGATAATCGTTGAGCTGTTCCACATCGTTTATTTCAAAAATGGTATCAGCTATAGTCTCTAATACCGCATCATTCTGTTCCCTTATCTTCTCAACGTAATCTTCCGATAAGGTTCCAAACCTCTTCCGCAGAAACCTAACAATCATTTCTGCTTTGCCCTTTTCGATGCCCCTTTCAATGGCCTCAGCTATACCTTCGGCTTTGCCTTTCTCAATGCCTTTTTCAATGCCTTCAGCTATACCTTCTTCTCGTCCGATCTCTTTATAAATCTTGGCTAGGTTACTATTATCCCATGTCAATCCTATGTTATCACCTTCTCCTCAAATTTTAAACCTTTTTCTTTCGGCCGCTCTAACATATCATCATTCGTACCCATCATACCATATTTTACATCTATGTGCAAGAATATATTTTCGCATATAATCTATCATCTCATACGCTGCGAGATTATTGAAGAGCCCGAGCTCTTACGGTTAAGGTGAACTTTGGTTCAAATTTATATCATTCGCATCGTACAATTGCTGCTTGCCCGCAATAGTAAATGAGATTTGACGCATAAGGAATTTTCATCAAAAATTGATTAGCTGTAACCTTTTGGTGTATGATATATAATGTGTATTGCTTAAGCAGACAAAATAGTAGAAACGGAGAATGGCAAACGTGCGCAGGATAATCCTGATAACTGTTATTTTAAGCATAATCGCCGCATCGCTTATTGGATGCGGGTTGGGTAAAAACCAGACGCCAAGCTCCCCGCCCAAAACCGGAGATTCGAGTTCAAAGCCGCCCGAATCGGGAACCGAGCCTCAAGCGCCAGAGCCCCCTTTGGAAGAAAAGGACCCCATTGAAGAAAGAATTGACGCCATGACGCTCGATGAGAAAATAGGGCAGATGGTCATAGTAGGATTAGATGGATATAATATAGATGAGAATGCCAAAACCCTCATTGAGGAAAAGCACGTCGGCGGATTTATACTATTTGAAAGAAACGTCGAAGATGCCGCTCAATTGCTGAATTTGACAAATTCATTAAAGCGCGCTAACACGGTCAACAAGATTCCTCTATTCATATCCGTCGACGAAGAAGGCGGAAGAGTATCCAGGATGCCCGATAGCATAAAAAAGCTCCCCACCAACAAAGCCATAGGCCAGATCAACGATGCCGACTATAGCTTTGGAATAGGCAGCGTTATCGGTAAAGAATTGAAAGCTTTTGGTTTCAATATGGACTTTGCGCCCGTGCTGGACATCAATAGCAATCCGAAAAATCCCGTAATAGGCGATAGATCTTTTGGCGCAGATGCCCAGACTGTAACCAAACTGGGCATACAGACCATGGAGGGAATCCGCACAGGAGGCGTTATCTCGGTGGTTAAGCATTTCCCCGGCCACGGGGATACATCGGTGGATTCCCATATAGACCTGCCCTCGGTCAACAACAGCTTGGAGCGATTGAGGAGTTTTGAGCTCATTCCATTCGCTTCGGCCATAGAAAACAACGCCGATGGGATAATGGTGGCTCACATACTCTTACCGAAGATCGACCCCGGCTACCCTTCTTCTATGTCTAAAAAGATAATAACCGGCATTTTGAGGGAAGAATTAAAATACGACGGCGTGATATTAAGCGACGATCTCACCATGGGCGCCATAGTAGATAACTATAGTATTGGAACGGCGGCCGTCAAAGCTTTAAACGCCGGCATCGACATTGTTCTGGTATGCCATGAATATGAAAATGAGATAGCAGTAGTCGAAGCTATAAAAAAAGCCGCAAATGAAGGCGCTATATCCATGGATAAAATAGATGCCAGTGTGTATAGGATTTTAGCGCTGAAACAGCGGTATGCCCTTAAGGACGAGGAAATAGAGTCCGTCGATGTTAAGAGCATCAATGACGCCATAACCCATGCCCTCGACCGATGAGCCCATATAACTGCATCATTCTGTTTCCTTATCTTCTCAACGTAATCTTCCGATAAGGTTCCAAACCTCTTCCGCAGAAACCTAATAATCATTTCTGTTTTGCCTTTTTCGATGCCCTTTTCAATACCTTCAGCTATACCTTCTTCTCGTCCGATCTCTTTATAAATTTTAGCCAGATTGCTATTATCCCATGTTATCACCTTCTTTATCCAATATGCGCTTTATTTCTCCCTCAAATTTTAAACCTTCTTCTTTTTCGGCAGCTAAGTACTTTCGGAAACTCCGAAAGTACTTAAAATCTATGTTAAAGGCTTGACTGTTTATGTCTTACCTGCAACATTCCCCGTACCTTGTCTATACACTTTGTTTAAAAATTTTTGGCTGCATTTTATCTTGACTTTTTCAAAATCGCCCCATAATCGAAATGGATAGCACTATTTACCATTACTTCGATTCCGGGAGGTTTTATTATGTTGCGTGACTGGCAGTCTCATATGGATTATCAGCAGTATCTTTTATCAACTTTACCTGAGTTCTTTAATGTTAAGGGAGACAGGGTGCTTAGGTTAGAAGGTTCAATATCTAAAAATGCATGATAATATTTTATCGGCCTTTTCGGCTGAAAGAACTATCGCAAATAAGATTCTTCTGCTTATGCCATATACTTTCCATCCTTACAACGCCAAAGCCAATTTTCGCCATCATAATTCTCAATTTGTGTTTCTATCTTCTTTACATAATCCGCAGCAGATTCCTCGTTTGCGTACCAGACATTTGCTTGCCCAAAACCAAAAGAACGAGTTACCCGTTCCCTGGGAACCTGCCAGATATGGAAGTTCCTTTGACCTTCAGGAAGCAGTACACAATCGTCTGCGGCAGCTTCTATATTATAGTCTCGATCATCAATTTCTTGATAATACCATCAATATCGTAGTGTCAAAAGTATTGATATGCTAATGACCCGTAATGCTTTATATGACTTGCTTTCGCAAGTATTTGAACCTTTACCCTCACCTACCTCCACCTTTTGCTATGAGAGTGGTCTGGCAGGAGCAACCGCAATATTCCTCGGTGGTACAATCTCATCGATCTTATAGCGCAAAAACAGTTCATCTAGGAAACCGTCAAGCTCGTCGGAATTAGGGTATTTCCATTCCTCAGATCTGAAAGCTTCATCGTGATTCCAATACCCATTTGCATGCAATAATTCATGGTATATGACATACTTTATTACATCCGGAGGAACATCAGGTGAGCAAAGCAGCTTATTAATAGCTATAACAACACTGCCATCATCATATTTTGTGCATAACCCAAATCTGCTTCTCAAAGGCTTATTGCTCCACCTTATTTCCGGCTTAACACCATTGGGAAACCACTTCTCAATTACTTCATTATAAAGCTCTTCCAAGTTGAAATAATCCTCTACAATATTGAACTCTGCCCTCTCATCAATGCTCACAATTTGAGGTTCAGCAGGCTCGCCATCTGAAAATTTCTCAATATAGTCATTTACGGTATGTTTAAAGACAAAAAAAGTTTTGTATAATTCTCTGATTATAGGAGTGGAATCGTACATTTCCTTCAATTTATACTCTTGTTCCGAACGCCGCAAGTCCATGTCAAACAACTTTTTTGCAATCTTCTTAGCATCGACCTCGTCCCTCTCCTTGAAGGTATAAAACGGTGGCATTTCACCCAACTCATACAGCGTATCTAATATCAGCTGTATATCATCAAGCTTAGGAAGATTTTCTTCAATATCGAAATAATTCTTTAACACCTCTTGTGCAGTGGGTTTGTTTGCCAGCAGATTATCTGCATTTTCCGCTATAAGCTCATATCCCGCTACTTGATTATCATATACAAGAACCTTTACATCTTCCCCATCACTATTAACTACCGCATACCAGCCTTGGGGGAAAATTTCATTATGCGAAATCCCAGTAATATTCATTTTCATTGCGCTGTACATCTTAAGGTATAAATCCCATATAGGATAGTTTTCTTCTGGTTCATTTGGAAAATCTAAGCTATTAACCTCAACTATATCTTCATTTTCATCAATGAGTTCTTGTACCTCTCCAAATTCATCAGCAATAAGCTTCTTAGGATCAAGCCAAAAATTGAATCTATCCCAAGTATCATGGAAATCAACAATATATGCTAATTTTGTTCCACCTGCATCAACACCTCTTAACCCTCTACCTATCATTTGCATAAGCAGCGAGTCGCTATTGGTTTGACGTGTGAGAAAAACTGTTTGTATATCCGGCACATCGCTTCCCTCGGTTAATATTTGAACGTTTATAAGCACGTCAAATTTATCAGCTTTAAAATCTGCTATGGTTTCCTGTATACCAGGTTCGCCCGACATACAAAAACGACAGGAAACGCCTGCTTCAGTGAATGCTTTTGCCAATGTAACACAGTGCAGCCTGTTAACTGCAAACACCAGAGTTTTCCCATATTTGTCCTTATGCTTTATATATTCGTCAACAATTATCTGATTACGGACCGAGGACTTTGCAAGCTGCTCTTTTAAGTGTTCTGAAAGCTCCCCAAATTTTTCAAAGTACACTTCGTCTTCTTCCGTTAAATCGAACTCGATTTCACCATTTATTTTGGTTTCAATTCTCTTATATACCGGCTCTGCCAGAAAGCCGGTAAGAAGAAGCTCTCGCAATGTAACTTCGTATATGTAACCTTTATCTGTACCCTTTCCATTTTTTATATTGCTATTTACATTAAACATCCTTAGAAGCTGACCCTGTTCAGCATCCTGCATGCGATAAGGCGTTGCCGTAAGACCTAGCAATAACCTGTTTGGGTTGATTTCTGATATTTTTTGTATTACCTTCCGATACGAAAGAGACACGGCATGATGTGCCTCATCAATAACTACGATTAGCTTTCTTTTACCATTAGCCCCTAACATCCTTCGTAAATATCTCATGCCATTTTTACTTGCTACCGAACCAATACCGCAAATGTTTATGTCATACCCCAAAGCCTGTGACATTGAGTGATGCCCACCTGATACCGGAATAATTTTTAATGTTTTAAAACCATGGTTCACAAGAATTGGCGCTTGCTTGCAAAAAGTGTTATATGTTTGTTCAATAAGCTCCTGCCTATGTACAAGCCATAAAACTTTAAAGCCTTGTGCCACGGCTCTGTCAAGCAACCAATTAACAACTGTAAATGTTTTACCGCTTCCAGTCGGCATTACAAGTAAACCATTTTGAGCTTGTTCTGTTTTACCCGATAGATCGAAGTACATGTCTAAACTGTTTATAGCTTCCAATTGATGCTTGTAAAGCTTCTTATTTTCGGTATCGGAGTTTAGTAAATCTATAGGATCTGTGTATTTCCTCATCAAATAATACCCCCAACTTCTTCATTCCAGAAGAGACATCATACCAAGTGTATCCAGAAAAAAACGTCTTTCCTCGTAATTCCCTTTTACCTTAGATTCCCGCCTACTCATAACGAGGTAGGCGGAGTAACACCTAATTTTATATAAAGCTCCTTCTGTTTCTCAAGAAGCTCACCAATGCGTAGTTCCCACCCCGAACTCTCAAAGCATTCGATAACATTCAGTTTGTCAAGAACACCCTGAAGCGTATAACTTTTAAATAAATCATGATCCTGCATCTGCTTTTTGATATAGGAAAGATAAATAAGTGCAATGAACTCAACAAATAGTTTACCGTCAAGGCTTTGTTCTGACGAACCAGCGTACGCATCATATTTAATCTTTCTTTGAGATTGCCGAAGGCTTTCTCAAGACATCTTTGTTACGGTATATTCCCAAAACAGTGATGGAATCCATGGTCTTATTGGTAATAAGTGCGAAAAGCCGTAATACCGCTTTTCAAAACGAGATAGTGGGCTGCTGTCCTCTGGCATCTAACAGGTACGTGGCACCGTAGAAGTATCGTGCTGATTCGGTTGTCGAAGATGGCCCTCTTTTCGCAGGTGCAGTTAAATCATCTTCTTTCTGCCTCTGCCATCAGTAAGAATAATTTCGCCGGTTTTTATGTTTACCCGGCCTATCAGAGTACGTTTGGCACGGAACTGTTTTTTCTCCTTATCCCAGTAAGATACTGATTCATATGCGTAAGTTATACCCAATCGTTTGTCTGTTTGATAAACAATCGCTGCCATATACATCCCCCTCGTTATGTGTTGTAACGCATAACGAGGCATTATGCAAGTGTAATATGACAACTATTCTAGTATTCATCTATGTTTCGAGGCCTTTTTCTCTAAACCTCGTTATGAGATAACGGGAATCCAGGCTATAACAGACAAGGTTATATCCATCGCACGTTTTATGAACAGATATGTAGCAGGTATCTCCCGCGTTCCCGTTATATATCTACTTACTGGCGGCGTAGTATTATCCGTCAGCATGTGTTCGTTCTGCATATGTACCTATCCCCTTTACAATATCTGGTGTTTCTAGAAAATACAATACTTTTCTCCTTATGGTATATCGGATGGCATTTTTTGGCCATGGCTCATGCATCTGCCAAAATATATCGCTTCTTTTGTGTTTCTTCTATGACCTCTTTGGTCCTCCCCGGGGCCGAAACACCCGGCTTAAACCGCCGATTTTGTATTGCCCGCCATGTTGTACTTCTATTATAGCACAGCGCAGCGCAAAAGCACTTGCAAAAGTCAAAATTAGCAGTACTTAACTCCTATTTTTTCTTTAAAAGTAACCCCTTCTGCTTTTAATTGTATTATTATTGTTGAAATACGTCAATAGTAATATCTTAGTAATCTTTTACGAAGCGGGGATAGCGGCCGGCCGCTTTGGCACGGTCGTGCCTTCCATGGCAGAAATATTGTTTTACCGTTGCATCAACATAAAATCGTGGTATAATTTATATGTATTCTATAAACGTTGCGCTGTATGTTTGTATGTTTTCTGAACACGATTACATATGGCGCAAATAATGTTGTTACATAAAAGGAGATGTTGTTTTATGCGTTCCACACCCATTGGCATAGTAATGATGAACGACGCACGCCCGCACGTATACAGCGTCAACAACGCTGAAAATATGGCTGTTGTACAGGGCTGGGCAGATGTAATTCGCCGGCGTTTTAAAAACGTCGACGGATCCTCGCCGGAAGTGATAACCGCTTCGGAAACCATCACCGGCGTGCGCGTCGCACAAAAAATAGGCGAGGAATTGCGCCGAGCCAATTGTCGCCAGGTCATCATGTGCTACAATGTATGGGATTTCCCGTATCTGGTATGGCCTTTCATCAATTCCCTGGGCAGAGATGTGCCAATATTAAGCCTTTCCAACAACAATGGCCAGTATCCCGGGAATGTCGGCCTTTTGGCCACTGATGGGGCTCTGCGCCAGGCCGGTATACGCACCCACCGGATAGTAGGCGATATGAATGATCAAAGCACTCAAGATCAGGTGCTGGATTGGTTGCGCGCCAGCGAGGCTTATACCACGATGCACAACGAGATATACGGCATATACGGCGGCCCGTCTATGGGCATGGATACGGGCTATTTCCACCTTGTTCCCAATGTCAAGACATTTGGCACCAATGTATTTTTCGTAGACCAATTGCTGTTGCTTAAAAAAATGGAGAAAGAGGTCGATGAGGCTGAGGTTGAGAAGGGTTTCAAATGGTTTAACGACCTTTTAGGCGATCGTATATTGTATGACGGCCATATGCTTACACCGGAAACATTGAAAACACAGATACGCCTTTATCTGGCCATGAAGTTAGTGAATGAAGAAGAAGGTTTCAATTTCTGCGGGCTTAAAGGCCAAAGAGAGCTTACCGAAAACGTATGTCTGGGCGATATAGCCGAGATGCTGATGAACGATCCATACGATTGGAACGGCCCGAAAGAGCCTATGGTATGCGCTACCGAAGGGGATTCGTATGCGGCTATGACAATGCAGCTTTTGAAGTATGTAAGCGGCGGTCTGCCCACATTATTCATGGATGTGCGTTTATATCATCCTGAATTGGATATCTGGGACTGGTGTAATTCCGGCAATCACTCCAGCTATTATGCCAGCTACAGCATGAATGCCGCCGATAACTTTAAGAAGCTGACATTGCATCCGGCGCTTGAGTTTTACTTCAAAGCAGGCGGAGCATCTGTGGCATTCGATGCCGGACCGGCTCAGATGACATTTGCGCGATTGGGCTTATGGGACGACAAACCATTTATGGTCATAATGGCCGGAGAGAATGTGGAACTTCCCGCCGAGCAACGCAAGGCTATAAATGCTCAAACCGATCCCACCTGGCCGCATGTTCATGCGCGTGTACACGGCAGTTTCCAGGAATTTCTGAATGTATTCCCCGCCAATCATGTATTGGGTGTAAAAGGCGACTACGTGCGCGCTTTAAACTATCTATGCGAGATAATAGGCATTCCGTCCATAATACTTGGACCGGAAGGTCAGCAACGCTTGAAGCCGATATGGGAGATAATGAATTAACCGATAAAGCCGGGCATATGCCCGGCTTTATTAATATGTTCAGATTCTATACGGTATTGCTCTCGATAAGGTTTGCCATTTCATCCAGCGCCGCCTCCGCCGATTCCACCAGCTCGTTTATGAGCTCTTTTACCGGCATTATGCGGTCTATCCTGTATACATTGGCCCCCGCAAAAGCAAAACCATTATCCAAATCACCCTGCCTGGCACTTAATAATGCATCGGCTATACAATAGGGCGATGCCTTTGGATCACATGTCTTTAAACAATTGTACTGGCAGCGTATGGGTTTTTTTATGCCCATGGCCACATCATCCAGAAATTTATTCCTGATGGCTCTGCCCACAAGCCCCACCGGGCTCTGTATATATATTATGTCCTCTTTTTTCGCGTTTACATAAGCCATTTTAAATCGTTCATCGGCATCGCATTCATCGGTCGCCACAAAACGCGTGGCCATTTGCACGCCGTCCAATCCTTTGGCCAGCACTCGCGCTATATCCTTTCCGTCATATATACCACCGGCCACTACTACCGGTATATGCTTATCATATTTTTGCTCAAATGGCACAATGCTTTTCTTTACGTCCAATGCAATATCTTCCACATCGATATCATCGATATTCTCCAGTTGCTTGGCGGAATAACCAAGGTGCCCGCCCGCTAAAGGTCCCTCGACAACTATGGCGTCGGGTACAACGCTGTATTTGTTATCCCAATTTTTGCATATAAGTACCGCAGCTCTGGCCGATGATACTATAGGCACAGCCTTGGTATCGGTACCTTTTGTGACCTCGGGCAGGCGCATGGGCAGGCCTGCTCCGGCAAATATTATATCTATACCCTCTTCCACTGCAGCTTTAGCCAATTCAGCAAAGTTGGTCATAACAGACAGAAGATTTAAACCTATTATCCCATCAGGGCTGGCCTCTCGCGTCTTGCGTATCTCTTCCTTGAGGCCTTTTATCGACGAAGCGCGATAATGCAATCTGAAATCGGGCTCGCGAAATCCTACCGCGGTGCCCGATATGACGCCTATCCCGCCCTCATTGGCCACGGCCGACGCCAATCTTGACAACGATATACCAACGCCCATACCGCCTTGTATAATCGGTATTTTGGCTATTAAATTTCCTATCCTCAGTTTGGGTAATTTCATAAATATTTCCTTTACAAAAAATAAACTTTTATATGTTATTATACCATGCGGTTATGTGCTGAGCAACACTAATTATGCAGATTTTCAACAAATGCCCCGATGCGCTTTAGCGCTTCTGTCAATGCATCTATAGAATAAGCATAGGAACAGCGTATGAAGCCTTCTCCGCTGGCACCGAAGGCATTGCCCGGCACAACAGCCACCTTTTGTTCCTGCAGCAGCCTTTCGCAAAATTCCTCGCTGCTCATACCGGTACGCTGTATAGACGGAAACACGTAAAACGCTCCTCTGGGCTCAAAACACTCTAAGCCCATATCATTAAAGCTTTTGACCATAAGCCTCCGCCGCCTGTCATATTCCCTATGCATGCGTTTTACATCTTCATAGTCGTCGTTATAGCCGGCCCGCAGCGCTTCTACTGCGGCTATCTGGCTCATAACGGGTGCGCAAAGCATGGTATATTGGTGTATCTTGACCATAGCCGCTATTATGTCCCTATGTCCGGCCGCATAGCCGACGCGCCATCCCGTCATGGCAAAAGCCTTGGAGAATCCGCTTATAAGCACTGTTCTTTCTTCCATACCCGGCAAAGACGCTATGCTGACATGCGCTGTATCGCCATATGTAAGTTCGGCATATATCTCATCCGATAATACGAGTATATCGGTATCCTTCAATACATCAGCTATAGCCTCAAGATCCGACCGCAGCATTACTCCCCCGGTAGGATTATTGGGATAAGGCAATATAAGCGCTTTGGTATGGGGCGTTATAGCCTCCCGCAATGCCTGCGGCGTAAGGCGGAACTCATCCTCGGCCTTGGTCACTATAGGCACCACGCGGCCGCCCGCCATCTCCACACAAGGCATATAAGACACATAGGAAGGCTCGGGGACCAATACCTCATCGCCCGGGGTCACTATCGCTCTCAACGCTAGATCTATAGCCTCGCTGGCTCCCACAGTAACGATTATCTGGTCCTCAAAGCTGTAAGCAAGGTTAAAGCGATGGGACAGATAACGCGCGATCTCTCTGCGCAGGTCGGGTAATCCCCAGTTGGATGTATAATGCGTATAACCCTCTTCTAAAGAATGTATGCTGGCCTCTCTTATATGCCATGGCGTTATAAAGTCCGGTTCGCCCACACCGAGCGATACTGCTCCTTCGATCTCGTCGACTAAGTCAAAAAAACGCCTTATGCCCGAAGGCGGCATATCTCTGATAACCGGAGATATCATATCCTTTATATTCACGGGCTCACCGCCAGTCTGTGGTCCTGTTCGTGATCTTCCAATATAATGCCTTCGACCTTATATTTTTTCAATATAAAGTGCGTTGCCGTACTCAGCACCGACTCCAGCGGCGATAATCTCTCGGCCACGAAATAGGCGATATCCTTCATGGTCTTGCCTTCTACCGTAACTGCCAAATCATAATCGCCAGACATCAGATATACCGACTGCACCTCAGGAAAACGATATATGCGCTCGGCTATAACGTCAAATCCCTGATCCCTCTGAGGTACTACCTTGACCTCTATAAGCGCTGTAACGAACTCCCTGTCGGTTTTCTCCCAATTTATGATAGTATTATACTTGACTATCACACCTCGGTCTTCCAACGCTTTTATAGTCGCCTCTACCTCTTTTACGTCAACACCGAGCATGGCCGATATCTGCTCAGCACTAACCCTATGGTCATCAGATAGGATTTCCAAAATATTATTTTCTAATTCAGTCATATATATGGCAAAAATGCCTGCACCGCCTTTCTGAATAATAGCTTTCTATACAATTATATGCCCTATCGCTTATGCTAGCAATAAAAAAAATACCTTCACTAATCGGAAGGCATAACAAATCCGTTTACTGGCCCGCTTCCGGTTCAGGCTGTGGCTTTTCAGGATTATATCGTATAACACCCTGTATAGGCTTATAATAATCTTTGGTTATGACAGTAGACGATAATCTCTTTCCGTTTTTATCGTACACTATCTTATATGTTCGCGTGCGGTACCCATCAGTACCCACTACCTCTTCTACCTTTTCACCCGGTTTCAGCGTTTTATCGACTATCATCTTAGGCTCCGGCGCCGGTACAACATCATAGATTTCCGAGCGTATAGCTATATGCTGCCCGTTAGGCAACGGCTCCCCGTATATTCTGACTGTTAATTTGCCGTTAGAAACCGTACGTTCAAGGAACACAGGTGTTTTACGATTATTCTTAAACTTAAAATCAGCCGCTCCGTAGCTTATAGTAGCATCGCGGCCCAGATCTATATATGACGTTTGGCGGGAATGATGATAGCGTTCTACCACATCCAGACCCGACATAAGCACGGCATTGTATAGCGTGGATGAGACCTGGCATACCCCGCCTGCAAGATCATCCTCGATCACTTTGCCGCCTTCCTTAAATACCTTAGCATCTCTATAGCCCTTGGCCCGGGTACGCTCGCCGGTCGCTTCGTTTATTGAGAAAATCTCTCCGGGCTGGACTACCTCTCCGTTAAAAGCGCCTGATGCCAGCTTTATATTGGTCACCCTGTCCGGCGTGCTGTTGCCGAGTGGGGTGGAAAACTCCGCTACAAGCGACGTAGCCTTTTTTAAGTCATTCACGAAAACCTTTGGCTGTACTTTGTTAACTACCAATTCTATGGGCTCATACCGGTCATTTTCCACTGCCGCCGATAATGCCTCCATAGCTTTATCAACATCCATCCTGCGCCCGATTCGTTCCTCGGTAAATTTAAAACGATTAGCTGCCGATACATTCGGTGTAAACTTTACAGTGGCGTCCACCGGCGTTATCTCGAGTTCTTTGGCTATTGCCTCCACATCGTCTTTAAGTAAAGAAATGTCATAAGTAAATGTAGTCTGAAATGCTGCTCCTTGCTGTTTTACAGCGTATATCTCCTTTAATCTTTCAATAGCACTGCCCTGTCGGCCCACAGCATATGCCTTTTCGACCTGCTGTTCCACATCATAAGCGGCTGCTATATCTTTATAATCAAAATCCCATGATTTATCCTGATACTGTAATTGAAGCTTTATCTTGTCTAAGTCGGCTTGTCTTGCCTGACCTATGACCGCCATGGCCTGATCCTTTGTCATACCCGTCAGGTCCACACCGTCTACGCTGACATTCCAATAGAATGTCTGAGCGTCCAGTATTCCCTTTATATTGGCCATAGCTATGCCAGCCGCGGCACCGGCGATTATAAGCAAGATAAATACTATAGCCCACCATATTATCCCCGTTCTTTTCTTGCGAACAGGAACGCTCGAAGCTTGAACAGACATATAGTTTCCTCCCACATATGTTTCATACTTCATATAACTAATGATAGTTTATAAAACAGAAAAAGTAAAGAAAATATGTGAAATTTAACACATTTATAATATCTGTTAAAAATGCTTAACATTTCATGGCCTGCTGTTCATGGTAAGCTCTACCAGTTTGCCTGCTTTGGCAGCAAGCTCTATAATTTCTTCATCCAGCATGGTATCCTTCGATATTATTATCTTGCCATCCAGATCATTTATATCTTTTGTAACGCGCCTGCCTATTAAAAAAGCTTTCTGACGCTCTAAAAAGACATTTTTATATGGCTCTTTCGCAGCGGACGCAACGGCTTGCTGCCCTGTTGC
Source organism: Mahella sp. (assembly GCF_020054945.1). GTDB lineage: Bacteria > Bacillota > Clostridia > Mahellales > Mahellaceae > Mahella. The sequence goes on from NZ_JAIHAU010000002.1 coordinate 44,640, forward strand.
AACCTCCGCTTCATATTCTTCGGCAACGCTCTCCCCTTTGTGCGGCAGCTTTACAACCACAGCCTTGGTTCCATACGTCAATACGTTGTCATCAGGTACAAAATCTATATCTTCGGTCCCCGATGACGACCGGACCCGGAAGCCCAACAAGCGGCCGTTATCCTCGTGTACGAAATATTCCTCTATAGAGCCTACAATTTTGCCCTTATGCGTCATTACAATCCGGCCTAACAAAGGCGGCTCAACTTTAACCAGTCGAACCGCTTCTTCTGATTCGGTTATCTTCTTTATGACATTGCGGCTTTTTATAATGACAGCGTCGTCTCCCATGCCGAGTATATCAGCCATATCCACTATATTTGCGCCAAAGTACCATTGCCCATCATCTACCACTGCAAAACGCACTGCCCTCTTTTGAGGATCAATCAGCAGCTCTTTTATACTGCCGGCCTCCATACCCTCTTGAGCTGATATAACCGGCAATCCTATAATCTGATGGCTCGCTTTCAATCTGAGTCACTCCTCAATTCTCTTATTTTATACGAAAGCGTGTATAGGCTATCGCTTAGATGGACATGCTCTATCACTACATCGGGCGGCACCGCTATATCCACAGGAGCGAAGTTCCATATAGCTTTTATACCGTATCTGACCACCATATCGGCCACTTCCTGCGCCTTTGCCCTGGGCGTAGCTATTATGGCTATATCTATGGGATGTTGCTGCACAAATGCTCCAAGTTCATCTATATCGCGGATTTCAATACCCCTTATAGCCAGCCCTATCAACCGCGGATTTATATCAAATAACGCTTGCAATATGAAACCGTCTTTCTCGAAATCGGTATAATTGGCTATAGCCTGACCTATATTCCCAGCTCCTATTATTATAGTATTATATTTCTCATTCAGCCCTAATATTCTTGTCAACTGCTCGTAGAGTTCCTCGACGTTATAACCGTAGCCCTGCTGACCAAAACCTCCAAAGCAATTAAAGTCCTGGCGTATTTGCGAGGCGGTCAACCCCATTTTTCTGCTCAACTCTGCCGACGATACGCGGGTTACTCCGTTGCGCATGAGCTCGCGCACATGTCTGTAGTACCTGGGCAAGCGCCTGACTACCGCATCGGAAACCTTGCCTTCCTCCTTAGCCACGATACACATCCCTGCCTTTGCTAATTTATCATTAATTTATCGTTAATATATGTAAATATTTAGCGGTATATTTGCTTCTATTATATATATAATATACCGAGATGTCAACGAAAAATGCCGCGAAAACAGGCATAGGTTGATTTATGGTCGTGCTCCATGGCTAGATTGTGAACATGCTTGTACGCAACAAAAAAGACCGCAGAATAAGCATCTTCTGTAGCCTTTTTTGTGAAACTTATTATACAATCAGGTATTGTCCGCTGACATAGCCTGTTATGCCGCCATACTTTATCTTGTACCAGCTGCCGCTCTTGCCCAATACTTCTACTTTGGTGCCGTTCTTCAGGCTGCCTACCACCTTGTACTGGGTACCGGCTCCGCTGCGTACATTCAGCGTTGTATTCACCTTCACCGTACCGGTCTGTGTTGTGCTGCCTCGCGATGGTGCGGGTGCTGGCATCGGGCTTGCACTGCTTACCACCATGTATTGTCCGCTGACATAGCCTGTTATACCGTTATATTTTATCTTGTACCAGCTGCCGCTCTTGCCCAGCACTTCTACTTTAGTGCCGTTCTTCAAGCTGCCTACTACTTTATACTGGGTACCGGCCCCGCTGCGTACATTTAGCGTTGTATTCACCTTCACCGTGCCGGTCTGTGCAGCCGGTGCTGGTGCAGGTGTTGGCGCTGGCGTCGGCGCAGGTGCCGGGCTTGTACCGCTTACCACCAGGTATTGTCCGCTAACATAGCCTGTTATGCCGCCATATTTTATCTTGTACCAGCTGCCGCTCTTACCCAATACTTCTACTTTGGTGCCATTCTTCAGGCTGCCTACCACTTTGTACTGGGTACCGGCTCCGCTGCGTACATTCAGCGTTGTATTCACCTTCACCGTACCGGTCTGTGTAGCCGGTGCTGGCGCAGGTGTGGGTGCTGGCGGCGGTACGGGTCTGTCCTCGCCGCGGTCGGGCAGAGGTGCCGGCGCCGGCTGTGCGGGTATGGAGTACTTCACGCGGCTGGCTACCGGATAGTAGAAGTCCAGTATTTGACCATAATTTTGCCCTGCCTCAGCCCTGTACTTGGCCCCGTACTGGCTCATACCCCTGCCATGGCCATAACCTCTGCCCTTTATGACATAACCATCGCCGCTTTTCTCAAAGCTGTCTATAAGGTAACTTTTTATTATGCTTGCTCCAAAGCCCATGCGCATTTGCGTTACTGTAAAAGTAATCGTTCGCTGATTTACATTTAACTCAGTCACCGGCTGAGGCGCCTGCTCATTGGACAAAGGATCCTGCTCCGGCACAATGACTTTTGTATCATATGCTTTTGTTTCGATATCTTTAGTTAAGAATTTTACCGTCATTGTAACGTGGCTGTCGGCCGGCAAACGCTGGCCTTCCGTGCGCTTACTAAGGTCCATGGTCATATCGGTTATCTCGGTTATACGAATATCTTTGCCGGTATACATCGGTGCCAATAACGATTTGACGCCGGCTATCATAGCCTTCTCATTAGCCCTTGATGCATATGTAATATTTTCTATGCTATTCCACCATACATCGAGCGCTGCAATGTCGTTTTGAGCCAGGTATCCATTGGCTGCATCGATCTGTACCGGATCTATTTGTACCTTCTTATATGTGACTGTCCATGGGTTTATCGGATCATACTCATCCTTTTTGGCCGCCGAATAGCTGCTTTTCTCGACTATACCACCATTGCTGGACGAATACTCCGTCAACGCAGGGCTGCCATTGTACTCCAGCACTATGCCTCGTGTCTCATCCACGGCCGCATTGCTGTTGCTATATGATTGGCTGTTCCATATATATCCGCCATAAACCTGATTATCAGTGGTATCCAGCACATCATAACTGCCAGTAGGTTTAAGGCAGCGTATAGCGTATGTCCTGGCCGCTATAGCTTGGGCTTTCAGAGCCTCTTTATTCCATGAAGCAGGCATTTCATACGGTACGACCCCTTTCAGGTAATCTTCCAGCATAAGTTTGCTTATAGGCCTGACATATGCCCCGTCGATGCCAAACGCCATGCTGCCTATATATGCCCTGCCGTTGACTTCTATAACATTGTCAGTACCGTAATGCGCCGGTACCAGTTCAAGCGATGAGCCATAGGTGCCTATGAGCGTGTTACCTTCATAAAGGCTCAAACTCCCATTTACTGCTTTTACCGCGTAGTTATGATCTTGCTGCAATATTAATGATGGGTTGCCCGCCATGCTGTAGCTGCCTTTGGTTATTTTCACCGATATCAGTGATTTGTTGCCTATGTAATTGCGCAATTGCACCCTTATCACATCGGGTTCGCTTTTGGCAGCTCGTGCCTGGCCGGCAAGCGGTAACAACATCGTAAACGCCAGCAAAATCGATAAAAGCACTGCTGTTATACGTCTCATTCCATTCTCACCCCCTTTCGTTATCCTCTATTATTTATATTCGACAAAAAAATCATATTCCCTTTAATTTTGCTAAATTATTACCATGGCTTTTACCCTGTCGCCACGTTTATCAGGTTTCAAACCCTCCTCCATATCATCCAGCGAATACCTGTGGGTTATAAGCGGCGATACTTTTATAAGGTCTTTAGCCAATAATTCCAGCGCTCTGGCATGTGTATACGGATTTATAAACGATCCTATCCACTTTATTTCCTTCTGATATATTTCAAATGGTTTCAATTGTATCTCGGCCGTTTCATCCACCACACCGAACTGCAATACGGTCCCGCCGTTTTTTACAAGATCAAATGCCTGTTTGGCCGTCCTTGCAAGGCCTGCCGCCTCTATTACGACGTCCGCGCCGTAGGGTATCATGGCCTTCGCAGCGGCTTTTACATCGCAATTGGTCGGGTCTATCAGCATATCGAAGCCCAGCTTTTGGGCCAATTGCCTCCGTCCTTGTGAAGGTTCGCTTATTATGACGGACGACGCCCCTGCCAAACGGGCAAGTTGCGCATGCAGCAGGCCTATAGCCCCGCCGCCGAGTATTACCACGCTGTCGCCAGGCTTTATTTGCGCCAGGTCCGTGCCATGAAGGCAGCATGCCAAAGGCTCCACCATAGCCCCCACCTCATACGGCATGTCAGGCGGCAGCTTATAGGCCTGATTCTGGGGCACCAAGCAGTATTCGGCAAACCCGCCATTTAGTATGACGCCGATATTTTTAAGATTTTCGCACAGATGCACTTTGCCTATCCTGCAGTAATGGCAATGGCCACAGTATATATTCGGATCTATGGCCACGTTATCGCCAACGTCTATATCGGATACGCCATCGCCTTTTTCCACCACGCGGCCTGCAAATTCATGGCCCAGTATGGTGGGCGGTTTGACGGCCGACGGCCCCATGCCTCCCGAATATATATGCATATCGGTACCGCATATGCCGCACGCTTTAACCTCGACCAATATGTGGCCTTCCTTCAGCCGAGGTTTTTCTACTTCCTCCACCCTTATATCACCTGTGCCATAAAATACAGCTGCTTTCATAATATCGCCTCCATTATCGTATATATTAAAAAATAAAGGACCAGAAATCATTCTGATCCTCTATTATATTACTATTCCAAAACACAAGCATCCACCGGGCACACATCGGCGCAGTTGCCGCACTCAGTGCACAGCGCGGGATCCACTACGTATATATCATCGCCGGCAGATATGGCGCCTCCTTCGCAATCCGGCTCGCAGGCGCCGCAGCTTATGCAATCATCCGTAATTCTATAAGGCATATCTTCACCCCCTCATACCTCGTACATCTTAAAGATGTCCGTTTCCATTGTAGCATGGATCGGGCTATATTGAAATACCTTTGCCGAAGAAGCAATTTTCCGACTATTTCGACGTTATGTGGGGGCAGTGTGCCTTACCGCAGCCCGGTACAAGCTTTACATCGGATGCATCAAAAACATCCATCTCAAAGCTGTCATCCGGCCGCTCCAATTTTACTTTTACTTTATCGAGAAGCACGTTAACCTCGATTACTGTGCCCGTACCTTTCGGGGTAATCACGCTGGCATTGCATCTGGGCAATCTTTTCAGCTGCTGTTCATAAAATGATTGTTCATATTTTAAACAGCACATAAGGCGCCCGCACATACCCGATATCTTCGACGGATTAAGCGCTAATTCCTGTTCCTTGGCCATCTTTATAGATACCGGCTCAAATTCACCCAAAAAACCATTGCAGCATACCGGACGCCCGCAAGGGCCTAAGCCTCCAAGCATCTTGGCCTCATCCCTTACGCCTATCTGCCTTAACTCTATGCGCGTTTTAAAGATAGCTGCCAATTCCTTGACCAAATCTCTGAAATCCACGCGTTCTTCAGCGGTAAAATAAAAGATCAGCTTATTCCTGTCGAATGTGTATTCGGCATCTATAAGTTTCATATGGATATTATGCTCGGCTATCTTCTGGCAGCATTTTTCAAAAGCCTCGCGCGTCTTGATTTCATTTTCTTTCAGCATCTGCCTATCCTCGTCGGTGGCCATCCTTATGACCTTTCTTAATGGCGCGACTATATCGGTATCCGATACCTCTTTGGGCCCAGATACCACCTGACCGTATTCAAGACCTTTAGCCGTCTCTACTATAACACAGTCTCCTATATTTAAATCCCAAATATCGGGAGCAAAATAATACATCTTGCCTGCTCTTTTAAAACGTACTCCCACTACTATGGGCATTATCTACTACCTCCAATATATTAAGCAACAAAACATCTGCGGTTAATTGATAATTAGCGTTGGATGCCAAAGCTTTGCGCGCCGCATCCACACATTCCATGATACTACTCCATCGGAACAATGTAAAGTCCGATACCTTCGCATCCAGCAGTTTGCCTCTTATAAAGTCCGCCCAGCTATCCAGTATGGCATCTATATCATCCTTATGTTCGACCAGAAATTCCTCTGCCGCAAAGAAGGCATCCCATCTGTCTCTGACTATGTTTTGTAAATTATTCAGCGCGCTCCGGTGCAATGCCTGCCATGCGCTATCGTTTATTATGGATATCGCCTTGCCTATTATACCGTCCGAAGCGGCAGCGGCTTGCTTTGCATCGCCGGGACTGGCGTTAAATCGGCGTATCAGAATATCTTCAACATGGGTTAATGGCACAGGTTTTAATTTATAGATAAGGCAACGCGATACCACTGTGGGCAAAAGATTATCGGCACCGGTCGTAAGCAGGATAATGACCGCATAAGGCGGCGGATCCTCCAGCGTCTTGAGCAGCGCATTCTGTGCCTGTACGGTCATAGACTGCGCTTGGTCTACAACATATACCTTGCGATCGGCCATATATGGATTTATATATATATCGCCTATGAGCTCCCTTATCTTATCCACTCCTATCGTATTCTTTTCGGGCGCTATAACCTTATAATCGGGGTGTGTGCCTGCCTCAAAGCGCCTGCATGCGCCGCATACGCCGCACGGCTTATGCTCTTCACAGACGATGGCCTGGCAAAATGCGTTGGCCAATGTACTTTTGCCTGCGCCGGCCGGCCCCTCGAATATATAGGCGTGGGATATGGTCTGGTGGGCAAGAGCCTCTTTAAGCTCTTTTATTATAGAATCTTGTCCGATAATATCATCGAATGTAAACATCATAATCACGCTATAAGGTCTACCAATAGGCCTTCTATTTCGCCTATAAGCTTTAACACAGCTATATGATCCATCTCATCCGTCATGACCTGCTCGGTAAGACGCTCAAGCTGTTCATCGATCCGCTTTATGATAATATACCTCTTGCGCCGGCCGCGTTTATCCACTGCTTCAGACGCTGAGAACTGCAACATGGATGATGTCACAGCATTCAAAAATATCGTTATGGTGCGCCTGTAGTGCAAAAGCTCGGCTAAATCGGTATTTTTTTCTAATCTTTGGCCCTGGGCTTTGATATCCGACAGCATACTATTCAGCCAATCCTTTGCCTCGTTATTTGCAGCATTGCCGAATGCTTGCGAGAATGCACCGCCGGAGGCATTTTTGTCTATATGCATCGCATCGGAAGGTTGGCTGCTGTAGGCATATCCGCCTCTTATATCATTTACCTTCATAGGCTACAGCTTGCGGAATTCCTCTACATTCAGCACGAATACCGTCGCCCCTCCAACCACTACTTCAACCGGATAAGGCATGTAAACCTCTCCTGCTCCGCCCATCGGCATAGGAGAAGTCACCACCTGTTTACGGCTCTTGCACACCTTTTCTATGCACGCCATGGCCGCAGGCACCCTGTCGTCCTCGATGCCGAGCAACAGAGTCGTATTCCCCGAGCGCAGAAAACCGCCGGTGGTGGCAAGCTTGGTAACACTAAAACCCGAGTCCATCAGCGTGGCTATAAGCTTACTAGCATCCTCATCCTGTACTATGGCTATAATAAGTTTCACAAGTAAAGCCCCCTTTTTTCTTTTATTATACCTTTTTTTGAGCGGTCGGGCAAGCGTTATTTGGCGTCAGCGCTACTAATATCGAAGCCAGCATAATAAATATAAGCCCTGTCTGTATATTTACTACCGGGTTATCGGTCATGCTCTGTATAAAGGCTGCTATCACAGCAGCCAGTATGCCTGCTATTACAGGCCTGTGCGGTGAATCTCTCAATGCCGACAAGCCCCTCTTAAACAGCGCTACAACATACCATATGATTGATATGACCCCCAGCACACCCCATTCAAACCATGTATTCAACACTATATTATGAGCATGGAGCTGTCCTACTCCAAACATAGCCGAAAAATCCATAAATGACAGAAATCCTCTCCCTATTATAGGGCTGTAACGTATGCCCACGAGGGCCGTTTGCCATATTTCCTTTCGTGCTTCCATGCTTTCATCCAATACGAAATAGCGCGGTATAAGCTGAGGGTATACAATAATGGCCATCATTAGTATAAACGCAGACATAAACAGTATGTGCGCCGCATGGCGCTTGCCGCAAAGCAAGAAGAAAAATATGGCGGCTATCAGCACCGAGAACAGCGCTGTGCGCGAATTGGTAAGATACAGGTTCAAGGCATCCAAACATAGCACCATCATTAATGCGCGGCGCTTTTTCTCACCGGTAGTATAAAACATATATCCGAGCGTTACGAATATGACAACCGCAAGGTAGAACGCATAGAGGTTGGCATTAACAAATGTGGATGCCAACCTTCCTCCCGGCAAATAAAACAATATACCGTTGTCGCTTAAAATTTTCTGTACTATGCCGAACAAGGATACCGGCAGACTGGTCCATGCTATAAGGCTGACCATGTGCATGGCGAAATGTTTATCGAACACCTCTTCGGTATATATGCCGTAGATAACATAGGGCAGCATAAAACCTACAGTCGCTATTATTTCAATAAAGTCGGGCGAGTAGATATCGCTTATAAGCACAGCTATAAACATGAGCATATACGGCTGCGCCAACGGAACGGATGCTAAATCTATATCCCGGCTCTTTATCTTGCGTATTATGTATTGCACTGATATAAAGGCTACCATTAACGGCGCCGTATATGGCGACAGTATCCCAAGCACCAGCGCTATTACATTGTAATACATATATTTATCGTATATGTCAGGCTTGCTGCTGAATTCCGACATCGTAACAGCCGTATTCAACGGCCGTTCTTTTATTTCAATGCTCATTTGTAATCTTCCCTCCTCAAATCCCTCCTTTATATTAGACGATATTTTTTCAATTTCGGTTCAATTATAGATAATATTTTTTTATGTATATCATTTACACCGCCTGTGGCGTTTATGATATAAAACCTATCGCTATACCGGCGTGCAATATCTATATATCCCTCGTAAACAGCTTTCAATAATTCCAGGCCTTCCGATTCCAACCGGTCTTTAAATCCATCCTTTAATATCCTTTCCCATGCTGTTTCAGGAGATATATCCAAAAGCAAGGTTATGTCGGGCCACACGCCTCCCAGGGCGTGTTCGTTTATAGCCTTTACGGTATCCGGCCCGAGCCCTCTGGCATAGCCTTGATATGCCAGGCTGGAATCCACAAACCTGTCGCACAGCACTATCCGGCCTTGTTCTAAAGCAGGCTTTATAACCTGGGCCACATGCTGCGCCCGGGAAGCGGCATAGAGCAAAGCCTCGGTCATGGCCGCCATATCGCTATTGGCATTATCCAGCAGTATAGAGCGCACCTGCTCGCCTATGCGCGTACCGCCCGGCTCTCTGGTTAGCAGCGACGGTATGCCGCGCTCGTTCAAATAATCGGCCAGCATAGACGCATGTGTGCTTTTACCGCTGCCGTCTATCCCCTCTATCGTTATGAAAAGACCTCTACTCATATGCCTTCTCCCGTACCACCGCTACCATCTTGTCCTCCCCCATGTTAAAAACCCTGCCGACCCTCGCCGATGCTTCCAGCAATACTTCTATAGTGTCCCTATCTATAAATTCGCCGGGGCATACGGCCGGTATGCCAGGCGGGTATAAGCCTATCGGCTGAGCTGCTATCCTGCCGGCCGCATCCTCGAGAGGCACACGTTCGGCAGCCCCCAGCGCGGCTTGCCTCGGCGACAGGGTCTGCACCGGATGCGGCAATGTCATAACAGGCGGATGGTATACCTCTTTTGCGTTGCGGCCCGATGCCGCCAGCCGGATGAGCGCCTCTTTTAGAACAGCAAAATCCTTTGCATTATCCATCACGGTGGTTATAAACACGACATTATATAAGTCGGCCATCTCTGCCTGCACGCCCTCGACTCTTAACAATTCTTCAGCGGCAACGCCTCCTATACCCAAACCGCTTATATCAAGGCACAGGCGGGTTGGATCCTTAAAGGTTACACCGCTCCTGCCTTTTATAGATTCATCCATCATCCTGACGCCGCCCATGCCGCACAGCCATTGGCTCAAATCCGCGATGTATCCCAGCAAATTGCCGAGATCACCCCGTCCTTCGTTTGCCATATAACGCCTGGCCATATCCATAGAAGCCATCAATATATAGGATGGGCTGGTCGTCTGCGCCATCTGCAGTCCGGCCATCACCCTGTCTGTATCGACCATGCGGCTCCTGACATGCAAAACCGCCGTCTGGGTCAGCGCCGGCAGGGTTTTGTGCATGCTGTTCACCCATATATCGGCCCCGCAATGCCCCGCCGACGGCGGCAGGCTCTCGTGAAACGCGAAGTGTGCGCCATGCGCTTCATCGACCAGCAACGGTACGCCGCGTTGGTGGCACACGCCGGCTATCCCTGCCACATCGGCGCATAATCCATAATAGTCCGGACTGGTTATGAGCACAGCAACGGCTTCGGGATGCTGCTCTAAAGCCTCTCCGACCTGTTCCGGCCTTATCTGGCCGGTAATATGCCAATCCTGCAGCATCGGCGGCCATATGTATATGGGGTTCAATCCTGCCAATATCAGCCCGTTTATAACCGATTTATGGCAATTGCGCGCCACCACGATGCTGTCGCCCGGCTTGCACGCCGCCAGCATCATGGCATATATGCCTCCGGTGCTGCCATTCACCATCAAAAAACTCCGGTCAGCACCGTACGCCTCGGCCATGAGGCGTTGAGCCTCCATGATCGCCCCTTGCGGCATGTGCAGGTCATCCGTATCGGGCAGCTCTGTAATATCCATCTGCCACATGTCCTGCGCCAGATCCGCAGCATCATCGCCATATAGCCGGCCTTTATGGCCGGGCATATGAAATCTCACCGTATTTTCTTCGACATAGCGCCTTGCCATGTCATATATAGGCGCACGGTTTTGATCAGAATTCAAACCTGACATCGGATAAGCGCCGCACTATCTCGCTCACCACGCGGCGTTCCTCATCCTCTCCGTTGGCTTGGAAGGTAACTGAAAGACGGATAAAACGGCCTGCATCATCCCACGGTACTGTGGATATAAGCCTCTCTGCAAGCAGCCATTGTGAAAAATCCTCCGCGGTTTTGAATTGAGGACCACCCTCGATGCCTTTGGGTATCGGCACATATTCATAAAATGTACCTCGCGGTTTCTTGGCTTTAAACCCCAATCCGGCAAGGGCCTGAGAGAGCATATCATGCCGTCGGGAATATTTTTGGCATATGCGCTCGGTTATTTCGGGATGAGCCAACGCATAAATCGAGGCCTTCTGTATGGCCTTGAATTGGCCCGAATCGTTGTTATCCTTCACCGTGGCAAATGCCCGCACCGCACGCTCATTGCCGGCAACAAAGCCGAGACGCCAACCGGTCATATTGAAAGCCTTGGACATGGAATGGATCTCCACCCCTACCTCCTTGGCTCCCGGTATCGATAAAAAACTCAACGGCCGTTCACCGTCATACACCAATGCGGCGTATGCTGCATCATATACTACCAGTATATGATTTTTTGTAGCAAAATCTACCACTTTCTCCAGGAAATCCATCGTAGCTACCGCTCCGGTAGGGTTGTTCGGATAATTCAAATACATCAGTTTAGCATGCTTGCATACATCCTCGGGTACATCGTCGAGGTCAGGCAAAAAACCATTTTCCTCATATAGCGGCAGATTTACCACCTCGCCGCCCAACCACTGGGTAATAGTGCCCAGCACTCCATACCCCGGCACTGTCATAAGCGCCACGTCGCCGGGATTTATAAACGCATAAGGCAGCAAAGCCAGCGCCGACTTGGAACCTATAGCATGATTTATCTCGTTCACAGGGTCGACATCAACGCCATACACTGCTTTTAAGTATCCGGCAGCCGCATCCTTATACTCCTGTATGCCGTTATCAGCATAGCCGCGGTTTTCGGGACGCGCTGCCTCTTCGGCCAGCGCGTGCACTACTTTCATATCGGCCATCTCATCGGGCTCGCCTACGCCCAGGTCTATGACCTCCATATCCGGATGAGCCTTTATAGCAGCGGCTTTAGCGCGCTTTATTTTTTCGAATTTATATAACACCGTTTCTTTGCCGAAATTAGTGCCGCCTATCCTGTCAGCAAATAATTGTTGTATGTAACTCTCTTCAGACATATTTTGCTCCTCTCTAAACCTCTATGTCGCCTTGAAATACCTTTGTGGCCGGACCGGTCATAAAGACAGTATCGTCCTCAGCCCACCGTATTTCAAGCTGCCCCGCCATCAGATGTACCGTCACCTCACGCCCCGTGCGCCCCGTTGTGGCCGCGGCCACCGCCGACGCACAGCTACCGGTACCGCAGGCCAATGTGGCCCCGGCGCCTCTCTCCCATGTGCGCACCTTTATCTCATGATTGTTTAATACCTCGACAAAATTCACATTTGTTTTTTTGGGAAATACGGGGTGTTTCTCTATCTTAGGCCCTAATCCTATTATATCCGCCTTGTCCGCATCATCGACAAATATCACGGTGTGCGGCACGCCCATGGACATAGACGTTACAGCATATGGCCGGCCGTCCACCTCAAGCGGCCTTTCTACTATCCTTGTACCTGGCATAAATGCCGGTATGGCGCCCGGCTCAAAATCAGGTTTGCCCATATCCACCTTTACCTTTTGCACCTCGCCTCCCTCTACAGAAAGTTCTGGCTTTATTATACCAGCCAATGTTTCGACTGACAATACCTGTCTTTTTATTGCGCCGCTCTCATACACATATTTAGCAAAGCAGCGTATGCCGTTACCGCACATCTCGGCTTCGCTACCATCGGCATTGACTATGCGCATACGCGCATCGGCTATGTCAGACGGCAATACTATTACTATACCATCGGCGCCTATGCCGAAATGCCTGTCGCAAAGCATCGGCGCCAGTTTATTATAATCCCTGCCGGATTGAGCATTGAACTCGTCTACAACGATAAAATCATTGCCCAAACCGTGCATCTTCACAAAATGCATCTTTACCTCCCAAAACGCTCTATGGCTCTTTTCAGGTTATATACAGTGTAATCCATTTGCTCGTCGCTCAGATTATTGAAAAACGGCAAGGCGATGGTAGACTCGGCCACGCCTTCGGTTATAGGGAAATCCCCTTCCTTATAGCCAAACATGTCTCTAAAATAAGGCTGAAGGTGTATAGGTGTAAAATACGGCCGGCAACCTATGCCGTTATCCAAAAGATACTGCATTACGGCGTTCCGGTCTATCCTCTTATCCAGCCTCACGACATATATAAACCAACTCATCTTATTTACATCCGGAGAAATGTATGGCAGCGTAATGCCGTCTATATCTTTGAGCATATTATTATAACGCTGAGCCACCCTATTTCTTTTATCTATTATCTCCTCTATGCGCCCTATTTGAACGCAACCAAGCGCCGCATGAAGCTCGCTGAGCCTATAATTATACCCTAACCGCTCATGCTCCAGCCAAAGGCCGGTGATAGGCCTGCCCTGACTGCGCATACTGCGGCATAAAGCGGCTATATCATCGTCATCGGTCACTATCATGCCGCCTTCGGCGGTTGTCATCTGCTTATTGGGGTAAAAGGCAAATACAGCAGCATCGGCTCGGCTGCCGGCTTTTGCGCCGTTATATTCCGAGCCCAACGCCTCGCATGAATCTTCTATCAATTTAAGACCATGTTTATCGGCTATTGTCCTTACCCTCGCTATATCCATCGGATGGCCGAATACATCTACCGCTAATATAGCTTTGGTCCTTTGGGTTATTTTATCCTCTATGCGGTCTATATCCATATTAAGCGTAAGCGAGTCAATATCCACAAATATCGGCTTAGCCCGTTCAAACAGTATGCAGTTGCTGGATGATATAAAGCTGAACGGCGTCGTTATAACCTCGTCATCATCGCTTATGCCCATGGAGCGCACCAGCAAATGCAAGCCGCTGGTACCGCTGTTTACGCCGATAGCATGCTTTACGCCTATATATTCAGCTATTTTATGCTCAAATTCTTCCAGCTTAGGGCCTATGCTCAATATGCCCGAGCGCATCACATCCACAACTGCATCGATTTCTTTTTGTGTTATATCCGGTCCGGACAAAGGTACTTCCATCTTTAATTCCATCTCTCTTCATTATTTTTTCTGCTCAGATTTCGCCGCCGGAATCCCTATATATGTTCCCACTTCGTTTATATCCCTGACTACGACGGCGCCTGCGCCAATCTTACAGTGACTTATGATGTTTATATTATTTATCACTATGCTCCCAATGCCCAGCCATGCGCTTTTGCCCACGCTCACTGCGCCGGCTAAATGCACGCCGGGCGATATGTGAACATAATTCTCAATTATATTATCGTGATCTATTGTCGCGCCGGTATTGATGATACAGCCCTTGCCTATTTTAGTACAACAGTTTATGACAACCCCTGGCATTATAACCGTTCCCGCACCGATCTCAACCTCTTCTCCAATAATCGCTTTTGGATGAATCAGCGCAGGTATGCTGGCGCCTTCTCTTTCTAGCCAGCACAGTATTTTTTCCCGCTTGATGTTATCTCCAATTGCCACAAAAATGTCCCAATCATCGATGTACATGGGAACATCGTCGGTTTTGCCTGCAACTTTTATTCCCATAGAGGATTTAATGCTTTCATCATCATCTATGAAAATAATTTGCTGCCATTTATTTATCTTATAAGCTATATCAGCAACTACCCTGCCATGCCCGCCTGCACCGATGATGGCCAGTTTATTTTTATTCATCGGACTTCTCTGTATTCACCTCCTAAAGATCGTCGCCCGCAACAGCTGTCAGTTAAGCATTGCCATCAGCTGATCGGCAAGCTTGGCCATATCATGGTATTCCTCAGCATAACGTCTGCCGTTAAAGCCCATCTCGCGGCGTTGTTGCTCCGATATATTATATAACTTAATGATAGCCTGTGCAAGCAGCTCGGGTTGTTCGGGCGGCACCGATATACCCGCTTGCGCTTGCGCCACTATATCGTTAAAAGCCCTGCATGCAAATACTATAGGCTTGGCAGCGCATAAATAATCAAACATCTTGTTCGGGCTTATGCCATACTTAAATACATCGTTATCTTTCAGAGTAAAAAGGCATAGGTCAATCCCTTTTAAAAGGTACGGAACCTGCCCCTTGCTTATAGGCGGATAAAAATAAACGTTATCAGCCCCCGCCTTGCGGGCATGCTCGATAAGTTTCGGCTTCTCCGGCCCGTCGCCGACCAGAAGTATATCTATATCCTTATACCCCTCATCCGATAATATTTTAGCGGCATCTATTATCACTTCCAAGCCGTTGGCTTCGCCGTGCGCTCCGAGGTATACGGCCTTGAATCGGCCTTCGTGTTCAGCCAATATATGCCTGACCTCTTCAGCCACATCGCCCGATGCGTAAGCCTTGTCATATCGCTCTATGTTCACGCCGTTGGGGATATAGACGATCTTTGACGCATCCACGCCCATGCCTTCTATATAAGAATAGGCGCCGGGCAGCAATGTGATTATCTTATCGGCCCTTTTATATACGAATCGCTCGATGCCGCGCAGCACCCTTGCCGGCATGCCGTTTTCGCTAATAGCGCCCATATCTATGAGCGTCTGCGGCCACAGGTCGCGCACCTCGGCTATAAAGCGCGCGCGTTTTATCCTGGACAAGGCATAGCCGGTCAACCAAGCCAGAGGATGTACCGAAGAAGCTATTATGGCATCAGGCGATGGTCTGAAAAGCCCCGCAAAAAAGGCCATTATAGCATAGCTTAGCATATTCAACGCTCTGGCGATACCGTTGTCCTTATAATGCACGGTTTTAAGCCAGATAAAGTCTACGCCGTTTATGCGAGCGACTCTTTTTAATTCCCATTTATTCAAAATATCGATGCGCTTTTTATGATTAAAGCCGGAGGCAAATATGGTGACCTCGCAGCCGTTCTTTGCCATCTGCTCAGCCAGATCGTAATGGCGCGTCCCATCGCCTATATCCGGTGTCCCGGCATAATGATTGAATATCCATACCTTCTTTGTCATACGGCCACCCTATCCAAAATCTCGGCTATCTTTTGCGCCGCATGGCCGTCGCCAAAGTAAGGCGGCCTATCGCTGCCCGGATTAAAATTCATGATAGCATTCAATATGATTTTCTGATCGCTGTCGGCGATTATATTCCAGCCGGCTTCGACAGTCTCCACCCATTCGGTCTGCTCCCTGACGGTTATGCACGGTATACCCAGAAAATAGGCCTCTTTCTGCACACCGCCGCTATCGGTGACTATCTTGGCGGCATTGCTCTCCAACATAAGCATATCCAAATAGCCCACCGGCTCTATAACCATTATATTGTCGGCCAAGGTAAGGCCATACTCGCTTATATACTTAAGCGTCCTCGGATGCACCGGAAACACGATCCGCTCACCGCACCGATTAAAAGCCTCTATTATGGCCGAAAGCCTCTCTTTGTTATCGGTATTCTCAGCGCGGTGCACGGTAGCCAGTATATAACCGGCGGGCCGCAAATTCAATCTGTCCAGCACATCCGACTTAGCGCGCGCTATATCCTTATTGTATAAAACAGCATCATACATGACGTCGCCCGTATTATACACGCCTCGCCTTATCCCTTCTTCAGCAAGGTTATTCACCGCTGTCTGAGTAGGGCACAAGAGCATATCGGACACATGGTCGGTCAATATACGGTTTTGCTCCTCCGGCATGGCCTTGTTAAAGCTGCGCAAGCCCGCCTCTACGTGTACCAGCGGTATGAGCAGCTTACCGGCTGCCAAAGCCCCCGCCAGCGTGGAATTAGTATCGCCATATACCAGCACCGCATCGGGCTTGGCTTTCAGCAATATATCCTCTATCGCTATCAGCATATGCCCGGTTTGCCAGCCATGGCTGCCCGACCCTATGGCCAGGTTGTAATCCGGTATGGGTATATCCAGCTCGCGGAAAAATATCTCCGACATATTCTCATCATAATGCTGGCCGGTATGGACCAGTATCTCTTCATTGCGCCGCCTTATAGCGCGCGACACCGGCGCTGCTTTTATAAACTGCGGCCGCGCACCTATTATAGTAACTATACGCATAACGTTCACCCATTCAATATCCGTTCATAAACATCGAGAAGCTTGCGCTCCTCCGCACCCCAGTTATATTTATCCCTATAAGCCTTATAGCCATTCATGCCCATCTCATACCTTACGTCAGGATTAGCCGAAAGGTAATTTATAGCCTTAGCTATATCCTCAGGCTGTTGTGGATTAACCGTAATACCGCATCGCTCATTATCAATAATCTGCTTCCATAAAGGAAAGTCGGATGCTATAATGGGCAGAGCACACGACATATATTCAAACATTTTGAGGGGTAAAGAGGTCAAATAATTTGGTATGGGATGCAAACATACCAATCCTATGTCGCACTGCATTAAAAGCTCATACACTTTATTATAGTCCAGAAAGCCGAGTATATCCACATTGGGCCCGGCTGTATTTCTTATATGTTCTTCAAGCTGGGGTGGCATAAATCTTCCTGCCAGTTTCAGTTTAATATTATATTTCGGGTCCGCATAAGCCATTGCCTGAACCATTTCTTGTACTCCCCTTATAGAAGCCAATCCACCTACGTACACAACCCATATCTCATCTTTTGGTTTTTTGCCATTTATATCACGCTGCTCGTATAGAGGATAATTTTTTATAACGGCTATTCTCGACTTTTTGAAATTTTTAGCTATATCATCGGTTACTGTTATATTATAGTCAAACCGCTTTGCAGCATTTTTCTCGAACCAATTGAATGCGCCGGACACCAAACGCCTTAATCTTTGGGGTATCCATGTTTTAGACATGATAGCTTTGGGATAATCCTCATGTATATCATATACAACCTTTTTGCCCAGCAATTTTAATATAAGGCCGAATGGTATAAGCTCCGGGTCATGAAAATGATATACATCTCCTTGAATCCGTACAGCCATCATTAATAATGTCCACCAGTTTAACAATCTGGCATAGCGTTTTCTTTTGGGCAATCCATATACCTTTATCCCATTTATTTCTTTATAATCAACATCTGCTATAGCCATTATTTCAACATCGTACTTCTTGGCTAAAGACATTGCCTCTTTATAAAATATTCTAGGATCGTCCCATCTATGGACTGACGACGCTATAAAAGCTTTATGCCTCATCGCTGCGCTACCTTTTCATATAGTTGGTCTAACTGTCGCGCGTTATTTTCCCATGTCAATTCATCTACGGATAATTTGGCATGTTGGCCAATGGTTTGAGCATATGCCTCATCATCCAAAAGACGGCATATCGATTGCGCCACGGCATCTACATTATCCGGTTCCACCAAAAGCCCATTCTCTCTATCGCGTATGACATCCTCTATTCCTGTGCCTTTACATGCTATAACTGCTTTCCCGTAAGCCATTGCTTCCACAAACGCTATGCCAAAGCCTTCAGGATAACTCGGCAATGCAAATATATCACATGCTTGCACATATTCCATAGCCTTATCATGCGGCAATTGACCGGTAAATTCAACATACGGTTGTAATTCCAAGCGATTCACTAAACGTTCTAATTCTTCTCTATATGGGCCTTTGCCCACTATAATATAAACCACGTCTTTATGTCTGCCTACTATTTCTCTCAGCGCTTTTATAACTATATGCTGGCCTTTACTCTTAAAAAGATTTCCTACCGACACTATGATTTTCTTGTTTATATATCTTTCTTTAATAGTTTTGGGATGCTCAACAATATTTATATCTATGCCATTGTGTATGACCTCTATTTTCCCTCCATCCACGAACTCGGCCAATGACTTTTTAAGCATACTGCTGACAGCCACCACGGCATCTGCTCCTGACAGTGCTTCTGTGACTTTGGCTCTTGAAACAGAGTTGCGTTGTACGGTATAATTCACATCTTGCCCATGGACGGTTATAATCAGCGGCCTGTTGTAGGTGCCCTTGAGCTTCGCCCCTGCATAACCGTCAGGTAATGCCACATGCGCATGTATTATGTCAAACGGCCATGTACTGTATAATTGAGCAGTCATGCCTTTTATAGCGTTGTAATACCAGTCTCCGCTGTATTCAAAAAACATATGCCTTGGCAAAATAATATATCTCGGAAAATAGACTTCAATACCATCCAGAGAATGCCGCGCAGGAACCTCAATATATTTTTTAGCACGCTTTGTCAACAACGCGCTCCAACGCGGCATCCATGGAAGTGGCGATATCACCTTTACATCATGCCCGAGGGCAGTTAACGCTTTGGCTTGTTGATGGACAAACGTTCCGCTTATTTGATTTGCAGGACTTGGGTACATATGCGACAGTATCAATATCCTCATAAAAATACTTCTCCTTAACATTCTCTTTATATAGCTTTATCAAAGCCATGCTTGCGCCAAATATGATCCACAAGCCGGCCATACCGCGTATAGAGCTGGGGCTTATGGAGGCCATGAAAAATGCCACAAGCGATAGCAATAAACCTTCCGCAAACAGTTTATAAAAACGTGACGGTGAATACATGTATATTTTTAATAAATTCCACATAAGGCTCAAATAAAGCCATACAAACAATGCTGCTATTATAACGCCATATTCCAATAGCATCTCCATCCACCAATTATGCATGTTCACTATGCCATCGGTCGTATCGGCATAGGGTGCCATCCTCATTTCAGTATTGCCCGAACCTATTCCCACTATATATTGCCATGGATCTTCATTTAATATTTTAAAACCATTTTTTATCAAATTTATGCGAATCTGAGTAGAGCCATTTTCGCTTATTTCTTCAATATCGCCTATCTGATCCATCATCGACGGGTTGCCCGGCGTATTCTTGAACCATCCGAATCCTACGGAATCCAATATCAGTATCATTACGACGCTTATGAGCATTATCGATGCTTTCATTTTGGCCCTTTTATCGAAATGCTCGGAGGCCTTTATCATATCTATTATAGCCAATGCGCATGCAAACGCTATGGTTAATAAAAACGCCACATAGCTGGAGCGCGAATTGGTATACAAAAGGACAAATATACCTGCAATGCACAGTATATATCTTGCAAGCGCATGCCGGCTCCCATACTTAAAACCGGCATATACCAACGGCAAGTACATCACTATATACGCCGCAAAATCATTAGGGTTCCTGTAAAATGCCGTAGGTATAGACCTGGGCGGCATATACTCATTCATCCTCGAAACGGGCAGGTGATGGGTTGTAAATACCTCCCACAATGCTACGGCCACATTTATGGCAAAGGCTGCATAAAACACCGTCCAAAGCCGACGCTGGTCTTTTTCATCGTTGAGATAATAAGAAGTAAAAAATATAACAAATATATTGCATATAAGCAAGAAAGCCCCTCTTATAACATCCGGCCTGCTCTGTGCCCAAACGAATGAAGCAACAGCCCATACTGCCCATATCGCTAAAAAAAAGTAATATCTATACAACGTGCGGCTTATAGAAAGCCTGTGCGCGAACAAAACGCCTAAACAAAAAATCAGCACGCTTAATGCTAAAAAAATCCTATATGCAAAAAGGCTTTCCATCCCTTTTATAGAAAGCGTACTACCGAAAAAAGCCGTGAACACGGTCAATAACAGTAAAAGCTTCGATACATCTTTTTTCTCTTCACCTATATAAATCATCGATCTATTCCAGGCCCTGCCCTTCTTTCCTGTTTTATTTTTGCTTTTCCAGCAATTGTTCCTCGGGTACATCGCCCACCTCTTTAGCCGGGCTGCCCATCACTACCTTTTTCGCCGGCACATCTTTGGTAACTATGCTGCCGGCCGCTACCAGGCCGTCTTGATTTATCATCTTGCCGGGCAATATGGTGGCATGTGCGGCTATCCTGCCGCCGCGCCTGACCGTCACGCCTTTGAAATGCTTAAAGCGCTCCTCGGTGCGGCCGACAAAATTGTCATTGGTGGTAACAACCCCGGGTCCTATGAATACCTTGTCCTCTATATTTGAATAAGCCGTTATATAGGCGTTGGTCTCTATCTTGCAATAAGCACCTATGGTGCAGTAATTCTCCACCGTGACGCCTCTGCCTATGATGGTATGCCCGCCTATGCTCACGTTCTCCCTGACCGTAGCCAGATCGGCTATGAGCACCCCTTCCGCTATGTTCGCCCCCGCGTATACCACAGCCGATGTGCCTACTATACAATCATCGCCTATGCTGGACGGAGGCAGCGCATCGCCGGTTTTGAATATGCTGTTGGCAGCGCGCATCGGTTGCTTGCCTATGACGGCATTATCATCTATGCGCACGCGCCGGCCTATGCGGCTGCCGCCATATATCACGACATTGTGGCCTATGACGCAGCCGTCGCCTATGACAACATCATCCTCTATCACGGTATTATAGCCTATACTGACGTTTGGGCCTATATGTGCCGACGGGGATATATGCCTTTCCATATTTACCTCATATCCAGCGTTGAGAAATCGCCTATAGGGAATTTGACCGGCTGACCGGTCTTAACGGACTTATATATGCCCAACACTATTTCCATGGCTTTCTTGCCCTCGGCAGGCGTTATATACGGCTGCCTGCCGCTTTGTACGGCATCTATGAGGTCGGCGAACAGGGACGTATGGCCAAAGCCATATACATTGGCCGGATTTTCGCCATAGTTGGCCAATACTTCCTCCTTATCGTCCAAGCCGTCGCTGAACTCCCAATGGGTCAGATAGTTAGTAGCCATGCCGCCTATCTGCGCGGTGCCTTTTTCGCCGAATACGCTCAGCGTTTCTTCCATATTGGACGGATATATGCAGTTAGAGGCTTCTATTATGCCCAAAGCGCCGCTTTTAAAGCGCAATACAGCCACCGCTGCGTCTTCGGCTTCTATATCATTTAAAAACGTGCCGGCAAATCCGTAGGCTGTATCGACATCGCCCATCATCCACTGCAGCAAATCTATATTGTGTATGCTCTGATTCATAAGCGCGCCGCCATCCATAGCCCACGTGCCGCGCCAGTCCGCCGAACCGTAATAATCAGCACCTCTGTGCCAGCGCATGCTGGCGACGCCGTGTACCAGCTTGCCAAAACGCTGGGCCTCTAAAGCAGAGCGCAATTTTTGGACGGATTTATTGAACCGGTTTTGAAACGATACCGTCATTTTCACGCCCACCTGCTCGGCCACCTTTATCATGCGGTCGGCATCTGTTGTGGATAAAGCCATGGGTTTCTCCACTATGACGTGCTTGCCGGCCTGCATGGCGTCTATGGCCATCTGCGCATGCAAGCCGCTGTAAGTGGCTATTGTTACTACATCTATATCCGGATTGGCCAGCAGGCGCATATAATCGTCATATTTCCTTACAGTACCGGCATCAGAGCCCATGAGCTCGTTGTAGCGCGCAACGGCAGCGTCCATCTTATCATCTTCCAGATCGCATACCGCTACCAACCTGGCTTGTTGCCGATTGTCAGCAATGGCTTTCACATGGTTGGGCGATATACGCCCGCAGCCTATAATTCCAAAATTCAGCATTTATATAACCCACCTTCTTATTTATAGTTTATATACGTTCTCTTTATCCGACTTCACACCCTTGGTAGCGTTCCTCGTATCGAATACCGCTCGGGCCTTATCAACTATCCTTTGATAATCATAACAGCTATGATCAGTGGTTATAACCGCTATATCCGCGTTCTCCAGCAATTCATCGGTTAACTCCGCCGACACGTAATGCTTGCCGTTATGATCGAACTCCGGTATATACGGATCGTTGTATATGACATCGGCATGGGCTTTCTCCAGATGTTCTATTATTTTGAGCACAGGAGATTCCCTGAGATCGTCTATATCCTTTTTATAGGCTGCCCCCAAAAGCAGCACTTTCGAGCCGTTGAGCGGCTTCTTGTCCCTGTTGAGCACCTCGCTTATGCTTTCTACCACAAATTCCGGCATATAGTTGTTGATCTCGCCTGCCGTTTCTATCAGCCGCGTATGATAGTCGTAGCCCCTGGCCTTCCACGTAAGGTAAAACGGGTCTATGGGTATGCAGTGTCCGCCGAGGCCGGGGCCGGGATAAAACGCCATAAATCCGTATGGCTTGGTCTTAGCGGCGTCTATGACCTCCCATACATCTATGCCCATGCGCCGGCATAATATGGACATCTCGTTGGCCAAGGCTATATTTATATTGCGGAATGTATTTTCCAGTATCTTCTCCATCTCAGCCACCGCAGGACTGGACACCGTAAAAACCTCGCCTTCGAGTACATGGCGATAAAGCGATGCCGCTACTTCAGTACATTCCGGGGTCACACCTCCCACTACTTTAGGCGTATTCTTTGTATGATACTCTTTATTGCCCGGATCAACGCGTTCCGGTGAAAATGCCAAAAAGAAATCTTTGCCGCATTTTAACCCGGTATCCTCGAGTATGGGTTTTACCACCTCTTCGGTGGTGCCGGGGTATGTCGTGCTCTCCAGTATAACCAGCATGCCGGGATGCAAATTTTGAGCCACCGACGTCACCGAATTGACGACATATGATACATCCGGCTGCTGGTATTTATCGAGCGGAGTAGGCACGCATATGGTAACCGCATCCAGCTCTTTTATCTTATTATAATCAGCAGTAGCGGACAAACGGCCGGACATCACGAGATCAGCTAATTCCTGATCTACAACATCCCCTATATAATTGATACCGGCATTGACCATATCTACCTTCTTTTGCTGCACATCAAAACCTACAACGGTATAGCCGGCTTTGGCCTTCTCTACAGCCAAAGGCAGACCGACGTAACCCAGACCTATAACGCCTATTTGGGCTGTTTTATCTTCTATTTTCTGTTTTAATGCTCCCGCCAGATCGCTTAATTCCATATAATCTATCCTTTCACCTTATAGTTTTTTATGGCATCGGCCACATATTTTATCTGATGCCGCTCTAATTCCGGATACATTGGCAGCGCCAATACCCTATTGCAGGCTGCCTCGGCATACGGCATATCGCCTTTTTTATAACCGAGGCCCTTATAAGCGTCCTGCAGATGCAGCGGAAGCGGGTAATACACGCCGGTGGATATGCCTTCGGCTTTGAGCGCCTCCGCCAGTCCGTCCCTGTCATCGCATTGCACCACATACTGATGATATATGTGTTTTGCATACGGTGCGGCATATGGTGTCACAACGCCGCTGTCTTTTAATAATTCATCATACAACGCCGCATTATGCCGGCGCATATCATTCCATTGATCGAGGTACTTAAATTTGACGTTTAATATGGCCGCATGCAGCTCATCGAGACGACTGTTATAGCCTATCATCTCGTGATAGTATTTTTTGACGCTGCCATGAGCCCTGAGCATACGGGCTTTTTTATCTATATCAGCATCGCGGGTAACTATCATGCCGCCGTCGCCATATGTGCCCAAGTTTTTGGTAGGGAAAAACGAGAAACACGCCGCATGGCCGAATGAACCGGCCTTCATCCCTTTATACTCAGCGCCCATGGCCTGACAAGCATCCTCTATAACCATGAGATCGTGCTTTCGGGCTATATCCATTATAGCATCCATATCAGCGATTTGCCCAAAAAGATGCACCGGTATTATAGCGCGCGTTCTCGACGTTATGGCTTGTTCTATTTTAGAAACATCTATATTGAATGTATCCGGATCTATATCGACAAATACCGGCTTAGCGCCCACGGCCGATATGCTCTCAGCGCTGGCGAAAAAGGTGAAAGGCGACGTTACTACCTCATCCCCCGGGCCTATGCCGCAGGCGCGCAAAGCTATAACCAGCGCATCGGTGCCATTGCCCACGCCTATGGCATAAGGTACCCCTGCATAAGACGCTATATCATGCTCAAGCGCCTTTACTTGAGGCCCGAGTATAAACTGGCCGTTCTCCAGAACGCCCTCTATAGCCGCATCTATTTCATCCTTTATAGCATGGTATTGCCCTTTCAAGTCCAAAAGCGGTATATTCAATTTATTCCATTCCTCCTACAGTATCTCTCCATATTATACAACGATATCGTGTATTTTTCTATTAGGATTAAATATAAAAATGTAAAATATATGTTAACAATCTATAAGCTATGCCTTTTTAATTTGGGGAATGATGACTGTCCTTGGATAGGGTATCTCTATGCCTTCTTTTTCAAAAGCCTCTTTTATGCGCTTGCGCAGCTCTCTCTCAACAGCCCATTGGTTCAGGGGTAACGTCTTGGCTATTACGCGCAGCGTTACGCCATTATCGCCCAAATCAACGACACCCAACACCTGCGGCATCTCCTGTACCTCCGGACGCTCCTCGTGCATAGCCTTTCCCACATCTTCTAATATCGCTATTGCTTTATCCAGATTCGTTTCATATGACACAGTAACATCCACTATAGCCGTGTTGTTGCCTCTTGTAAAGTTGGCTACCTTGGCTATGCTGCCGTTGGGTATGATATTTACGTCTCCTGCAAATCCTTGTATTTTAGTAACGCGCAGCCCTATGTCCTGGACAGTGCCCGTTATGCCGTCTATGCTGACATAATCGCCCACGGCGAATTGATCCTCGAATAGTATAAAGAAACCCGTGATCACATCTTTAACCAGATTCTGTGCTCCGAAGCCTATGGCCAAACCTCCTATGCCGGCTGCCGCTATAAGGGAGGATACCGGCACGCCCAGCGTATCCAGTATGGTGACTATTGCTATAAAATACACCGTATAGCGCAGTATGCTCTTTAAAATACTAATCAATGTGTTTATACGCTTCTCGTCCATAGGAAATTTGCGCTTGCTTTGAGCTTCCATAACGCGCTGTATTATAAAATTACCGCTTCGTATGACTATAGCCGCTATTATAAGCGTGAGCAGTACGCCTATACCTTTAGATACGAGTTGCGTATAGTCTATACCGTTCAGCCTCTCGCCAACAGCTTCTACGATATTATCCCACATATGCATTCTCCTTTTGCTTCAACATATTAATCATTATATCACAGTTTGTATGAAAATAGGATTCGAAAACCGTAAATAGGGCACATTTTTTAAATTAAAGAAAATTATAGTAATTATTACACACGCAACGCACTGCAAAAGCAATGACATAAGCCAGTAACAGGCTTTAGAACGTTCCGTTGTACGCTCTGCGAGAAAGAGAAGAACAAGGGTAGCCATGAGAGAAGTATGATATTCCAGCTGCAATTTCCCAAACAATAGGATTATCAATAATCAACAAAGCAGATGTGTTTAGAGGTACCGGCAGGCTTGTGTTGTTGAATAAACTATACGCAGAACTTACCAACAGGACGTTTTATATATTCCCATTTATACAGCGTACCAGTACAAGTAGCGATGAATTTTGCGAAAAGCTTCTAGTTAAACAAAAAGTTGTCGTAGTTCAAGCATCGCTTTCAGCACTAACGAGAAAAGCTTTGTGCTCCGTTTGTATACTTATTTTATGGATGTGCTTACTGAAACGCTTATGTATAAAAGGCTCGCGCCCAAAAAATACATGCGCTAGCAAGCTGTAAAACGAAACCGTAGCAATATTTGATTGTAGCGGTTCCGTTTCCAGCAATAATGAGGCGAAATCTTGCTTTTAGCCTTTGAGACCGGTGGTTGCAATTCCTTCCACAAAATATTTTTGTGCTGAGAAGAATATAACGATGCATGGCAGCATTGAAATAACAGTCATCGCCATTATTTGATTCCAATTTACTACCGATGTAGCATCAATAGACATCCTAAGCCCAAGTGATACAGTATATTTACTCACGCTGTTTATATATATCAATGTATTTAGAAAGTCGTTCCACGTCCATATAAATTGGAATATTGCCATGGATATTATAGCTGGTATGCATAGAGGTATGGTGATTCTCAAAAGAATCTGAAACGAATTACAACCATCGATGACAGCCGATTCTTCAAGTTCTTTGGGCAAGCCTCGTAAAAATTGCACCATCATAAACACAAAAAACGGCGCGGTGGCTAGCAAAGCAGGAATTATAA
This sequence comes from Mahella sp., assembly GCF_020054945.1. GTDB lineage: Bacteria > Bacillota > Clostridia > Mahellales > Mahellaceae > Mahella. The sequence continues at coordinate 71,726 of NZ_JAIHAU010000002.1, forward strand.
ACGGTTTATAGCTATCTAACCAACCGAATCTATTGAATAGTATATACCTAGGTATAAGTATAACCGAATCGGGCAACATTAATGTAGAAATCATGAGGGCAAATAAAACCTTCTTAAAGGGAAAATTAAATCTTGCAAAACCATAAGCTACCACCGTCGACGACACGACAGTAAATATAACGGTAGGAACTACCATTATAAAAGTGTTTAAGAAAAATCTTCCGAAAGTATATTGGCCGGTACCTTTCCATCCATTGATATAAGAATCCGTAACTACCCTAGATGGTATTAAATTCAGCGATTTGAATATATCTTCATTGGGCTTAAAAGAGGCTGAAACTACCCATAAAAGAGGGTATACCATAAGTAATGCAAATGCGATTAAAAATATATACGTAAATATAATTGAAACGTTTATTTTTTTTAAATCGTTCATATAGATTGACCTCCGTCTTCATAATACGTCCACGATGAAGAAGTTTTAAATATTATTATTGTGACTACCATTATAAGTAAAAACTGAACCCATGAAAGAGCCGATGAGTAGCCCATTCTGAAATATTTGAACGCATTATCGTATATAAGCATGCTGTAGAGATACGTGGAATTCATAGGGCCTCCGGCAGTAATTACGAATGGTCCGGTGAATTCTTGGAAAGCGTTTATTGTCTGCATTACGAGGTTAAAGAACAAAACCGGCGAAAGCATGGGTAACGTTATAGAAAAAAACCTTCTAGCCCTTGAAGCTCCGTCTACCAACGCGGCCTCGTATAATTCATTTGGTATCTGCTTAAGGCCGGCTAAAAAGATTACCATAGACGAGCCAAACTGCCAAACTGCCAGAAGGCTTACCGTAAACAAAGCTATATCAGGGCTGCCCAACCAATCTACGCTGCCTATATTAAAAATTGATAAAAATTTATTTACTATTCCATCTTTCATGAACAAAAATCTCCATAGCACCGATACAGCAACGCTTCCACCAAATATAGATGGCAGATAATAAATAGTACGGAAAATATTAACGCCTTTTATCTTCATATTCAATATCATAGCCACTATCAAAGCAAAAGCTAATTTCATCGGTACAGTCATAACTACATACAACAATGTATTAAAAAAAGACGTCCAGAAAAGCCTATCTTTTGTAAACGCATATATATAATTACTTAGACCGCTAAAAGCAGGGGTTCCAGTAATACTGTATTCCGTGAATGAATATATAAAAGACATTATAAACGGATATAATTTAAACAGAAGAAAGCCTATAATCCACGGACTTATATACAAAAGCCCTATATAGTCCTTTCTTTTATAACGTTTCATTTATGCACCATCCTTAAGTTTTAATATAAATGCAATAAAGGAGCTATTGGCCGGGAGTAAGCCCGGCCAATGTGATTTTTTAGCTTATCATATTATTTTTGTTGATCCTTTAGCTCTGATAGCTTCTGCTCGAAGCGGCTTATAAGTTCGTCAGCGGCTTTTTCCGGCGTTAACTTTTGGTATGCCAATTCTTGTATAACATCTGTGCTTATCTTCTCCAGCTCCTGGTTTTGACTTATGCCGTTTTCGGGTTTTCCCATCATTTTTGTAGCATTGGTTGTCGCCTCGTTAAGCGCAGGATCCAGTAAGCCATTATCAACCAATATTTTGCGTGCTGTCTCCGTAGGTGGTAAGCCCCTTACATCTTTTAATATCTTGGCGGCTTCGGGATCGTTGAAAAACCAATTTATGAATTTAGCGGCTTCCTCGGCATTTTCGGAATTTTTGTTTATTGTAAGCAATTGCGAAGGCCTCACTATTATACCAGTATCCTTTGCATCTGGCGCTACGGGTATCATAGCGATACCAAGATTCTTTATATTTGCTTTGTTGACGTTATACATAGATGTCCAATTCCACAGCATCCCCAATTCACCATTTAACCACTTTGGGTTCTGTTCAGGCTTTCCTTGGAAAGGTGCACTTTCTGAAAAAGGTTGAATACCACCATTCTTGAATAGCTGATCGAGATATGTGAAAGCATCGGTAAGCACCTGCTTATCAAATCCTAAACTATAGTCATCATTTACCCAATAATTGCCGGTACGTTGTATGACATACGCTTTGACCATATAATACGATACAGTAGCATCGAAATTTAACAGATAAGCATTTTTATCCTTCTGATGAACTTGCTTTGCTGTTTCTGCCAAATTATCCCAATTCCATACGGTTTTATCATCTATACCATATTTGGCAAAGAAATCTTTATTATATAAAAGAGCAGAGGCATTTATGCCTGTCGGTAAGCCTATAAGTTTATCATTTAGGTAACTATATTGTTTTAGGAAATTTTGGTCAAATGTTGTTGTGTCTATGCTTTTTTGTTGGCTTAAGTCAGCAAAAAAATCGCCCTGTGCTGCTAACTCTGGTATCCAGGTTACATCTATCTGGATTATATCAGCTGCAGTATTGCCGCTCAACTGGGTGACCAGTTTTTGCAGATAACCGTCTATACCGCTGTATTCGGCGTCTATCTTTACATTGGGGTTCTTTTGCATGTAAAGGTCTATAGCATCGAGCGTGGCCTTATGGCGATCATCACCGCCCCACCACATGAAGCGCAGGGTCACATTTTTAGATTCATTCGATGAGGAATCGGTATTATTATTAGACGATTCCTGGCTACTTTCATCGCTGCTGCATCCAACAAGTAGGGTCATACCTATTAGAACCACAAGTACCAAAGAAACAAATTTTTTGAAATTATTCATAAAAACTCCTCCTTAAAAATTTTTGATTGATTACTTATAATATATCATTCACCTACAAACTTAAAAAGGAGCGCTATTTGATATATGGTATCATTAATTGGCTCAAAAATTATAAGGTATCATTTTTTGCATTATTCTGTTAAATCCTGATACCAAATTGCCCTGCAAATTATCGTTTACTATGCTATAATAGCTTGTGTAGCTTTAATATAATAAGGCACTCAAAGGGGTGGTATTTATGTATAAGTTGATCATCGTGGAGGATGAATATGAGATAAGGGTGGGCTTATCCAATTATTTCCCATGGACAGAGATTGGTTTTGAGATAGCCGGTGAGTTCGAGAATGGCAAGCAAGCCTTTGAGTATATAATGAAACGTCATGTAGATGCTGTTTTGTGCGATATAAAAATGCCTATTATGTCAGGCATAGATCTTGCGAAACTTCTTTTTACAAATGGTATTGATGCTAAAATTGTTTTTATAAGCGGGTACAGAGAGTTCGAGTATGCCAGGCAAGCAATACAATATGGTGTTAAGGATTATATAGTAAAACCTACAAAATATGATGAAGTGATGGAGGTCTTCGGCAAAATCAAAAGAGATCTGGATAATCAACGCTATCTTAAAACACAAGTATTGAATAATGGTCAAACTATTCCCGAAATAGATAAAGGAGAGGATATAATATCTATTGTCAAAAATTATATAAACGAAAACTATAAAGACGCTACGCTGGAGGATGCGGCTAAGATAGTCTATATAAATCCTTATTATTTGAGCAAGCTTTTCAAACAAAAAACAGGGAAAAACTTTTCTGATTATCTAACTGAGGTAAAAATGGCTAAAGCAGCGCTTTTTTTGAAAAACCCTTTATACAAAGTATACGAGGTAGGGGACATGATAGGATATAAGAATCCTAAAAACTTTGCCAGGGCATTCAAGAAATATTATGGCAAATCGCCCAGCGAATATGTATCGTCTGATAAATAATCAAATTGGGATTTAAATATGGAAAAAATAAATCAAAAGTTTTTTGCTAAAAATGTGTTAATATCCACAATCCCCGTTATTATAGTGATTGCTATATTGGGTTCGTTTTCTATCGTTATAACAGAGCGATATGTCAAAGATGAGATAAATAAAAACAATATAATGATTTTAAAGCAAAACAGCGAGAATATAGAGCTTATGCTGGATGAAATGGATCAGGTTTACCTTACTTTCGGCATAAATACAGATGTGACACTGCATCTGAAAAGAATACTTAATACTTCTGCTTATTCTTTTGAAGATACATTGCAGCTTAATATAATAAAAAGTTTGCTGAATGCCACTTCATATTCAAAGCCATATATTCAATCCATATATATTTATTTTAATAATCCTAACGGAAATTTTATAACAACATCGGAAGGAATGGTATCCTTAAATAATTACTTCGATAAAAGCTGGTTTGATGCCTTTAAAAATATGCCACGCAATGTATCGTTATGGACAGAAGTAAGGAATTTAAAATTATACGCTTGTGAACAAAAACCGGTAGAAGTACTTACCGTATATAAAAGAATCGGTTCACTTTATACTAATAAAAGCGATGGGGTGTTAGTATTAAATATATACTTGGATTATATTAAAGACTTCATCAATTCAGCGATCACTATACCGGGACAAAAAATACTTTTAATTGATAGAAATGACAACCTTATATGCCAAAGCGATGACGGTAACTTTGTGAGTGGTGAAGACATTAGACAATACGAGGGTAACAACATAATATCGGAATTAAAATCAGAGGAGTATGATATAAGGTATATTTCTATAGTACCCAAAGCATACCTTTACCGAATTCCGCTTAAACTTCTGGATATCACTTTGTTTTTGCTTGTTTTCTCATCCGTGACCATAATATTGCTTACATATCACACCACAAAGAAAAACTATGCCAATATTAGGAATATTATAAGCATAATAGACTCTGCCAATAATAACAGTACCTTTCCGAACTTACCTACAGAATATAAGGACGAATACAGTTATATAACCTATAATATACTTAAAAATTTCATGGAACAAAACTATTTGAAAGTACAATTATCAGAGAAAAAATACAAAATGCAGGCCATGGAGCTTTTAGCCCTTCAATCTCAGATAAATCCTCATTTTTTGTTCAATACTCTAGAAACAATTTATTTAAAGGTATTAGCTTTTACAGGCAAGCCTAACGAAGCTACAAAAATGATAGAAGATCTGTCTCAAATTTTGAAATATTCTCTCAGCAATCCAAGCGAAACCATTACATTAAAGGAAGAACTTGAAAATACTATGTGTTATATAGATATATTAAAAATGCGCTATAAGGATAAATTTAATATAATATGGCAATACGATAACAGCTTGCTCTGCTGCAGGGTAATGAAGCTTATGTTTCAACCCCTCATTGAAAACGCCGTTTACCATGGTATAAAAGAGAAAGATGGAACAAGCACTATAAAAATCAGAATAGATAAATACAACACAGAGATGAGGATAGCAGTAATAGATAATGGTATTGGAATAAGCAAGGAAAAACTTAAACAGATAAAGGAATCTCTGAAAAAAGAATTTGATTATTCTGAACACATTGGCCTTCTGAACATAAACGAAAGGCTTAAACTTATATATGGAAATAATTACTCTATAACGATTAGGAGTAAATTTGGGATGGGAACAGCAATATATATAAAATTTCCATTATGGATTAAAGATAAATAAAAAGAAGGGAATTTGATATAATGAAACGTGAAGAAATATACATACGCGATCCATTTATAGTACCTGTTGACAATGAGCAAAAATATTATATGTTTGGTACCACCGATACAAACTGCTGGAATGATGAAAAAGCCACCGGATTCGATTATTATACAACAACGGATCTAGAAAGCTTTGAAGGCCCTTTTGAAGCATTTCGCCCGCCGAAAGACTTTGAATGGGACAGAAATTTTTGGGCTCCCGAAGTGCATTATTATAAAGGAAGGTACTATATGTTTGCATCTTTTATCACAAATGGGAAAAATAGATGTACGTATATACTATCTTCTGACAAAGTATCAGGCCCTTTTACGCCGTGGAGCTCAGGTCCGGTTACCCCAATGGCTTGGATGTGCCTTGACGGGACATTGTTTGTAGATGACGATGCGCAGCCCTGGCTTGTATTCTGCCACGAATGGGTACAAGTATATGATGGGGAGATATGGGCTGTAAAATTGTCGGTAGATCTAAAAACCGCTGTAGATAAAAGCACATTTCTGTTTAAGGCTTCAGATGCGCCGTGGGCAAAAAGCATAAAAGTTAAAGATGGTCGCAAATGTTTTGTCACGGATGGCCCATATTTACATAGGACATCTAAAGGGGACCTTATAATGCTATGGTCAAGTTTTACCGAAAACCATAATTATGCGATAGGTGTTGCTCATTCGGAGACCGGAAATATGCTTGGTCCGTGGATTAATGAAGATGTCCCTTTATTTTCGAATGATGGCGGCCATGGCATGATCTTCACTGCTTTTGATGGAAACCTAATGCTTGCACTACATGCCCCCAATAAAAGAGGTGTAGAAAGACCCATTTTTATTAAAATAAGGGAAATTGACGGTAGGCTAAATCTTTATTAGAATCTCTAAAAAGCGTAATTAATATTAAATACACCTTGTTGCTTTTTCATTTGAGTAGATGCAGAATAATAAGAGCTAGACTGGATCGTTAGTTGACATGGCACGTATTGAGGGCTATAATTTTGCTTATGTTAATTCTTGATATACATAAATAGATGCGATACAACGAAAGAGGCTACATATGGATGAAGCTCAGATAGATACCAAAAAAATATATGAACGCAGATGGTCTATACTTGTAGCTGTAATGCTGGGCAGCATAATGGCTCCTATAGATGGTAGCATAATGAATATAGCCATGCCTACATTAAGAGAGGTTTTCCACGCCCCGCTCGAGACTGTAAGCTGGGTATCAATGGCATATCTTTTGGTGGTCAGCAGCACGCTTCTCGCATTTGGTCGACTGGGTGATATCATAGGGTATAGGCGCATATATCAAACCGGCCTTCTCATATTTACCGCATCATCGGCCGTATGCGGTTTCGCGTCCAACATAACGGCACTTATAGCCGGCCGTGTGGCACAAGCTATAGGAGGCGGCATGCTGCTGTCTATGGCTCCGGCTATATTGACGGCCGTCTTCCCTCCTAACGACCGCGGCAAGGCGCTGGGCATAAACGCCATGTCGGTAGCAGTAGGCTTGGCCATAGGACCGAGCCTGGGCGGATTTCTCGTATCAACGCTGGGTTGGGAATATATCTTTTTTATAAACGTGCCCATCGGTATTGCAGCCTTCATATTAGCACAACTGTTTTTGCCCAGAAATTCTGTGCGACGCGATGAACGCTTTGATGCTATCGGCGCCGTGCTGGCATTTTGCCTGTTATTTTCTTTGCTTTTGTACATAAACCGTGGTAGCCAATGGGGTTGGATCTCCTTGATAGGCATTACAACATTGAGCATAGCAGTCATATCATTTATAGCATTGATCCTGCTGGAAAGCCGCCAATCCGAGCCAATGCTCGATTTGTCGCTATTTAAGATACGGCTGTTTACCGCAGGTACAGCCAGCACGCTTCTAAATTTCAGCGCACAGTATATAATGACGTTTTTAACGCCGTTCTACCTGACGCAAAAGGGCCTGCCGCCCAGTACAGCCGGCGCTGTGATGACAGCCTTCCCCGCAGTCATGCTGGTGATGGCGCCTGTAAGCGGTGCGCTATCCGATCGACTAGGGGCTAGAGGACTCAGCACACTAGGTGCCGCCATAAGCGCGTTCGGTATATTCCTGATGTCCACACTGACGCTGGATAGCCCTATATGGCGCATAACTCTCAACCTGGCTGTATTCGGCATAGGCAACGGCTTATTCCAATCGCCCAACAACAGCTCAGTAATGGGCAGCGTGCCGCGCGACCGTTTGGGGATAGCTTCTTCATTCCTCGCCACCATGCGCAATGTCGGTATGGTAATGGGCATAGCTATAGGCGGTGCCGTATTCTCAAGCCTAAGCCAATATTTTACTGCTCGGCTCAACCTCACCGGCATCGCCCTTCAAGATACCGCCTTCATGTACGCTATACGAATAGCATATATGACAGGAATGGCGCTGGATATACTATGCGTGGTAACATCAGCCATACGTGGCAAGCATAACGTTGCTTAGGCTACGCGTTTCTGCTCATAGCAAATACAGGCTCTTCTATAAGCTCTTTCATTACGGCCAGCACCCTATAAACATCATCGCGCGTCACATAGTAATGCGTCACAAAACGCATCTTGCCATCAGGTGATCCGGCTATCTTTATACCATACGGCCTTATAATTTCGGCCAATCTATTGCCGTTTAGTCCCGTAGCGGTTATATCGAAGTTTATCATGTTGGTCTGTACTGTATCCAAATCAACGCTTATGCCTTTTATCTCAGCTAACCCCTGGGCCAATATTCTTGCATTCTCATGATCCTCATATAATCTTTGAGGCATATCGGTAATAGCCACTATAGCTGCAGCCGCAAGCACGCCTGCCTGGCGCATACCGCCGCCCAGCATCTTGCGTATCTTTCTGGCTTTATCTATAAACGCTTTACTGCCTGCCAAAAGAGAACCCACAGGTGCGCATAACCCTTTCGACACACAAAACATGACGCTATCGGCCCATTGAGCCACATCTTTAGCCTCTACGCCCAGAGCCGCGGCGGCATTGAATATACGGGCACCATCGAGATGAACCGGTATATCATGCTCATGCGCCACCTTGTATACCGCCTCCATAGTATCCAGCGGCACAACCGTACCGCCGGCGCGATTATGCGTATTCTCTTCGCATATCAATGCCGTGCGCGGGAAATGCAAATCCTCCACGCGTATAGCAGCCTCTACCTCAGCCGGATTGAGTGCGCCCATATGGCCTTTGAGCTGCTTGGCCTGTACACCTGCCAAAAAGCCCAGAGCGCCTACTTCGTAATAGAATATGTGGGCTTCTGCTTCGGTTATTATCTCCTCACCGCGTTGGGTGTGCGTCATGATAGCCAATTGATTGCCCATAGTGCCCGACGGGATGAACAGCGCATCCTCTTTGCCCATGGCCTGGGCCGCCAGCCTTTCCAGCTTGAGCATTGTAGGGTCGTCGCGGTAGACATCATCGCCTACCTCCGCTTTATACATGGCCTTGCGCATCTTTTCAGTAGGTACCGTTACGGTATCGCTACGTAAGTCTATTAACTTATCCATTTACAACATCCTTCCTAAAAATAAGCATAATAAAAGAGTCAAACCGTTCGATTTGACCCCTGAAGCGGATGTTGAAAATAGCCTTGCAGCTATACACGGCCTTTAGCAGCCTATACAGCCACTTAAATACGACTAATTTCAACCCTGTCCTTTTGCCTGAGAGATTAATTCACCTTCGGCGCTCTTTCGAGACTCTCCAGGGGTTCGTCCGGCCATGGTCTTTGCCCAAATAACGCACGTTAATTTCTAGGCGTAGCCAAAAATCTCTCCACTTCCATAGCACTTGGTAAAGCACTTTGAGCACCCATGCGGGTGATAGCTATGGCCGCTACTGCACTGGCATAATCCGCCGCACGGTCTATATCCATTCCGCGCGTCAACGCATAGCACAGCCCACCTGTAAAGGCGCTACCCGCTCCTGTGGGGTCCACGACTTTAACATTATAAGCCGGCCTACGTTTTATAGTACCTTCATAATTGTACATAACGCCTTGATCCCCAAGCGTAATAAAGACATTTTTTACGCCTTGATCCAGAAACATGGCTATCATCTTCTCGCAATCGGCATCTTCTTTCACTTCCATACCCAGCAGCTCCTGAGCTTCGAATTTGTTGAGCACTAATACGTCGATACTGCCATATAGCTCATCGTCCAGAGGCGATGCTGGCGATGGATTAAGCACTACCCTCGTATCTGACTTATGGGCTATGCTGGCTGCCCATATCACAGTATCAATGGGTATTTCGAGCTGCATAAGCAATATGGCTGCCCGTTCTATCAAACCTTCACAATGCCTCATACGCTCTATAGTGCACTGGCTGTTGGCCCCTTGATACGATATTATGGTATTCTGGCCTCTAAACACGTTTATAAATGCCAAACCTGTATCGATATTGTCCAAAACCAGTATATCGCTCGTCCTGACATTGTTCCTGGCTAAATTGGCTACAAGCTGTTCGCCGTAGGAATCGTGGCCTACACATCCTGCGAAAGCAACATTTCCTCCTAATCGTGCTACAGCTACCGCCTGGTTATTGCCTTTGCCCCCCGGAGATTTATAAAAAGCCCTGCTTTTTAGGGTTTCTCCTGGATATGGACGCCTATCGGTCTCCACGGTCAAATCCATATCGAGGCTGCCTAATACCAAAATATCAATATCTTTATACATAATTCCCCTCCTCCTCTTTCTACAAAGCACTTTTTATTGACGCATACCTTATCCTCGTTTTTTATTATATCATATCCACACTTAAAGACAATCACGAATTGAGAAATGATAATAGCTGTGCGTTTTTTGCAATAAAATATGTTATAATAAAAGTAATGCGCACAGAGTGATCAATGGTAAGGAGTAAAATATATGCAGAATTATACGGAGAACGAAGCGCGGATTTATGCGCGCACATTGTCTTTGATACTGGCTAAAGCCGTGGCTGATATCATGCCTGGATGCAAGCTTGTGGTGGAGCATTCGTTAGGCAACGGTCAGTATTGCGAAATACACGGCGTAAAGCATATAAGTCCGGGCGAGATAGCGCAGCTTAAAAAGCGCATGGCGGAGCTTATAGAAACAGATCTGCCTATAATGCAGGAGATGATCCCCCGCCAACAGGCTATAGCGCTTTTTGAAAATATGGGCAAGCATGAAACCGCTCATATATTGCGTTACAGGCAGGTTGACGAGATAAGCGTATATCATCTGGATGATATTATAGATTATTTCTACGAACCGCTTTTTACCTCTACCGCCCAGGCAAGGGTATTCGATCTCTTACCATATCCTCCCGGGCTTATACTGCTATACCCCAAAGCTGGGCAGCCGGACAAACTTCCGGAATTTACAGACCTGCCAAAGCTCGCGGCGATATTCAAAGAAGCCGAGGAATGGGCCCGTATATTGGGTATAGGCTATGTTTCGTCGTTAAACGACGTTATAGACAAGGGCGATACATCTGAGCTTATACTGATTTCCGAAGCGCTTCATGAAAAACGTACATCCGATATAGCCGATATCATATCAAAAAACAAAACGCAGATACGGCTGATATCCATTGCAGGCCCCTCATCGTCCGGTAAGACATCCTTCGCCAGCCGCCTTTATATACAACTGCGCGTAAATGGTATAAAACCATTGCGTATATCGCTGGATAATTATTTTCTGCCGCGCGAGTTTACCCCTATGGATGAAAACGGGCAGCCGGATCTTGAATCCTTAGAGGCCCTGGACCTGGGATTGTTTAACGACCAATTAAAAGCCCTTATAGAAGAAGATGAGGTAAGCCTGCCGGTATTTAACTTTAAGACCGGTTTGCGCCAATATATGCCGCCTATAAGGTTAGAACCGGACCAGCCCATAATCATAGAGGGTATCCATGGTCTGAACGAACGGCTCACGCAGGCTATTCACAAAGATAGAAAATTTAAGATATATATAAGCGCATTGACGCAGCTCAACATAGACGAACATAATCGTGTGCCTACTACCTACGCGCGACTGTTCAGGCGTATAATAAGGGATCATCAATTTCGGGGAGCAGACGCGTCTCGTACGCTTCAAATATGGCCGTCGGTACGAGCCGGCGAAGAAAGAAATATTTTTCCTTATCAGGAAGAGGCTGATGTCATGTTTAACTCATCCCTCGCATATGAGATACCATTGCTCAAGCGATACGTCGAACCTCTCCTGAAAGAAATAGGCACGGATGATCCGCAGTATCCAAGAGCTGCCCAGCTACTGGATTTGCTGTCGCATTTTATACCCGTGCCTGCCGATAAAGAAGTCAATATACCACCTAATTCGCTTATAAGGGAATTCACCGGCCATAGTTGCTTCTTTGGAAAAAATTAAATTTAAAGCGGCCTATATAGGCCGCTTTAAATTTAATTTGAACCGTAAACCTGTTCTTTGGTAAACCATCCGCTCTCTATAAGCTCTTTGTCTATATTGTCCTTGGTTATAGTAATAGGTGCCAACAACACTGAAGGTACATCTATTTTACCATTGTTAACCTTACTATTTACATCGGCTAATTCGCTGACCTCTTTGCCTTGCGCCATCTGCACAGCTAACTCCGCAGCTTTCTCGGCTTCTTTCCTCGCATCCTTAAATACCGTCATCGATTGAGTTCCTTCTATTATTCTCTTCACAGCGGCTAAATCAGCGTCTTGACCTGTTACCGGTACCTTACCTGCTAATCCCTGTGCGGCAAGCGCCTGTATTATGCCACCAGCAGTACCATCATTAGGAGCCAAGACCGCATCAACTTTATTGCTGTTGGCTGTAAGTGCATTCTCCATTAGTTTCATGGCTTGATCGGGTTTCCATCCTTCTATAGCCTGGTCATATGCTATAGTTATATCTCCTTTATCGGCCAAAGGCTGTATATATTTCATAGCTCCGGCTTTAAAGTATTTAGCGTTGTTATCGGTAGGTGAGCCAGAAAATATATAATATATCCCCTCAGGTACAAGATCAGTCAAGAACTTGCCTTGTAGCTCGCCTACTTTTTCATTATCGAATGATATATAAAGATCCACGTCGGTATTCATTATCATTCTGTCATAGGATATGACCTTCACGTCGGCTTTATGGGCCTCATCCACCATTGCTGCAGCCGAATCAGCATTTTGAGGAATTATTACTAGAAGATCTAAATTCTGACTCAAAAGATTTTCTATCTGACTGTTTTGAAGATTTTCGTCACCATTAGCTGATTGTATGAGTACTTCTGCTCCGAGCAATTCAGCTTTATTTTTGAATGCATCCCTATCCCTTTGCCATCTTTCTTCTTGCAACGTGGCTAGTGAAAGACCAATTCTTACTTTTGAGGAACTATCGTTGCCACTGTTGCTGTCATTTGACCCATTGCTGACATCACTTGTATTACCGGATGATGCTGGTTGATTTGAGCTGCTGCACCCGGCCATTATACCTACGAGCATTACAAGCACAGTCAGCAACGCCAATACTTTTTTTAAATTACGCATAAAACAAATCCTCCCTTTTTAATACTAAAAATTTTTATTTAGACAGAAACCTTATAGCTGAAATTTTTCTGTCAACTGCTTAAGCGCATCTGCCAATTCGAACAACGTCGATGAAGATGATGCTATCTCGCTAATGCTGGCCGTCTGTTCTTCTATAGCCGCAGCGGTTTGCTGTGTTCCTGCGGATGTTTGCTCGGCTATAGCTGCTATTTCATGAACAGAAGAATTTATTTTGCCTGTATAATCCACCATATGCTCAACCTGCCGATATATTTCATCGATCCTGCTGTCCACTTCATCGATTCTTGTTGAGATGTCGCTGAATGCGGCTCCAGCATTATGGGCTAACTTAGCATTCTCTATTATTCGGGCTGCGCTGGCAGACATTTGTTGGCTTACATTATCAGCACTTATTTGAATTTTCTTTATTGTTTGTGCAACATTATCGGATGCACGAGCTGTTCTTTCCGCTAATTGCCTTATCTCTCCGGCTACCACAGAAAAACCACGTCCCTGCTCACCAGCACGCGCAGCTTCTATAGCTGCATTTAAAGCCAACAAGTTGGTTTGCTTGGCTATATGCGATATGACTTCTATGATATCCCCTATCTGCTTGGACTGTTCTCTTAGCTGCTCGGCTTCTGTATCGGCAAATGAGACCACCGAGTTTAGGTCGTCCATCGAATTTATAAGTACGTCTACAGCTTGATTACCGTCTTCGGCTTCCTCTGCGGTTTTCATCGATATTTCCTTTGCCTTTTGGCCTGCTAACGATATATTATTTGCTATATTCTGGAGCTCACCTGTTGCTTCAGATGTCAATTGCATTTGTTGCGCCTGATCGCTTGCACCTTTTGATACTTCCTGCGTAATCAACGCTATTTGCTCGGCCGCATTCTCGTTTTGCTCGGTATGGTCTTTTATTTGTTGGGCTAAGTACAAAAGCTGCTCACTGTAATTCTTAATAGAAGCAACCATTTGCTTCAAGCTATTCACCATACTGCCAAATGCTGAGACCAACGCCGATACTTCATCTTTGGTTTTTATATCCGGTATATCTACATTAAGCTTTCCATCTGATATTTCCGATGCCGATCTGGTTATACTGATTATGGGATTGGCTATATTATTCGCAAACATTAACCCAATTGTTGCTAACAACCCTATAAATGCCAAAATCAAAACAATTATTATCATGCCCATGGTATTAGCTTGTAGGTTTAACTTATCCTTTTGCTCGGTATCATATGTAAGTTCCTCATTTATAAATGATTGTATATTGTCTGCTATAAAACCATACATTTTTTTTGCTTGATCATTAGCTTCTAGAGCAATGTCTACTTTTTTGTCGTTAACCGAACTAATAGCTTTATCAACGGCATCCTCAAAGCTGTCCATCGTATAGCTTACGCTATTTATAGCCTTCTTAGCGTTATCATCCTCGACAATATTTTGTACACGCTTCAGATCATCCCTTATCGAAGCTATGTTTTCTTGTATTTCATCCACATACGCTTGATCTGGAAGCTGAGTCACATACTTCGTAAGGATATCGGATATCTGCTTGGCCTTAATAGTTATATCATTGGCTTTTGTTACCCTTTCAACCATATTGTCGTAACGCGTCATATATGACCTCATAACAAAGAAAGAGGTCAGATTTGACACAGCGACTAATACTACTATAAGCATAAAAGCAAATAATAACTTTGTTTTCAGCTTATGCACGACATATTCCCCCTGTCTATCTATATAAGCACTGCCGCATCTACATTAAGTTTTTAAGGACTTATTTATTGTAGATGCGGCAGACGGAAGGGCTTTTCACACGGTACGTTTCTTACTGGAAACGTCCATCCACACAGCCAATACCAGTACCAGACCTTTAACGATAGTAAGTATGGAGTAGTCTATATTCATAAGACTCATGCCGTTATCTATAGACGCCATAACAAGGGCACCTATTATAGCACCAGGTACTGTGCCTACACCACCCAGCGTACTAGTCCCACCTATTATAGCCGATGCTATAGCATCCATCTCAAATCCGGTGCCGGCGCTCGTAGTAGCCGCATTCAGTCTGGATGTCAGCACTATTCCAGCCAATGCCGAGAGAAGACCCATGATGAGAAATATTGTCATGTTCGTCTTCTTTATATTGACACCGCTATAAGCCGCAGCTTCTCTATTGCCGCCAATAGCATACACGTATCTTCCAAATGTAGTATTGTTGGCAACAAATGTCATGATAATGACCAAACCGAGCACTATCAAAACGGGAATAGGTATGCCTTCATACGATATCATAATACCAACGAAGAGCGCTATAAGGACCAAAACACCTATAATCCTCATTATTTCCACATTCCAACTCGATACATCTATGCCGTACTTTATCTTCGCTTGGCGGCTTCTCATTTCAAAGATAAGATACGCTATACCGCCTATTATACCGAGCATTATGCTTATAGGCGAAGATATATACCCTTGACCTATAAGTTTAAAGCTATCGCTCAATGGTGAAATGGTTACGCCTTTGGTAACCAGCAATATAGCGCCTCTAAAGACCAGCATGGAACTCAATGTGGTTATAAAAGCCGGCACCCCTTGGTACGCTATCCAGAATCCTTGCCATAAGCCTATTAAAAGGCCAACAGCCAGTGTCACTATTATAGTCACAGGGGTGCTCCATCCATAATTGACCTGCATTATGGCCGCCAATGCTCCGGTAAATCCGGCTACTGAGCCGACAGACAGATCTATATGGCCGGCCACCATGACCAATACCATGCCGACTGCCAATATAGCCGTGATGGACATTTGCCTTATTAGGTTGGATAGATTTCGTGGCGTTAAAAAGCCGCCGCCGGTAAACGCGGTAAATATGATCCATATGACTATCAGCGCGATGATCATGGTATATGACCTCGCATCTATATTAATACGCTTTGATTTATCTGCCATTTATCATTTCCCTCCCGTAGCAGCTCGCATTATTATTTCTTGATCCGCATCTTTATAATTAAACTCGCCAGTAAACTTGCCTTCGTGCATTACCAGTATCCTGTCGCTCATACCCAATATCTCGGGCAGTTCGGATGAGATCATTACTATAGCAACGCCTTGTTCCACAAGTTCATTCATGATATTGTATATCTCGTGTTTAGCACCCACATCTATACCGCGCGTCGGTTCATCCAATATTAAAACCTTAGGCTCCGACATAAGCCATTTGGCTATTACCACCTTTTGCTGGTTGCCGCCGCTTAAATTGGCTGCCTTTTGCGCTATAGACGGCGTCTTTATGTTTAACTCTTTTACATATGACTGCGCATATTTAATCTTTTTGTTATTATCTATAACGGAAAACCGCGATATTTTGCTGTAATTCGGCAAAGCTATGTTTTCGGCTATATCCATAAGAAGAACCAGTCCGTAACGCTTTCTATCCTCCGAAAGGTAAGCTATACCATTGTGTATAGCATCTATAGGACTGTTTATCTCAACCTGTCTGCCATTTATATATACCTCGCCCTCTCTCCGAGCGCCAAAACCACCGAATATGCTGGAAGCCAGTTCGGTACGTCCCGCACCCATAAGGCCTGCTAAGCCTAGTATTTCGCCCCTTCTTATCTCAAAACTAACGTTATCGATCAATTTTTTATCTGGTATATCAGGATCATATACGGTATAATTCCTAATCTCCATAACCACGTCTTTGGCAGTATGCTCAACCCTGGGGAACTGCTCTGTAAGCTCACGCCCGACCATCGCTGCTATTATCTTATCCTCTGTCATATCGGCCACACAGTCAGTACACACGGTAGATCCATCGCGAAGTACCGTAACTGTATCGGCTATATGAAATATTTCGTCCAGCTTATGCGATATATATATGCATGTAACTCCTCTTTGTTTTAAATCCAAAAGTATCTTAAAGAGCAATTCGGTTTCAGCTTCGGTAAGTGCCGATGTCGGCTCGTCCAGAATCAATATCTTTGCATTTTTAGACAATGCTTTGGCGATCTCTACCATCTGCTGCATGCCTACACCCAGATTCATAACCTTGGTATGAGGGTTTATATTTATGTGGAGCTCTTTAAGGAACTTTGCGGCATCAGCATATACCTTATTCCAATCTATGACGCCATTTTTTACAGGCTCGTTGCCGAGGTATATATTCTCGCCAACAGTCATGTATTTTACTAGCGTAAGCTCCTGATATATTATGGCTATACCGGCATTTTCGCTGTCTCGTGTATTATTAAATCTCTTTATTTCGCCATCTATCACTATATCGCCTTCATAAGTTCCATATGGATAAACACCGCTTAATATTTTCATCAGCGTTGATTTGCCGGCACCGTTTTCACCGCACAACGCATGTATTTCCCCTTTTTTTACTTCAAATGTAACATTGTTTAATGCTCGGACACCGGGGAAATCCTTTATTATATTTCTCATCTCAATCACATATTCATCGCTCATGCCTATCCCTCCCGTCTTTACAGCCATAAGGAACAGTCTTATCGGCTGTTCCTTATGAACACATTCTTCCTTTTATGCTAATTTGAACCATAAACCTGTTCTTTGGTAAACCATCCGCTCTCTATAAGCTCTTTGTCTATATTGTCCTTGGTTATTACAACAGGGGTAAGCAGCACTGATGGTACTTCTATTTTACCGTTATCGACTTTGCCATTTACATCGGTTAATTCGCTGACCTCTTTGCCTTGCGCCATTTGGACGGCCAATTCGGCAGCTTTTTCCGCCAACACTCTCACATCTTTAAAGACCGTCATAGACTGCGTACCTTCCACTATCCTTTTTACCGCAGCCAACTCAGCGTCTTGCCCAGTTACAGGCACCTTGCCCGCCAAGCCCTGCGCGGCGAGCGCCTGTATTATGCCGCCGGCAGTACCATCATTAGGTGCCAGTACCGCGTCGACCTTATTATTATTCGCAGTAAGCGCATTTTCCATCAGTTTCATGGCTTCTTCGGGCTGCCAATCTTTTATAGCCTGATCATACGCTATAGTTATGTCACCTTTATCGGCCAGAGGTTGTATATATTTCATAGCTCCTTGTTTAAAAAGCGTTGCATTGTTGTCAGTTGGTGAACCGGCAAACACATAATAAACACCTTTGGGTACCAGATCGGTTAAGAATTTGCCCTGTAGTTCTCCTACTTTTTCATTATCAAACGATATATAAAGATCCACATCGGTATTTTTTATGAGCCTATCGTAAGAGATAACCTTTATACCGGCTTTATGGGCCTCATCGACCAATGCCGCCGCCGAATCAGCATTCTGCGGATCTAAAACCAAAATGTCGATCCCCTGCGTAAGAAGGTTTTCTACTTGGTTGTTTTGAAGGTTTTCATCGTTGTTAGCAGCCTGAACGAGCACTTCTGCCCCAAGCGACTCGGCCTTTTTCGTAAATGCGTCTCTATCTCTCTCATATCTTTCTTCTCTCAGCGTCGGCAACGAAAAACCTATCTTTATTTTGTCTGAGTTTCCATCATCCGAGCTGTTGCTGGTATTACTTGTATCATCGGATGATACTGGTTGATTTGAGCTGCTGCACCCGGCCATTATACCTACAAGCATCACAAGCACGGTCAGCAATGCCAATACCTTTTTTAAATTATGCATAAATCGATCCTCCTATCAGAATATTTTTATTGTTTATGGTTAATTATATAATGTATAATTTATAACGTCTCTGGAATAGTTTTATTTGTTTCTTAATTTATTTATTGAGATAGGAAGATCACT
>NZ_JAIHAU010000040.1 GCF_020054945.1 Mahella sp.
GCTTAACCACGGCATCTCCACAGGTGCACCGTTGCTCAATACAACAATGGTATTGGCCTGCACCTCCGATACGATCTCTATAAGTTTATTGTGGTTATCAGGCATATGCATATGCGGTCGGTCGTAACCCTCCGATTCATAGCGTTCCGGCAATCCTGCAAATACAATCGCCACATCGGCTCTTGCAGCAGTTTCTTTCACTTCGTTTAGCAACGCTTCGTCCATTTCATCGCTGTCCAGCTTATAGCCGTCAGCATATATCACTTCGGCATCTCCAGCCAGTTGTTTTATCTTTTCATAAGGTATATCGATTTCAGTTGGATTTACATGAGAGCTGCCCCCGCCCTGATATCTCGGGTTTTTAGCAAATGCGCCTATAACGGCTATGGTCCCTTTTTGTTTTAACGGCAGTATGTCATCTTCGTTCTTTAGTAGGACCATGCATTGTTCGGCCACTTTTTTGGCAAGCTCGTGATGCACTTTTTTATCATAAGTTGTATTTTCTTTCTTGTTATCAACAGCCTCAAATATCACATTAAGAAGTCTTCTAACAGCTTTGTCGAGCACTTCCTCCGATATTTTGCCGCTTTTTACTGCTTCTACTATCTTTTTATCGTTTATACCGTTGCTAGATGGCATCTCGAGATCTAAGCCCGCTACCAATCCTTTGACCCGTTCATCAACCGCACCCCAGTCAGACACCACAGAGCCTTCAAAACCCCAGTCTTTCCTCAACACCTCTGTAAGCAAATACTCATTCTGCGAGCAGTATGTACCGTTGATTTTATTATAAGCACACATTACGGTCCATGGCTTAGCTTCCTTGACAGCGGTTTCAAAGCTGGCAAAGTATATCTCTCTGAGCGTACGCTCATCTATTATGGCATCGACCGACATTCTCCTGTGTTCCTGATTATTGGCAGCAAAGTGCTTTAGCGAGGTACCCACGCCTTTACTCTGCACGCCTTTGATATGGTTGGCCGCCATTTGAGAAGAGAGATAAGGGTCTTCCGAAAGGTATTCGAAATTTCTGCCGCATAAGGGCGAGCGTTTTATGTTAGCAGCAGGACCCAGTATTATAGAAACGCCCTCGGCCAGGCATTCTTCAGCTAACGCTTCGCCGACCTTTTTTATGAGCTCTCTGTCCCATGAACATGCAAGCCCCGCTCCTGATGGAAAACACGTTGCAGGTATGCTTTGATTTATACCTAAATGATCTGATTCTTCGGCCTGTTTCCTAAGACCATGCGGCCCATCGGTCATCGTAATAGACGGAATGCCAAGCCTCTCTACAGGCTTAGTATGCCAAAAATCCAATCCCGAGCACAGACTAGCCTTTTCTTCCAGCATCATCTGTGACACTATGCCTTCGATATCTCTATCCACGATCCCAACCTCCTGTTTGTATATGATACCGCTATTATACCTCTTAATTACCGTCAGCGACAAGCCAAAAAACAAAAATCCATTAAGTTGCTGCAATATAGTTTGTTTTGTGATAATATATATTAAGAAATATTTATTCACCAAAGGAGGTACTCAATTGGAGCACAATATATTGGTAGGAGGAGCTGCCGGTCAGGGTATGGATACGGTAGCCACCATTTTGGAAAAAACGCTCAAGCGCAGCGGGTTTTATGTATTCTCTAACAAAGACTATATGTCCCGTGTAAGAGGAGGACATAATTTCACCCAAATACGCTTCAGCACGACACCCATCTATTCCCATTCCAGCAAGCTGGATGTCATAATAGCATTGGATTCGCAAACCATACAACTGCATGAAAATCGGTTGGTAAGCGGTGGTAAGATTATATGCGATGAAAAAGTAAGCCCGTCAACCGATAATATCATTGCCTTGCCATTGGCCAAAATAGCCGCTGATATAGGTAATCCTCGCGTTATAAATACCGTTGCAACCGGCGCATTATTAAAGCTTTTCGGTATACCGATGCTTCAAGCCGAAAGGTTGCTGAGCAGCGAATTCTCCGGCGCTGTTGCGGTTATCCCATGACGCCGTCGACCAGTTTAATGACATACATGGCTCAAAAATCAAACCAGATGGGCATAGTGGTGGAACAGGTCGAAGATGAAATAGCTGCCATAAATATGGCGCTTGGTGCATCTTACGCCGGCGTAAGAGCTATGACCGGTTCATCAGGCGGCGGCTTTGCCCTCATGGTAGAAGGCGTCAGTCTCGCCGGCATAACCGAAACGCCCATAGTAATAGCAGAGATCCAGCGTCCTGGGCCTGCCACCGGCTTTCCAACCCGCACCGAGCAGTCTGATCTGCGCTTTATAATACATGCCGGCCACGGCGAATTTCCCAAAATGGTCATAGCCGTGCGCAACCCCGAAGACGCATTTTACCAAACCGCAAGAGCTTTCAACATAGCTGAAAAATATCAGATACCAGTTATATTGGTGAGCGATCAGTATCTGGCCGACTATGCACAAACGATAAAGCCATTTGACTTCTCGCGCATTTCTATAGATAGATATCTGGATGATGGCAGTTCTATAGCCGAAGATGAAAAATACAAAAGGTATAAGTTAACGGATAGCGGCATATCACCCCGCCTCATAC
The DNA here is from genome assembly GCF_020054945.1 of Mahella sp. Lineage (GTDB taxonomy): Bacteria > Bacillota > Clostridia > Mahellales > Mahellaceae > Mahella. The sequence goes on from NZ_JAIHAU010000040.1 coordinate 2,588, forward strand.
CCGGCAGCGTAAAAGGCCAGGTAATATACGTCGACAGCGATGAGCACGACGAATATGGCCATATAACCGAATCGGCCGAGATAAGGACGAATATGGTGAATAAACGCCTTAAAAAGGAAGATCTGCTGCGTCAAGAACTGATAGAACCTGAGCTTTTAGGTAAGGATAATCCTGAAATATTGATAGTAAGCTGGGGATCGCTACATGGCCCGTTAAAGGAAACCATAGGCAAGCTTGTAAATGAAGGCATATCCATAGGCGCGCTGGTATTCGGCGATATCTGGCCTTTCCCGACAAAGCGCTTGACAGCCTTGGCTTCCAAAGCAAGGCTCATAGTCGACCTAGAGCAAAACGCAACCGCTCAGTTAGATGGTTTAATAAGGCAGGAGGCCCTTATAAGCTGCGATAAGAAACTGCTCAAATACGATGGCCGTATGTGGAGCCCTGAAGAAATATATAACAGATTGAAAGGAGAGGTACTCAATGTTTGAAACATATGAAACGGCGTGGTGTCCCGGATGCGGCAATTTTGCCATATTGGCCTCGCTAAAAGACGCATTGAATCAACTTGGCCTGGATCCATCCGAAGTGGTCATATCATCCGGCATAGGACAAGCGGCCAAAACGCCGCATTATATAAACGTAAATACCTTCAACGGACTGCATGGTCGAGCTGTACCGCCGGCAACAGCTATAAAACTGTCTAATAAAAACCTGACCGTGATAGCCGAAAGCGGCGATGGAGATACCTACGGCGAAGGCGGCAATCATTTCATACATGGCATACGCCGCAATGTCAATATAGCGCACTTCATACACGATAACCAGATATACGGCTTAACCAAGGGCCAGGCATCGCCTACAACCGAAAAAGGGCAAAAAACATCGCTGCAGTTCAATGGCGTAATAGCTGAACCTGTCCGACCGCTCTTTTTAGCGCTTACAATGGGCGCAGGGTTTGTGGCAAGGGGCTTTGCAGGCGACCGCGCGCAGCTCACCGAGCTTATGAAGGCCGCTATAAATTATAATGGATACGCCATGATCGATATACTGCAACCTTGCGTATCATTCAATAAGGTAAATACATTCCAATGGTATAAAGAGCGCGTGTATCGCCTCCCCGACGATTATGACGCCACCGATTTTAGCAATGCGCTTAAAACCGCTATGGAATGGGGCGATAGAATTCCGACTGGTATAATTTACAATGTGCCTAGGGATACTTATATAGATCAGGTAGATTTCTTAAAAGATGGCCCCGCCTTGGTAGACCGCACCTTGGACCCAATGGAGGCTAAACAGCTCCTGGAGGATTTCATATAGAGTGTATAGGGAATGGCTTAAGCCATTCCCTATAGCTTTATTTTTTCTTTTCCTTTACTATATATGCTATATAGCCTTCTGTATCTTCGTTGATATCAATAACTATTTTACAAATACCCGGTGGTATATCGCTTAATGATACTTTTTCTTGGTAATCGCTGCCTTTTATCTCTTTATTCCACAGCTTATTATTATTGGCATCAACGACCGCAATATTAATGCTACCACTGGATAAAGTAGCGGAAAAATCAAAAGTATACACGTGTTTCTTTTTAACCGTTATCTCATCAACCGACGTTTTGTACCGCTCTTCATACTCACTTTTAACAAAATTTCGCTCCATATTTAGAACCTCTTCCCCGTCAGGGTCATCATTACCTTTGCACGCTACCGATAACATCGCTATCAGGAACACCAATATCAATAAGAATAACTTTTTATTAAGCATTCTCCTCATCTCCCGTTATTCTCCCATCTACTATATTTATAATTCTTTTTGTAGCGGACGCGACTTTATCGTCATGTGTTACTATGATAACTGTTTTACCCGAGGCATTTATTTCGGTCAACATATTCATTAAATCTTGGCCAGTTTTCCTGTCAAGAGCGCCTGTGGGTTCATCAGCCAATATAATATCATTATCGCTTGTCAACGCGCGTGCTATAGCTGCCCTCTGCTGTTGTCCTCCAGATATCTGCGTCGGCAATTTATCTGCAAGATTATCTATGCCAAGCATTTTTAATTTCTCATAAACGATTTTCTTTCTACGAGATTTATTTACATTCTTAGCCAGCAACGGCACCTCTACATTCTCATACACAGAAAAATTACTCATCAAGGCGAAATGCTGGAACACAAAGCTTATTTTTTCCCTTCTCACCTTATGTAATTCCTTTAGTTTCAATTTATGAATTTCATAATCATCCAGATAATACTCTCCTTCCGTCAACGTATCCATACAGCCTATTACATTTAACAAAGTAGATTTGCCTGAACCTGATGGCCCCATGACGGCTACAAATTCGCCGTCTTCAATGGTCAAATCGATGCCGTCGAGTGCTCTTGTCTCATAAGTTTCTCCTTTGTATACCTTAACTAAATTTTTTATCTTTATCATTCTATTCTCTCCCTTTAATAAGCTCCACCGGTTTCAGCCTTTTAATTATAGCAATGGGCACAATGCATGAAATTGCCACGATAACTGCCGCCACAGCAAGCAGATATACGGAAACCAGTTCCCTATGAATACTAAGCCTTATAGTTCTAAACGGACTTGTATCTTTTAGAAGGCTATAGCTCTCCCATCCATAAGCTACAATAAATGCTGCGGCAACCACTAAAATGTTCTCTGCCACTACCATCTTGATTATATCGGCTGTGCTCATGCCATTAGCATACATAATACCGTATTCCGGCCTCCTAAATAATATGGATACTGTCTCCGATGATGATACAGACAAAATTGAAAAAAAGGTAAACATCACTGCTAATAATACTTTTAATCCCATGTCCGCCTTATATGGCGCCTCATATTCGGCCAATACGGCCCTTACAGGCTTACAAAAAACCCCCAGTTTCAGCTCATTGGCCTTTGCCGAAATCTTATCGCTGATCCCTTTAATATCAGCTCCATCTTCAACAATACAAAAACACGTGTCCAGTGAGCTCAATACTGACATAGTGGCATCTATATACTCTGGGTCATACATGGCGACGAATTTATTATCCAACTTCTCTGTATCCGTGCCCAGATAATCTACATCACCTAGCCATTTCGAGCCCTTTGCCATGACCCCTGTAACCTTGTATCTTGTGCCCGTATCTTCATTTGTAAGTTCGGTGCCAATAGGAACTATATCTTTGTACTCATAGCCCACGAGCAGCGGCAAAGCACCGTCATCGCAGCGCTTAAATTCGTCCGAGCCCTCTATTACATTTACCCTGCACAGGTCGGATATGCCCTCCATTACGAACAGCACCTGCGAACTTTCCGGATGTCGTCCATACGGCGTGTTTTTATAAAGAAGCTCGTTCTTTTCAATATAGTTTTTATTATTCGCCAATTCTGTAAAACTGGCACCGAAAAAATCATAATACCCGCAGCCTTTGACGCCCTCAAGCGTATTGCCATAAGCTATGAGCTGATTCACCTTGTCTCTAAATTCGCTCGTTTCTTCTTTATAGGGGAATTGGATCTGGCAAGTCTTATCGATACCATAACTGAGTTTATCCTCTATCTCTTTCGCATGATACTGGCCTGTAAAAGCGTACGTTATCATCTGTCCAAGCAAAATAAAAGAAACTATGCTTACTATCAGGACTAATAAAGTCATAAATTTGCGGTTTAGCAAAAACTTTATGACAAATTTTAGCACATTTGCAAATCTCATAATCGTCACCCTTTCCCTATGAAATAACAGCCTGCGATGGGGACATATTTATTATCTTGTATACCGGTACCAGAATGACCGCCAGCGATGTCGCCACAATCATAGCAATCATTATAATAACGTCGCCAAATGAAGCTCCAATATATATATTGAAAACATTGCCGATAAGTTTGGAAAATATAATCTGCAAAAATACGCATAATATTGCCGCAAAACATGATATTCCCAACATCTCCCTGAACAGCATGCCAATTATCTGTAAATTAGACATGCCAAACGCCTTCCTTATGGCAATTTCCCGTTTCCTCTGCTCAATCCAAAATTCCGAGACAATAATGCAGTTAATAATTGCAAAAAAATAAATTAAAAAATAGATATTTACCGGTGACTGTGCCAGTTGAAGTTTCGCAGCTTCCGCTTGCTGCTCCTTATAATCCACTTTATATCCTTCTATTACGGCTTGAGGATCCCTTTTAAGAATATCGGCCTTGATCTGCTTGCAAACAGGATAGACATCCTCTGAATCGCTTTCAATCATCAAATCCAAGTGAGGGCTATTCAATATTTTTTGCTTCATATCGTCGCTCAAACACTCATAAAATGTAACAAGATTAGCACTAAAAGCTGGAGAAATATTGTTATCCATAATACCCACCACTTTATATCGGCTGCCGTTGATGGTTATAAACCTGTTGCCCTTATTATCTCGCGTGAGCTTTGACAAATATGAATCTCCTACCAAAACAACATTTTCGCGGGCTTTTATCTCCGCATCATCGGGCAGTCTGCCTTCTTTAAGCACATACTTCTCCTTTTCATTGTTTGTCAAAATAATGTCCATGTAAGGCATGCCTTTACTGCCTTCTGGCCATACAGCAAAATTACAGATTTTCACGTTGACCTTCCTGTCGCTTATCAAGTCTTTTATATCGTTCTTGCTGCCTTCATTTGTATCTATCTGCAAACACATGGCATATTTATAGTTATATTGCCCGTCATCATTTGCTTTCCCCAATACCTGACTATAAATATTCACCCCATCGAACAATGCCATAAAAGCTACGAGCAAACCCAAAATGATATATATGGTGGAAATCGGATAACGAAATAAATGCTTAAAACTTCTTTTCAAAACAGCAACCACACATTCATCCCCTTTAAGCTATTCAATAAAATAACTACGCATTTATCGGAAGTAGATACATCCAATGGCCATGGCTTCAGTATTACTTTTTCATCATGGCGCTCTTGCCGGGCCGTCCGGTCCGAGCAGGCGGAATACGCCACTTTGTATATCCAGCGACACGCTGCCTAATGCCTTTGCACCCCCGCGATATACCTTGGTCACGTCGTCAAGATGTATTTCCATCAAATATCCTCCTGCGATTTCGTCTTTTCTAAATATAAGACGAAAGAGACGGATTTTGGTTCATAAGTATCCTTCAATTCATAATTTTTATAACACCGAATTACAGTGGAATAAATAATAAGGCTGTACATAAAAAATGTATTTGACCGTATATTGTTTATGCCGTTTGGATTGTTTAGGATAATCTTCTAGCATAAGATTTTCAAGTCTATTTATATTTCGTCCCTTACATTTCCGAAATAGTGACTGTTCAGCGCCTCATGACCCTATGATCACAACCGCGAATGAAAATGGCATAAACTATTTTCGTAGTAGGTATATTATAGGCTTGGTAACTAATTAGCCTCCGGCTCATGCCTCCTGCCTCCATGCCTTCGACCACGCCTGTTCAACGTTGCGCTTGCAGAGCGTACAGCGAAACGTTCTAAGGTGTGCTCCAGACATATACCGATGCTTCTGCCATCTTTTTACAGAAGGCTTAACATATATGCTGAGCCGTAACAAAATCGCCTTGAAGCTAATCCTTACCGTCGCCTATGCGTCATAGTACTTGAATAGCCCCTCAAATTAAGATCTGTACAAAATAAACCGCTTAATTTATAATATACTCGTGCTTTTCAATTTATCGTAGAACAGGGATGAAAGGAAATTATATGAAACGCAAGAAAAAGAAAATACTGATAGCAGTTGTTGTACTGATAGTTTTCTGGTTTTTTGAAAATTTTATAATTGATATCACCACCACTCACATTAAAAGCACTAAAGTAAATAATACTATAACTATAGTACAAATTTCAGACCTCCATGGATACATGTTCGGTATCAACAACTCCTATTTATTAAAAATGATTGACAGGCAGCATCCGGACGTCATAGCGGTAACAGGTGATATGTTCACCAAAGGCAATGAAGGTGCCAGAAAAAGGGCTTTAAAGCTATTGAAAGCACTGTCAAAAAAATATCCCGTGTATTACGTGCGCGGCGAACACGAAGGCAGTGTTTACACAAGCAGCTTAGATGACTTCGTAGATGCCGGCATATTTGTTTTAGATTACAAAAAGGCAGATATAAAGGTAGGCGACACAGATATCAGCATATATGGCTATCCTACTTCCGGATACTACTCATCAGCCTCAGATACCCTCAAAAAGCTCGGCATGCTGGATAAATTTAGATATAATATATTGCTGAGCCATATTTTTTACAAAGAGGTTTTTGCGAATTGGGGTGCAGACCTTATACTTTCCGGAGATACACACGGCGGAATGGTGCGACTTCCGTTTATAGGACCGATAACATATCAAGGTGTTGTGTTCCCCAAGTTGAAATCTGACAAAGATATATATGATAAAGGTTTATTCAAACTAGGCAATACATATCTGTACGTAAATGCAGGTCTTGGCAATTATCCCATACCGCTTAGGCTATTTAACCGTCCGGAATTGACAGTGTTGCAGATAGATAAGGCCGATTAGCCTTATCTATCTGCGCTGTAGCGGATTGTATAAGTTCAGCCTTCTATGACCTCATTTCACTAAGACACCCCATGTTTTATTCGGACGCTCGCCCATATACAGCACCAACGTACTTCCGGCAACGATATCTTTATGTTCAAAACACGGCGTATTCAACGGTTGGCCATTCAACTCGGCGGACTGAACGTACTTGTTCTTGTTAGACGCATTCATAGCCTTTATCGTAAAGATTTTATCCCCGTCCACACGTATCTTTATCTCCTCAAATATAGGACTTCCTATATCATAAACCGGTTTGCCCGGACACACCGGATAAAATCCTATAGCAGAAAATACATACCATGAGGACATGGCCCCACCGTCCTCATCGCCGCATATGCCCAACGGCCCATCACCGTACCATACATCCATTATCTGTCGGACAATACGCTGTGTCTTCCAGGGTTGGCCAGCATAATTGTACAAGTAAGGTATATGGAAAGAAGGCTCATTGCCTTGAGGATATTGCCCTATCAACCCTGTGGAATCCGGGAATTGAGCTAAAAACCAGTACTTAGACCCATTGTATTGCTCATTGAACAACGAATCTAATCTCTCCGAAAATCTTTCTTTGCCTCCCATAAGGCCTATCAAACCTTCTACATCGTGTTGCACATGAAAGGTATACACCCACGAATTGCACTCGGTCGTATAATCTCTGCCGCCAAGTCCTCCGCCGAATTTTGGATCGAAATCCTCTACCCATCGACCATCGGCATCCTTAGGCGCCATGAACCCAATCCGCTCATCGTACAAATTCCTGTAATTTCGACTGGATTTCGAGAAATATTCATAGTCTTGCTCTTTACCTAATATTCTAGCCATCTGAGCTATGCACCAGTCATCATAAGAATGCTCCAAAGTAACGGATACTGCCTGACGTCTTTCAAACGGATGTACTTCTTTAACCGTTTCCTGCTCGCCTTTACGGAGTGCGGGGAAAAATCCCTTTTCCATATATATTTTATCCAGCTCGGTAAGCGGTCCTTTTCCCCAAGGCAGTTTTGTACATTCCAAAGCATTCTTTCTCATCGCCTCATAGGCCTTTTCTACGTCGAAATCATCGTAGCCTTTTATGTACGTATCGGTTATAAAAGCGGCCCCATGGTTACCGATCATGGCGTGATGATCCTCGTCTAGATCAGGAAATGTCGGAAGATAGCCCGTATTATCGTATATGTGCAAATAAGATCGTATCATATCCATCTGCCTTTTCGAATCTATTATAAGCTGCAGTGGGTGCATACAGCGATACGTATCCCATAAACCATCATTCACATAAAAATCATGGCCTTCGCTATCGTGAACCTTTTTATCATAATTGCTGCAATACCTGCCATATTCCGTTACATTTACCATACGCGTCATGGCTCTGTAAAGCGAGGTATAAAATATGGCGAGCTGCTTTTGAGTGCCACCCTTTACCTCTATAGAGCTCAACGCTTTATTCCATACTTCTTTAGCGCTATTCTTTACATGCTCAAAATTCCAGTCCTGTATTTCATGCATCAGATTTTGATACGCCTGGTCAACATCTATATATGATAGACCTATTTTAACCTCGATACACTCTTTATCTTCTGTCTCATAATCGACAATAAGATCAGTCCCTTCTCCATCAGAATTCGGATGGGTTGATTTATTTGTAAATGTCCTTGAAAACTCCATATATACATAATGCTTTACGCCTTTAAGTTCTCCGTGTCCTCTGATTATTTTGGAATTCGTGACTTCAAGGTCGCCAGACTTCAGTCCTTTTACGAGTATTCGAGAATTTGAAGAACGCGGGAAAGTAAAGCGATAATATATAGCGTGAGCGGTGACACTGTACTCGGTTATGATACCATAGTCCTCAAGCAGTACAGAATAATAATATGGCGTCGCAGTCTCAAAGTCATGATCAAACGATGAGGCGACTTGCCCAGATTCCCTTCCTCCGGAAAAAGGCATGATAGTAACAGCTCCTGCAGGAAAACCGAATATTCTATCGGCCAGATATCTGTCAGTTACTCCTGGGGTAAAAACAGGAGATACCTGCGCCATGCTGTGAGGAAGCATAACCGTGGGAGCTGTAGCTGTAAGCAAATGCCCGATAGCACCTATATACGGATTTACGTAATCCACATAGTCCGTCATAAAATTCATCCTCCATCTTACATAACTTTGTATTTCTATATCTAACAACATGAACATGTTATCATAAATGAAGTCAGAATTAAAGAATGATCTTTCGATAGGGGCTTCACTATTGTAACTTTATAGCCAACGATGAACCTGCTTCAATTTTTACAGTACTGTCAAATACAATATCATCTTCATTCCTGTGATAATTTGCTTCCTTATTCACATCATAAGCAATCGAGTCGATATGCCGGTTTCTTATAAAAGGCAAACGCAATGTGGCTATATCCAAATATCCATACAAAACTTTTAACTCAACCCCATCTTCCGTTCTTTCGAAAGTTCCCCATCCAGATTCCAAGGACCAGAACACCCGAAACGGCGTGTCGTCTATAACCGGATTAAATCCTATAAGACGCTTGGTCATATCGAATACAAATCCCGGATAGCTCAGGAGTAATGCATAGCTTGCCATAGACCTGGCATAATTGCTTCCACATTCAAATTCATTCCATGGATTGCGCTTTTGGCCATCATATCTTTCGCGGATAGCCCTTACCACTTCTTCTCCTTCTTTTATAAATCCTTTCTGAATGAGATGTTCCGCCGCTTGATATTCGAAACCGTTCATCGTTTCCTGAGCATATGGCACCGATATAGCTGGTTTTTTCCGCCCTGCAGGATATGAGCATATTATCATGCCACTTTCATCGTTTAGTGAGAAAACTCTGCATGGATTGAAAACTTCCCTCATCTTTTTAAAGTTATTCTTATAGACAGCATATACAGCCTTTCTAGTGTTACCCGGATCAAATATTTCTCCCAACCCTATTAAATTGGCATGCCATTGTGCCAGTACTTGGTCGATAATGCAGCCTTCTCCTACCTGATATTTGATCTGTCCTCTTTCCTCATCCCAGTACGCTTTAATTGTTGAATCCCCTATTAGAGTACCGGTTTTATCAGTATCGAAGCGTTCCAGAATCGATTTATCCTGGAGATCAATCAGATGATAATAGTATTCTCCGTTAAACAAGTTGGAGTCTGCCCATGCTTTACCACGACGGAATATGTCTGTGTATCTCTGTGCGGCTTGTTCATCACCAACATAACTTGCCATCTCTGCTCCCGCTTTTAAGGCAGCAAGATAAAAACCTGTAAGCCATGAATTGGGCCCGAAGAGTTCCATATCCAATGTATGATGCTGTCGTCCTGTCAATACCCCCATCTGTTCCGGATCCCAGCGATCTTCATTGGTATCAGCCCATGCATATTCGATAGATTTTTTTACTCGCGGCCACAGCGATTTCAACCATTCATCATCGCCTGAAATTTTCCATTCCCTGTATGTCTTTATCACTCCTCCGAACTGGCCATCGGCACATGGCCTGAAAGATGAACGCGGGCTTCCAAGCGGAAGTTGAAGTCTGAAAGACATACCTCCATCTTCTCGCATATTATATTTATAATCCAGTTCACGCATCGAACGTTCCAGCTTGGGGAATAAAAACGGCAACGCATATGCATAGTTCCATACATGCGTACATGATCCTTCACAACAGCCGCTATCGCAATGACATCCTTCAAAGCCATAAAATGATCCGTCTTCCAGGCGCAAACACGTAGGGGTTTTAAATATCGATAGGTTTGCTGATACGGCATCTATAATGGCCGATGGAAGTGTTGATGAAAATAATGCATTTTTAAAGTAAAGAGTTTGCTCATACAATCGGTCCCAATTTTCAAGGCAATATTGTGCACAAGCAAACGAGTCTTCAAACAAGCTCGCATAATAGTTCTTCCATTGCCCTTTTTGTGATGTTTGGCACCCGCAACAACTCTGTTCGCTGTTTTGAGACCAGTAGTTGGCACAGTTGGGATAATACCATGTCAAAATAAACTTCACGTTTTTAGTTTGCCCCGCATCCAATGAAAAATGCCTCGCTAAAGTGCTCATATCCACCGCATTACCCGAGCCTGTTCCGTTGCTGTATCCTTTATCTTTATAGCTCCTATTGATAAATCTACCAGGCTTATTTAAATCGCTCCAGTATATTTCCAGATCATCGAACCAGCTTCCTCTATACCAATATTCCTGATAGCTTACATCATCCATATCAGTAGCAACAGTGAGATCTCCGTAGCGTACATCATCCGGAGTAAGACCTATACAAGTCATCTTGATCCCTTGGACCGGTCCTTTTTTGGCATACTCATTATATCCGCCATTCACATTCCCCATACAGGAAACAACAGTGTAATGCAGGGTTTCATTTGTAGTATTGGTTATAGATATCTCAAAGAACGCTGCTGGTAAACTTGAATCTTTATCATTAAGCGGGATAAATGGGTTAAATGCCGTCATCTTCACATTGCCCGGAAATGTTTTGTCTATAAAGGACAGCTCTGCAATCGGGAACTCCCCTTTAAATCCCACATCCTTAAAATGCGGCACACCCGACAAATATGCTCTTGGAGGCCCAAAACCGAAGCTGTTAAAATGAGGAGCGGCATAATTGCCTGAATAAGGCGGGTATAGATCACCATTCAATATTCGGGCATCTATCACTTCATCGTCTTTTTCCACTTTTACAGCAAAATGAGAATACCCGTTAAAGCTGCCTTTGTTTGGCCTGTTTTGAATCTCCCAATCTATCAGCCGACCGTTTCCAGCCAATCCTATACATCCTGTACCTATTCCTCCCAGCGGAAATGATATTTCTTTCAGCCTTTCTTTTTCATAAATAAAATACGAATTATCCATAAATTAGACCTCATTTCATTATTAAAGCATATGCCGTGGGCTATATAGAGAATAATCTTAGGATATGTGCAAACGCTGCAGGACAGGCTATAAATTCCTCTCCTGCAGCATCTCTTTCACCTTCATGAGCCTGGTCAATGTGCTGCGCTCATTTTCATCTAGTTTCATGGTTATATATCGTATGGTTTCCTCCAGCTGTGGTATCATTATATATTCCAGCGCATTGACGCGCCGCCTGGTACGCTCTATCTCATCGGCCAGCCTCTGGCACGTCTTCTCCACCTGAGCCAGCTCCAGCATATCGGGCAATATTTCGTGCAGCCTGGCTATAGCGCTGTCCAATTCTCCGGACGTATTCGCGAATCCGTAGGGGTACATCGATACATCGGCAGAGTCATCTTCTTTATATTTTATAGAAGGTACTTCAACGCTCATAAGATTGACCATCTCAATATTTATATCCATGCGGCGCGTTGGGTACATCACGGCTTCCTCCAACATCTCCCTAGACATAACGGCGCGTGCCAGCAAAACGCTATGCAGCGCTTCGGTCAATTCCGCCTCGACCTTTTCGCGTAATTCTTTATTTTTCCTTATAAGATCCATGAACCGCCGCATAAGCTCATCGCGTTTGTCCTTCATGAGATCATGGCCGCGCACAGCGGTGGCAAGCTGGGATTTAAGACGCGTAAGCTCCATGCGCGTTGGATTGACGTTCATCTGCGGCAACGGCTACACCCCCGAGTCTGCCTTCTGGGTGTCGCCCAGATATTTATCGAGGAATTCATCTCGTATACGTCTAAGCTCTGTACGTGGCAATATGGACAATAGTTTCCATCCAATATCCAGCGTTTGCTCTATCGAGCGGTTGGCATCCCAGCCCTGCGATACGTATTCCTCCTCGAATCTGTCCGCAAATTTAGCATATATCTTATCAGTAGCGGAAAGCGCCGCCTCACCCAGTATTACTGACAGCTCCTTGGCTTGCTTACCACGAGCATAAGCGGCAAAAAGCTGGTTCATGGTATCGGCATGGTCCTCGCGCGTCTTACCGCGACCTATGCCCTTATCCTTAAGGCGCGACAGCGACGGCAGTACATCTATAGGCGGTGTAAGGCCTTTCCTGTTCAATTCACGGCTCAATATAATCTGTCCCTCGGTTATGTAGCCCGTTAAGTCTGGTATAGGGTGGGTTATATCGTCTTCCGGCATGGTTAGTATGGGTATCAAGGTTATAGAACCCTCTTTGCCCTTTATGCGCCCTGCGCGTTCATACATGCTGGCCAAATCGGTATACAGATAGCCGGGATACCCTCGTCTGCCCGGTACCTCTTTGCGCGCCGCCGACACCTCGCGCAGCGCTTCGGCATAGTTGGTCATATCGGTCATGATTACCAGCACATGCATGCCGAGATCAAATGCTAGATATTCAGCTGCCGTAAGGGCCGTCCTAGGCGTCGATATGCGCTCTATAGCCGGGTCATTGGCCAGGTTTATAAATACGCAGGCGCGCTCTATAGCACCTGTACGCTGAAAATCCGATATAAAGAAATTCGCCTCTTCAAAGGTGATGCCTATGGCCGCAAATACCACTGCAAACCGGCTCTCACCCTCCAGCACCTTGGCTTGCCTGGCTATCTGCGCGGCAAGCTGCGCATGCGGCAGCCCGGAGCCTGAGAATATAGGCAGCTTCTGACCGCGCACCAGCGTATTCAAACCGTCTATTGCCGATATGCCTGTTTGTATGAATTCGGACGGGTAATCGCGCGCAGTTGGGTTCATCGGTTCTCCGTTTATATCCATCCTTTTATCCGGTATAATCTTAGGACCATCGTCATTGGGACGTCCCAGTCCATCGAATACGCGGCCTAATATATCCGGAGATACCGCTAACTCTATGCCTTTGCCAAGAAATCTGGCCCGGCTACCGGCTATATTCAGGCCCTGAGAGCCTTCGAAGAGCTGCACCAAAGCCTTACCGCCGTCCACTTCCAGCACCCTCCCGCGACGTATATTGCCATCGGCCTCTTCTATCTCCACTAGCTCGTTGTATTTAGCACCTTCTACCTGTTCGACCAGCGCAAGAGGGCCGGCCGCCTCGCGTATGGTCCTGTATTCCTTTAGCATAGCATCCAGTTCCACGCCCTCGTCCAATGCCTGCTGGCCGCGTTTATAGTAATCCATGATAATTTTGAGCATGCGGTACTGCTTATTCATCGAGGTATAAGTATCGACCTCATCGAATGCCACCTGATGCAGGAAATCCTCGCGTATTGAGCGTGCCGCTTCCAGTACCCAGCGATCGCGTATCGATATGGCATCTATACCCACCAAGCGCACTATCTCTTCCAGCGACGACTCCTCCTGCAACAGCCTCATGGCCTGCATTCTCAAATCCATCCAATCCGGAGCCACGTTCTCGTTCATCCAATCCCGTATATTATCTATATAAAGCGAATAGCTTAGCAACCAATTTATAGCCGGGAAATGCCTGGCACGCGCAAGCTGGGCATCCAAGCTCCAGAATACCTTGACTATGCGCAACGTCGCCTGGGTCACCGGCTCGGATATGTCGCCGCCGGGCGGCGAAACGGCACCTACCGCCGTAAGCGTTCCCTCTCTCTCCTGGCTGCCCATGCATTTTACGTAACCGGTCCTCTCATAGAACTCGGCCAGACGGCTGGACAGGTAAGCAGGGTAGCCTTCTTCGCCCGGCATCTCCTCCAATCGGCCTGACATCTCGCGCAGAGCCTCAGCCCACCGCGATGTGGAATCGGCCATTAGCGCCACGCTGTACCCCATATCGCGGAAATACTCCGCTATGGTTATGCCGGTATATATGGAAGCCTCACGCGCGGCCACCGGCATATCGGACGTATTGGCTATGAGGACGGTGCGCTTCATAAGAGGCTGGCCGCTTCTCGGATCCTTTAGCTCAGGGAATTCCATCAAAACATCGGTCATCTCGTTGCCGCGCTCGCCGCAGCCGACATATACGATTATATCGGCATCAGCCCACTTAGCCAGCTGATGCTGAACCACTGTATTATGCAGCACCAATGCACCCGTCCCCCCTATGAAATTATGGGTTTCAGGCACTGTGACATCATACACGTCGAACGGACCTTCCATCTCATCTATCGCTACTATCTCATCGCAGAAGAAGTCATCGAGGTATAAACAAAGCTGGCTCAATTCTTCTGTAGGATCCCCGGTTATCTCAACAAATTTCTTAAATTTATCAGCACTCATCCTCTCACCGTTGCGCGTATAATTCGTTATCTCAATACCGGCTTTTTTTAACTTTATATAGGGACGGCCTGCCGCCTCATATACCCTTTCTATCAATTCATGGCTTACCGGCACTATATCGTGGGCTGTATAAGTCGTCCTTTTGGAAACAACATATTCCATAATAGCGCTGAACTTTAAATGATCGGCAAACTCGCCGGCCGTGAACTCATAAAAAGCACGCAGATTATCGCGCCCGCGTACAAATATACGATGCCTGCGCCCACTGTTGGCCATTGTATGGAATATACCCAGACGCGTCAGAGCATAAGAAACAGCTATCTGCAATCTTGGACTGGCTGTACTGAATTCTATCTCACCTTCCGAAAAGCTGCCATCGCCCAGATAATATCCGCGTAAAAATGCCGCTAATGCCTTGTCGCTCGAGCGCATTATAACAGGAGGCACTGATTTATGTTCCGAATTACCCGACATGCCCATAGCTTCAAATATAGAAACCAAGGTCGTGCTGAACGCCGCTACCGATGGCGTTTTCCCTGATTGCAATACGTCCCTGCATGATATGCCAAACACCTTCATAATCAGATCGTTAAATCTTTGGCGCAGCCTCGCTTCGGAATTGGTGAATATGACCGTTCCTTCATCGCGTATATGACCTTCGGCTATGAAAAGCCCCGCCAGTTCGGCCAATTCAGGCGTAACCCTTTGCGGCAGCCTTACTATATGGCCGGCACGAGCGCCGCGTAGATTATTAAAGCGCGGCGATTCCAACTTGGCAGCGGCGTATATATTGCCCACTGTTTCTACCGATGCCGTGAGCTTACCGTATATAATGCTCTCGGCCGATGCGCAGCTAAGCCCTACTACAGAATCCAAAGTACCGTTAGCCCGCATATTGCGGAGTATAACCGATATATTGCGCCACACATCATCATCCATAACGCGTGCATTCGGCGATATCTCCAACTCAAACGCGGCATCGTCGGCATCAGCTTTAAGCCGGCGCGGCGCCGCTATAAACTCGCCCGGTTTAAGATCGCGCGCTTGGGTTTCTACTATATGACCGCTATCGTCTATCCTGAAAAGCTTGTGAACGGGTGTGACCTTAACCGAACGGCCACTATGTGTGCGCACGCACAACAATGTATCGCTATTGCCCTTATACACAATCGGTGCCTGCGCCCCAATACCCACGCCATTATCCATAGTCAAAACGGATAGTGGCTGATCCAACTCTACCAATGTTTCACAGCCTTGCATTTGCACCTTTCCATGGCACAAAGCGTCCTCAAAAAGCTCTCTCATGGTAGTCAATGTGCCATCGGCCAAAACAATCGGCGTATCACCTGATACGCATTTCCCGCTTCCGAAGGGGCCTGGTATGCAAGCTGTACCACCCTTTGCCACAGGAAACAAGGTATCTATGACGCGTTGGCCGGTAATAAGCGGTCTATCGGGCGGAAGTTTGCGCTTATAAGGCCGCCCTCGACGGACAGGCCAGCGCTGCATCATTGTAATCTCTTTTATACCGCCTTTTACGGCTACCCTTGCCACCGTATCCTCTACGGTAAAATCCCCTTCATATATCTCTTCTATAGTGCCCTCTACCCCATAAGGCACCATTATGCGATGCTCTACTATAGGCGTTTCCTGCACCACACCTATTATATCGCCGGCCATTACGTGAGCCCCTTTTTCTATAGCTGGCGTAAAATGCCATTTTTTATCCCTGTCCAAAGAAGGAGCTCTTACGCCCCTCGCTATACGGTCGCCCGCCTGCTCGCGTATGGCGTTAAGCGGCCGCTGTATGCCATCGTATATAGCCTCTATGAGGCCCGGCCCCAATTCCGGCATCGCCCATGCCCTGCGCCACCACTAGCGGTCCGGAAACCTTGACTATGCTGCCTTGACTCAAGCCATCACCCTTCTTTCCCAAATAGAATATCGGCGCCTACAGCCTTTTCCACATTTCTCTTAAGGTCCTGCATGCCTATGCCTTTCACCCCTTGATTGCTGGGGATAAGCGTTATAATAGGGAACACCCTGTCCCTGTATTTTGCTATAACATTCTCTATTCCTTCAGCCATATTCTCGGTTACAAACAATACGGCGTAATCCTCTTTAGCCAGAGTATCTATGCATGCCGCAGCTTCATCAAAATTATATACGGCAAATACGTCGAGACCCAACGATCGAAAACCTACCACCGAATCTCTATCGCCTATCACGCCTACCTTATACAATTCAATACACCTCCCTAACCCTCTGCCTTATGGCATCGGAAGGCATATGGTTTATTTTGCCTACCATTATTATGCGCACTATACGCGTTTCGTTCTCTAGCGCCCACAAATATCCTATGATGGCAGCCGGGCCGAAAGGATCCGACCTGTTGTCGCGTATATAAGAGAGCAATTCGTCATCCATAAGCCTCTCATAAGCCGTAAGCCGCCCGGTACGTTCAAACTCGGCAATACCATCAACAAGGCCATCGTAATGCGTAAACCTCAGCCTGTCTATAAGGGCACCCAATGTTTGGTCCATAAGCTCTATAAAGAAGGTCTCATCGAGGTACCCTCCCGGCAAAAGCGCTTTGGCCAAAAATCGGCTGTCTTTTCCCATGGCTTTTACTCGTACAAAAGTCCTTATATTTATCATATCGGCCTGTCGCCTGAAAAGCTCCTTTACAAAATCGCTGTGCATATCGTCGGCTATGGTATATGCAGCCTCATAATACGCATTATCCAGTGTCATATCTATATCCTGAGGATCATGGTTGATTTCAAAAGCGCTTTGTGCGCGCCCTATAGCAAGCTTCAATACATCAGGTATCTCCCTGCGTTCATCTTGTAATACATATGCTTTGAGCTCATCGGGATTCACGTTACCCAATCCAATCAGTATGTCGTCGTCATGTTGCCTAAGATATCTGTCTTTGAGCAACACTTTTAAATTATGGAAGTCATATTTCAACGCCAATATATCGGCCACTGCCGGCGTTGGCGATATGTGCCGTACGAGTTCATACGCCTCTTTAAGCCTGGCATTAAGCATAATCTCATATTCATCGGCGTTTATCTGCGATGCTACGGAGCCATATGCCGTTTCGGCCAGGACACGCAGCACCTCATCCGCATTAGCGGCTGCTATCATGCGTTCTATACGGTCTTTATCCAAAAGCCTGGTCTCCAATACCCTCGTGCGCCCTACCGCATATGTAAAATCTACAGGCATCTATTCCACCTCGCCGAATAGCGTTCGCGCTATATCCGACTCCAATTCATCGCGATCCATGCGCACAAGGGCCTCTACAGAACTGTTCATCTCTATGCCGCCCTTTCTCAATACAAAACCGCCTCGAATATCGCGATGCTCTTCCGATAAAAACATAGAGCCGATTTTGCCGGCAGCCTTCAATTCCTCATTTATCAAGGCTATGAATTCAGGTGTTATACGCCCTCTATCAGAAGCAGATATGATGATCTCTTCGTCGCCGTCTATATCTGACGATAATATCCAACGCTTTATGTATTGGTTGTAATGTTCGGCATCCATGGCTTCGATACGCTGGAGCGCCTGCTCAAAGGCTTTATCTATCATTTCCTGTTTGGCCGCCAGTATGTCTTTGCGCATGCGCAACTGGGCGGCCATATGCATGCGCCGTTTTACTTCAGCGGCATCGGACTCGGCTTTGCTCAATATGCTGCTCTCAATATCATGCGCCTTCTTACGGGCTGCATCGGCTATATCATCGGCCTCGATGCGAGCATCATTGAGTATTTGTTCAGCCTTATCCCTGGCATCATCCTCTATGCGACGAATTATACTATCTATACCGGCCATTTTTATCAGACCCTTATACCCAGCGTCATCAGTAACGAAACGATAAGCGACAGTATAGCATAGGTTTCCACTATAGCCGGAAATATTATGGCTTTGCCCAACTGGCCCGGTTGCTTGGCTATGATGCCTATGCTGGCCACAGCGGCCCTTCCCTGGTATATACCAGATATCAAGCCCACTATGCCGACAGGGCAACCCGCAGCCAAATACATAAGCCCCTGTTGCACAGTAAGATCCGGTATATTGGCTCCGAATACGCCTAGCTGGGACATCATTATGACACCTATTATCAATCCATATATACCCTGCGTACCCGGCAACGCTTGCAGTACCAATGTCTGACCGAATTTATCCGGGTCCTCAGTAACCACGCCTGCTGCAGCCTGCCCAGCCAAGCTGGTCCCCATAGCCGATCCTATGCCAGCCAACAGCGTGGCTACCGCTATACCAGCAAATGCAAAAAATTGTCCTAACTCCATAAGATTAAACAGCCTCCTCGTTCTCAATGTCTGTATATTTTGTTTCTATATGGAAAGGCCTGAAGGCCTTACCTCCGCTTTCAAAGAACTTGCCAAAAAACTCTATGTATTGAAGTCGGCTGGAATGAACATATGCTCCCAAGCCGTTTATGGCCAGATTAAACAAATGGCCTATTATCAAGATTGGTATTGAAATGATAAGGTTTATACCGCTCATGCCCACCAAACCGGCCAATATATTTATAACCGTTGCTATCATGCCCGAAGCCAAGCCCAGGGCGAATAAGCGCGAATATGATAATATATCGCTTAAGAAGCCTGTTATATTATAAAGGCTGCCAACACCTGAAAAAACCTTCATAAAGATATTTTTTTGAGATCTGCCCTGAGTAACCAAAAGTATGACCACGCCCGCAACAGCCACATAAAGCCCGATCTGCGCCGCGCCTTCCAGTTGCGGTGCTGGCGTCGACAACAGCATATTCGACAACAGTGGCGCCAGCCACACCGACGCCCCTCCCAGCACCATCATCCATGACACCTGATCGAATATAGCATCGGCTACATGACCATCTTTTACACTCATATAGGCTTTTAAGCCTATGCCCACCAATATATGGACCACACCGAATATCAGGCTTACTACCATCATAAGCATGGGTTGCTCCATAGGATTAAACCACAGTGGCTTTATATGAAAGAGATCGCCGAACCAGCTCCCGAACATAGCTCCCCAAAATGCCGTCGATATGCCACATAAAGCCAACAGCATTATGAGCTTTTGCCCCATGCCCTTGGTGCGCATAAAGTGCATGGCCGCAAAAAAGGCTACAGATATCAATATGCCATAAGCGGCATCGCCAACCATAATGCCGAAAAAAATGAAGTAAAAGGGCGCCACTGCCGGTGTGGGATCGATGGAATAGGGTGCCGGCATACTGTACATTTCAGTGAGCATTTCAAACGGCCTTAACAGTTTATTGTTTTTAAACGCTACGGGAAAGGGTTCTCCCTCGACAGGGTCTTCAAAATCCAGCCAATAAGCATCGGTGATGGACGAAACCCTACCTTGCAGCTCATCCGTCCTCTCTGCAGGTACCCAGCCTGTCAATATAAACGTTTGTCTGGTGGCAGCAAAGTCAGACAGCACTTCGACGCGCTGCTTTTGTATCATAAGATAATCATTTGCCAATTTAAGATCCAGCCTATACTTCGTCAATTCCACCGACTGTCTTATAATTTCATTTTCCGAGCGTTCTAGTTTCTCCAGCTCATGCTGACATTGTTCTATATGCTGCGCAGGTTTCAGTGAGTATTCGGCCAAATCGGCATCATTCCATTCATATTGTCTAAGTATTGGCTCCAAAATCTCTTGGTCATTTTTATGGAATGCCATGAAAAGGTATGCTGTATTACGATCCTGAGAAATATTATGTATATAACAGCCTATGCCGTCTTCTTCTACAGCCTTCTTGAATCCGTCCAACAGCACAACGGGCATGGTACCCAACACAAGGCGCACGAAACGCGTGTCCCTTACCTCGCTTAAAGGTGTATCCAATGCTACCCATGGGCTCATTTGGCTTATAGCATTGTTTATGCGCATGCGTTGACCCTTTATCGAAGTTAATTCTTCATCGAAATCGCGGCATGTTTCGTAAATCTTGATGAGCTCATCTAGCTTTTGTGCCGCTGTTTTATAATCATCGGCTTTAACCAGAGGCTTACCGGTAAACATACCCTTTTTATCGGGCACGAAACGTTCCAAAAAATCCAACGTATATTTCATCCTGGATATATCGTTATCCAATTGCTCCAGCTTATCCTGCACTTGCTGCATATCTATAATGCTCTGCTGCTCATCCGAAAGCTGTTCTTTTACATCGGTTATCTCCACCAGCGACATGCGATGCAGCGTCTGCACGACGGCCTGCTCATCGCTTATCAACCCTGCCAGAGCGAGCTTCTTCATCTTGACGATAGCCATTATTATGTACCTCCGAGCCTGTCCAATATCAGCTCCACCGCTGTATCCATACGGCTTAAAGCCTGCTCCTTAAGCTGGTTACAACGCTGCTCATTTGCTTGCAGTTCGGGTTGTATTTCCGCCTCTGCCTCGGCTTTTGCCCTTTCTAGCATCTCAAGCGCTCGGCTGTGGCTTTCTTTTTCTGACTCATCTATTAAAGCATCAGCCTGCTGCCGGGCCTGTCTTATTATATCGCGCGCATGCTCGGTGGCCTCCTGCTCTATAGCCTCGGCCTCAGCCTCGGCCTGTTTTATATCATCTATGACCTGCAACGCCACTATATCACCATCCCGTTTTTATGATAAATTCCTTACAATATCTTAGTTTATACTATAACAAAGCTGCCGTCAACCCTCGATATGTAAAACTGCAATTCGTGCTTTGGGACTAAAACGAGTGATATAGAGTGATGCAAATGATATAAAGCCGGAGAACTCCTTGAAATATTGCGTAGGTGTACTCAATGAGTGTAGCCCAGAGCAAGCGTAGGTCGGGCATGGACGCGAATTGCCGGCGTTAGCTTGCTCAAGCGAAATGAATTGTAAGTACACAATCATTACGTGATATAAGGCTTGACATATATGCTGAGCGGGCTTTTGAAGCGTAGGACCACAGCAATCTTTGATTGCGTAGTGGTCCAGCTTCACAGACGATAGGTACTACAGTCACAATTATATACAGCAAAATCGATATGGCCACGCTGTTTACCGTTATATGCCGTGCCATATCGCCCATATATACGTAAGCTGCCGTTCCATGAATCATACTGAGCATTGTGGCCAATGCATAATCCCTGAACTTTATATTAGTTAATCCCGAACCATAACTCACAGCGTCCACGGGCAATATCGGCACCACCCTCAACAGGAAAACGGTGCTGAAAGCCTTCTCCTCTCTCACTTGCGCAAAAACATCGGCAGCCTTGCCTTTTAGAGCACGCTCCAGCAGTTTATTGACAAAACCGCTACCGAAATATCTAGCTAATCCAAAGGCTATAAACGTTCCTGCCATGATACCTATATAAGTATATATAGTACCATATACAAAGCCGAATATAAAACCGCCGGCAAAAGAAAATAAGCCGACCGGCAAAAGCGATAACGGCCTCAACGCACATAAAGCCATAAAAACCAACGGCCCCCATGTGCCAAAGGTTTGCAGCGTGCCGCTGAGTTTGTTCGGATCTATGTATTGGCTCACATGATATTTGTTAGCTAGGTATACGCCCGACAAAATCAGCCCCGCCAGTACAATGATACCTATATTTTCTTTCTTTAGCAGTCTTTCCATCATAGATATTACATGCCTTTCTTGTCGCTATTGCCTGATATCAGATACTTTATCTTATCCTTCCATATCAATGGTATGAGCATAGCCGCTACAAATAATATTATGGCAATTATTATTTTTTCAATACTTAATGCCCTTAAGACGGCTCCCATATATACGTAAACAAAAGTGCCCGGCAGTATACCTATGACCGTGCCCAATATAAAATCCCAAACGCTTATTTTCGATAAACCTGCTCCATAACTTATAGCATCAACAGGCAAAATAGGGGTTATGCGAAGCAACATAATTATAATAAAACCATGATCGCTGCTTATCCGATCAAAATTATTCAATTTATCGCCGAAATGGCGCACAATAAAATCACGTCCAAAATATTTAGCTATATAAAAAGCCAATACAGAACCTATAATCACACCTATCGACGTATATATGGTGCCGTAAACGGTACCGAACATAACGCCGGCCAATACCGAAAACAAGCCCACAGGCAGCAACAAAAGCGGCCTTAATACATTTATACCTATAAACACCAACGGCCCCCACGGTCCGGCTGCTTGGACTATTCTCTCCATATTTTCTTCGCTCAAATAGCTTAACAAAGAATATTTATAAATTATAAATGCTGCCAGCGCTACGACAGCTATTAAAACATATAATTTTATATCTTTCCATATAGCGCGCATAAAGCACCCCCCTTTACTCTATTTGTTACTTATGTAACAACATGTTTGAACTGTATCCTTTATTGATGTTCTATATGCTCCAGACCCTGACTAAACAACTGCAGTATATGTTCGTCATCCAATGAATAGAATACCGATTTTCCATCTTTGCGAAATTTAACAAGACGCAAATCCCGCAGAACCCGTAACTGATGCGATATAGCCGACTGCGTCATATTAAGCGCATCGGCTATATCGCAAACGCAAAGCTCGGCGTTTGCCAAAAGATAGAGTATCTTTACGCGCGTAACATCGCCCAATGCCTTGAATATTTCGGCCAGTCCGATTGCCTCCTCATCCGAAAGCATATTGGCTTTTACCGGATCTACTATATCATGGTGCACGCATACTTCTTCACAATCGCCCGTATTATCTATCAACTGTACCATCCTCCTTATTCGGGGGCAAGCCATCTGCCGCCAATGCTTTTTCTATCTCGACACATATATGCTTCAGTCCAAATGGCTGAAGTTTCATTTGAGGCAACGCCTTTAATATTTGATCATACGTCCCCATTATAAGCACGTCGGTCTTATCCACCGAAAGGTCGAGCGCACCATGAGAAACGGCTGCATCTCCTCCTACCGCTAGCATTTCCTGTTTTATTATATTGGCTGCTATAGGGGGGACGTCATTCAGTGTTATCATCAAGTGAATCATTTTTTTAGCCATAATATCGATGGCCAACGGGCTTTTAACCCCTACGCCTTTTAATAATTCCTTTGCTTGAGCCAAATCAATCGACTTTGTCAATGAAACCATATTTATCACTCTTTCTCAAGTTTAGCATTCGCTTTGTTAAGGAAACGCTCTATATTTACTATATACCTTTGATGAACACCCTGGCCTATCATATCATTCTCGTCAAAAGCGCGTACCTTAAACGTTAAGGCACGCCCATTTATCTCTATTAACTCGGCATCGGCTCTGACCTTCATGCCCACAGGTGTAGCAGCAATATGTTCTACCTCTATGCGCGTCCCTACCGTGGCATATCCTTTCGGAAGATGAAGATCCACTGCCGATAGAGCAGCTTTTTCCATAAGAGCTATCATGCTCGGCGTGGCGAAAACGCTTATGGCCCCGCTGCCAAAATTTATAGCGGTATCCTTTTTCGCCACGATGGTCTCTACCGCAGCGCAAAGACCGATCTTAAGATGAAATTCTTGATCCAATTCAGCATAAGTCCTCCATTTGTATATTAACTCCATATATTATAACATAAAAGATAAAAAAAATAGAGGGTTATTTCACCCTCTATCCATATACCGCATTATGCACTGGCGAAAACCTCGTTGAACTCTTGCTCTCCAAGTTTTTCTTTTTCCATCAAAGCCTGCGCTACTTTATGCAATTTATTGATATTGTTGCGCAACAGGTTCTCGGCCTTTTTATAGGATTCCTCAACTATATGCTTTATCTCCCCGTCGACGAGCGCCGCTACCTTTTCACTGTAATTACGATAGCTGCCCAAGTCCCTTCCCAAGAATATCTCTTCTTCCTTGGTGCCCAGCGTTATGGGACCTATGACATCGCTCATGCCATATTCGGTTATCATCTTTCTGGCCAAGCTCGTGGCTTTTTCTATATCATTGGAAGCTCCTGTACTTATATCGTTCATAACCAGGCTCTCTGCAGCGCGTCCGCCCAACAACTCAGTTATACTATCCAACAGTTTTTCCTTGGATACATAATACTGATCCTCACTAGGAAGCGTCATAGTATAGCCTCCGGCCACACCGCGCGGTATTATAGAAACCTCATGTACCGGATCGGCATTAGGCAACAGTTTGGCTACTACGGCGTGACCTGCTTCATGATAGGCCACCAGCTTTTTATCATTCTCGCTAACTATGCGGCTGCGCTTTTCCGGCCCGGCTATAACACGTGTTATAGCTTCTTCTAATTCCTGCATTGTTATAGTTTTTTTACCATTTCTAGCAGCTAATATAGCAGCTTCGTTGAGCATATTCTCTATATCTGCTCCCGTGAAACCCGGCGTACGTTTGGCCAATACTGCCAAATCCACATCAGGCGCCAGCGGTTTGCCTTTTGAGTGAACCTTCATGATCTCCTCGCGGCCTTTTACATCGGGTGCGCCAACTACTATATGACGGTCAAAACGGCCCGGACGCAAAAGAGCCGGATCCAATATATCGGGGCGATTTGTAGCCGCCATCACTATTACGCCCTCATTATCGCTGAAGCCATCCATTTCGACAAGCAACTGATTTAATGTCTGTTCCCTCTCATCGTGGCCGCCGCCCAATCCTGCACCCCTATGGCGTCCTACGGCATCTATCTCATCTATAAACACTATACATGGCGAGTTTTTTTTGGCTTGCTCGAATAAATCGCGCACCCTTGAAGCACCTACGCCAACAAACATCTCGACAAAATCTGAGCCGCTGATGCTGAAGAATGGTACGCCGGCTTCGCCGGCCACCGCCTTTGCCAGTAAAGTTTTGCCCGTTCCTGGCGGTCCTATAAGCAATACGCCCTTAGGTATTCTGGCGCCCAATTCGAGGAACTTTCTAGGATTTTTCAGGAACTCGACCACTTCTTTCAATTCCTGCTTTTCTTCATCTGCGCCTGCAACATCGTTGAAAGTCACCCGTTTTTTGTCATCGGTCTGCATTTTGGCCCTGCTTTTACCGAAAGACATAACCCTATTGCCACCGCCTTGAGCCTGTTGGGCAAATATGAACCAGAATACCAGCATAATAACTATCATGATGATAAAAGGCAACAAACTAAGCCATATGGACGGTTGCGGCTCAGGCGCTGTAGTAAGATTTATAAGCCCCTGCTGTGCCTTTGAATCCACAAAGTCTCCGAATGCCGTCATAAGCATCGGCGGTATATAAGCCTTGAATTGTCTGCCTGTCGTATCATAACGGCCGGTTACTTCATTGCCGGTAATGTTAATGCTAGTTATCTTACCGCTATTTATATCAGTCACTAATGTGGAATATTCTATTTCCAATGGGACCTCGGTTGGCATACCCCATAATTGCGCCATTATAATTATAATAGCTAATATTAATATATAAATACCAGGTCCTCTTAAAAAACGTTGCAATATAAAATCCTCCTTCCCGGATTTACATCTTTGTATCTTAATATTTTAACATCAATACCGGTTAAAATCAATACCCCTGCTCCAATCGCAACACGCTTATATTCGGTAAATTCCGATAGCGCTCATTGTAGTCCAAACCATATCCTACCACGAATTCATCGGGTATGGTAAATCCAATATAATCTACATCCACCTCGGTGAGCCGCTTATCCGGTTTATCAAGCAAGCAGCATATTTTCACACTGCTAGGATTACGAGTGATTATATTATCCACAAGATAATGGAGCGTCAACCCCGTATCTATTATATCCTCTACTATGAGAATATCCTTGCCCTCCACAGACTCGTCCAAATCTTTTAATATTCTCACTATGCCCGATGATTTCGTCGAACTTCCATAACTCGATACCGCTATGAAATCAGTGGTCAAAGGAAGGTCTATAGCCCTTATAAGATCGCTGAAAAACACTATAGCTCCTTTTAATACTCCTATCATCAAGAGGTCCTTATTCTTGTAGTCCTCAGTTATATCACGTCCCAATTCTCTGATGCGCTTTTTAATCTGTTCTTCATCCAGCAAAACACGCTCTAATATCTCCTCCATGCATACCTCCGCTATTCGTTATCACCTGTAGTTTTATATGTCAGCCTCAAAATTCTCCGTGTGGAATCGTTAACCTTGCATGTATCGCTTAATCTGTGGCCTATAACCCACAATATCTCATGATCCGATGCTATAAGAGGGATGCTGTCCCTGTATATCCTCGGTATCTTTTCATCGATAAAGTATTCTTTGAGCTTCTTATGGCCATTGCCGCCTATAGGCATAAAGCGATCGCCCGGTCTTCTATTACGTATATATATTGGAAAATGCACTTTATCCGCATCCATATATGCAACAGATACATTAGAATTGTAATCTGTAATATCGCTTTTGTCAATAATAGAACTTGATAGAATAACTTGACCATTTTTTACATAAGTATCGCCGGGAACCGATATAGTATGGCAAAAAGGTTCCGACATAACCCGAACAGCGCATTTCAGGTATATATACACCTTATCATTTCCGCGCTCGACCATAATATCAGCGGGCAAGGTCAGTTTCTGACCGACGCAGCCCTGCTCGATATATGCCATGAGTTGCTCTATATGCAGATATTCTATGCTGTCAGCATCGCCTTTAAGCTTGGATATAATATATCTTAACAATCGGCGCTGCAAAGCTTTATGGAGGGCTTCAAAATCATGTATATGCAATACAGCTATATCATCGTCCATATGAACCGACCTTTTAAAGGACTCATCGACACACATACTTAAAAATTCATTGTCATCGCTTAATATATGAGACATGCGCACCAAAGAGTCTACTATATTGGGGTTGAAATTTTGGCCTAAAAACGGTATGAGTTTCAGTCGTATACGATTGCGCATATAACTCGTATCGTCATTTGTATAATCGCGGCGAGGAATCATGCCTGCGGCGGCGCAATATGCCTCTATATCGGCCCGGGATACATCCAGAAGGGGGCGGATTATATCACCGCGCACCGGCCTTATGCCTACCAAACCATCCAAGCCGCTACCCCTCAATATATGCAAAAGTATCGTCTCGGCATTGTCGTCTTTATTATGTGCAACCGCTATGCTGTTGCAGCCTCTATACCTGCATATTTGTCTGAAAAAGTCATATCTTATGATACGACCTGCCTGCTCTTGCGATAAACCATGCTCTTTTGCATACGACGGTACATCGCAATGTTTTACATATACCGGCAACCCCATGCGCTGTGCCATCGAAACGACATATTGCGCGTCTTCTAGCGATTGCCGAGCCCTCATGCCATGCTCCACATGCGCCACTATAAGCTCTGCATCTAGTTTGTCGGACAGACTCATCAATATATGCAGCAAGGCCGACGAATCCGGACCGCCCGATACACCCACCACTATTTTTTGGCCTGGCTGTATCATTTTATATTTCATTATATAGGACATCACCCTATTTTGAACCGACGATAAAACATCATTGTCCTGCAATATATAAAAATCCTCACTAATTATATCAAATGATATTTTAAATCAATGTCAGCCAATTTGCAATAGACAAAAAAGCGAACAATGCGGCCGCTGCCAGTGCAATATTTATTATTTCATCTATTCGGTCATTTCCGGATGGTTGATCATACATATCGAGCGCATTCATTGCATTATAAAATTGTTGCAATGTATCGTATCCCCCCTTTAAGCCCGCAATCAGGATATTTTTTACTCCAATCGGACATTTGGCACGTCTTATATCCGCTAAAACCTCATCTATAGATACATTTACAGGGCTGTACGATTTACCCATTATTAGCACCATCATGACCATCGATATTGCAAATACCATATATCTTTGATCAGCCATACGCTGGCCGACGCCCCAACTCGCTATATCATAAGTCGGAGTGAATTCTTTCACAGTGGCGCCGGCTTCGGTGAGGCTGCTCCAATCTATCGATATAATCCTTCGGTTAGCTGTATCCACCATCACATTTTCCGGCTTTATATCGGTCAGGCAGTATCCTTTCTGCCACACCTTGCTCATCAAAAAAGCTAATATACACCCTAAGTGCACGGCTACAGCATATGAGCATTTGCCTGCTCGTATATAATGGCTTAGGTCATATCCTTCTATATATTCGAGCACAAGAAATGTGTAGCCATGCCACTCATCCAACTCTATCACCTCAGGTACCATAGATAAGCATGCCATATCGGTCAGCGAATGATATTCGTATATCAAATCCTCTCCCTCGCAGGAGATTTTCAAAGCCACTTTTTTGCCGTCATCTACGCGCCGCGCCAAAAAGACGCTGCCCGTACCTCCGCGCCCCAATAGCTTGAGCACCTCATAACATCGATTGTGCCAGCGTCCACATATATCAGAACCTAAATGTATATCTTCCATTTCAAACAAAAAGCGGCTGCTCATCGTTCAATATATAGGATATAGCTGCATTGATGGCATGAGCGGTAGGCGTGTTTCCTCGGTGCTTTAATTCATTTAAGTACCCCTTCAACAATTCCACATCGTCAGTAAAAGGACAAATCATCTGATAATGGCTGCCACTTTGCCCGGGAAATGCGATAACCGCCAGATTGCTGCCGGCTCTTCTTGCCTTAAACGAAGCCAGTAAATCGAGTATGGCAGCACGAGCTGTTTTGAGCTTGACTGCCATACTATTGCTGCAATCCACCAGTATAACGCATCTTAACAGCGTTTCATCGGCAAGGGTATCAACATATCGTACCAAAGGCAGTCTCATAGCCGGCTCTATATCCAACATATCCGATCCCACTATTTTTTTGACTTGAGCGTTCACGATATTCTCCAGCGTATTATGCATTGATCTGTAAGTTACTGTGCACATGGTGGCCGACAGCATATCAAGCGGTACCATCTGCCATGTGCCATTCCCCGCTAAAGCTATTGCTTTTATCTCGTCGCTCGATAGCACATCGTTATCGCCATCTATAATACCTACGGCATTTACGGTTATACCGTTTTGAGCGGCATAGGCCGCCGCTCTGGCCGGGTCCCCTCCGACATTGGATCGCCCATCGGTGATGAGCAGAATTTGCTTCATTTCCATATCTTTCACCTCCAATAGCATATATAGTATTTTTTACCATAGATGCTATATCTATTCAACCGAGATGAAAGATTATTTACTTTCCCATAATCGTGAAACCAATACTGTCATATCGTCCTCAGGAAAGTCCTGTTCCGCTTCTTCCAACACGTTATATAATATGCGCTCTGCCATTTCTTGAGGATTGGGAGTCACAATATTTTCTATAAGGTCGGCCAGCCATCTCTCCTTATCCTCTACTTCTTTATTTGCATCCAATACGCCGTCGGTAATCATTATTATAAAATCACCGCTTCTGAATTTGCGTTTTATGCTATCAAATTCCACATCAGCCACTATACCTATGGGCAGTGACGTAGAGCGAACTATCTCTACTTTATCGTTGCTTTTTATAAACGATGGACATGCCCCTATCTTTATAAACTCCGCTGCTCCCTCTATCATATCCAGCAAACATATGTCCATGGTCGCAAACATCTCGCCGGGATCGCGCAGCATTAATACAGAATTTATGGTCTTTATGATGAGATTTTTCTCAAATCCGACCTCCAGCATCTGTTCCAGTAAGGATATAGCAGTCAGGCTTTCAGCCGCCGCCTTTTGTCCTGTACCCATGCCATCGCTTACAGCCATGATATATTTGCCGTTTTTGAAAGGCATAAAGGTGTAATTATCCCCGCATATCGCTGCCCCATGTCTTACTCTATGGGCCACTCCGGTGACAATATTAAAGCGTTCGGCTTCCACCAGACGTATGACGCACTCAGTCCGGTCACTACCGATATAAGTACTGCTTCTGACCATAAAATCTTTATTCAGCGTTGTAGATACAATGCCGCTTACACGATGTGCACATGAAAGATTATCATCGCATTGTCTGCACGTCAACTCTATCTCAAGTTTGCTGTCCCTGTTTTGCGTAACCACCGCGTTGCTCACCCTTATACCTTTTTGATCCAGTGCTACCATGATCGCATCCTCTATAGCGCTGTCAAAGTTCATATAAATATCTATATCAGACGCCAGCTCGGCTATAACCTCGGACATGCCAGCCAGTTGCTCTGACACCAGCTTTCGGCTTTGCTCCATAACCTGCTGGCATTTATAATCAAAACCGTTGTTGGCATACATTTGTTCCATTGCTCGTTTTATTTCGCTTACATGAGGACATTTTCTGCGCAAATCCATTAATATGCTGCTCTTTTTTATTTTGCCTTTGTCTTCGGCTATTTTCATCAATGTGAGCATATTTTGATATGTATCATAGGGTTGTTGTTCCCAGCATTGTTTATAGGAAGAGCAATACCGACATATTTTGCCGGTCGTCATATTTAGTATATCTGATACATTTTGCTGGCGCAAGTCGTCGATATCTTGTTTGTTTGTGTCAAAAGTGCGAGCCAATTCATCGAACATTTTGGCAAAACCCATCAGCCGCCTGTTTAAAAACTCCTTTATCTTGCTTATATAATCCTTTTGTGCCTCCAGCCTGTAGAAACCCGTATATTCCTTCAAGAACTCTATAGCCCTACGTGGAAGTGCTATCAATATAACACCGGCTATGATGATATCTTCAAACGGCATTATAACAGCTGAAGAGCCGTTCATATAATAGGTCAATATGGCATTGCCTATTATAAAACCAGCTATAGAACCCCACCGCCCCAGATGGTTGAATACGCCGGCCAACATACCGCAAAATCCCAGATCGGCTATGGCATAGCTCGGTATAGAACCCGAAAGCGACATTATAATGCCGACAGTAATGCCCAACGAAGAGCCTACGCCTGTACCCCATATATACCCCAAAGCCATGACCGTGAACAGGCTTATCACATTTTTCAGCGATATATCCCATAATCTTATATCGAAAAAACCTTCTACTACTAACGCTATAATAATTCCCAGAGTTATTATCTCTTCAGATGAGAGTATGCGTCGGCGAGCAGGCATAAAGAGTACGTTCTGCACATTTTTAAATATGAAGATAAATATAAAGGTTATAAGGGCATCGCTTAGCGCCAGAAACATATTGTATAATGTGATGCCCTTAAAAACATCGAATACAATATGCGATATGAGCACGCATATCAAAGCCGATACGGCGGTACGCCATGTGGTCGAATGCTCGTCCAACTTTGAACGCTCATTTTCGACATAAAGATGGAACGCCATATACAACAGAGCTATGGCCAATATGTACTTAAAAGAATCTACGTCAAAGCGGGCTGTCAGTATTCCGGTGGCGGCAGCTATCCCAAATATAACATCGCGCCTGTAAAACGCAAATACTACAGCCAGAAAGGCTATGCTAAAAGGCATTAAATATTCTATGATGGATACCCTGCCTATAAAGAACGTCGCAAATAATATAATGGTTTCATGCCATGATATATTAAAAGTCGCTTTCCTTATATCACGGCTTTTATACAAATCGCGTTTATACAAAGCTGCTTGTCCTTTGCCTATCATAAATACCACCATCCATATAACCTATTTTCAAGACAAAGGATATTATAACAGATCATAGACTGTATTGTTTGTCATTACTTGGCGTTGAATAATAGAAGTTTTTATCATAATATGCGTTAATCGAATATGAAAGGACAAAAAAATAGCGGTCAAAGACCGCTTTGTCAGTACTTTATGGTGACCCCGACGGGACTCGAACCCATGTTACCACCGTGAAAGGGTGGTGTCCTAACCGCTAGACCACGGGGCCATTATTGTCGGCATTCTTCATCACCGAGCCGACAATGGATATTATACAATATGGGCTACAAAAATACAAGGTTTAAACCAAAAAATTTTTATGCACCCATTTGCTGTTTGGCCACTTCTACTAATTGGCTAAACGCCTTGCTGTCGTTTACGGCCATTTCAGCCAGCATTTTTCTATTTATCTCTACTCCGGCTTTCTTAAGGCCGTTTATAAGTTTACTATAGGATAAGCCGTTCATGCGAGATGCGGCATTTATACGCGCTATCCAGAGCCTGCGGAAATCGCGCTTGCGCAGTTTACGGCCGACATAAGCATATGCCAGTGCTTTCATAACAGCTTCATTAGCTGCTTTATACTGCTTGCTTTTCCCGCCCCAGTAACCTTTAGCCAATTTTAATATTTTTTTATGCTTTCTGTGGGTGGTTACACCCGATTTTACTCTAGCCATTTATAACGTATCCTCCTTTCGCTGATTAAAATTCGTTCTATTTATATGGCAAAAGCTCTTTCGTATTCTTCTGATCAGCATCGCTCATATAGCCTGTCTTGCGTAGATTTCTTTTACGCTTGGTGGTCTTTTTTGTCAGTATATGGCTTCTATAAGCCTTACCCCTCTTGATCTTACCGCTGGCCGTAACGCGAAAGCGTTTGGCAGCGCCCCTGTGCGTCTTCATTTTAGGCATATACAAATCCTCCTTTCAAAAATCACTTCACATCAGCTTTTGGCGTCAGTATCATCAGCATATTCCTTCCATCCATCTGCGGGGCTTTTTCTATTATCCCCACTTCAGCTACTTTCTCGGCAAAATTTTTCAATATTTCAGCGGCTATAGCCGGATGAGTTATCTGCCTGCCTCTGAACCTCACTGTCACCTTTACCTTATCGCCGTTTTTAAGGAACTTTATAGCATTCTTTATCTTCACATCTATATCGTGTTCCTCTATAGTAGTGGAAAGCCTGATTTCCTTGATGTCTATTATCCTTTGATTCCTCTTAGCTTCCTTTTCTTGTTTGATGGCTTCATACCTATACTTACCATAGTCCATTATCCTGCATACAGGTGGAGTAGCCTGAGGAGCCACATTTACGAGATCCAACTGCTTTCTCTGCGCCAATTCCAGCGCCTGCCGAAGCGGCATAATGCCTAACTGTTTACCGTCCACATCGACTACACGGACCTCTTTTTCCCGTATCTCCTCATTTACCATCAAATCTTTAAAAATAATGCTTCACCTCCGAAAATTTAGGAGCCTCCCTTACTTACCCAATACATCTATGCCGGCGCTATACGCTTACTTAATAATAAGCAAAAATAAAAGCGGGTATATACTACCCACTTTATATAACGCTTACATTCTATAAATAACCTTTTAGCGCCAGCCGAAAGGTGAGAAGTGGATAGCTTCTTCTTTACGTCAATTATCTTATCATATAAACCATACATCAGTCAATGGCTTTTTTCGATTTTATTTCAGCTTCTATGAGGTTTTCGAAATCATCCACGCTCATGTTCCCCATATCGCCCTTGGTGCGAGAGCGCACCGACACCGCGGCGTTTTCCACCTCTTTATCGCCTATAACCAGCATATATGGCACTTTCTCTATCTGGGCCGCTCTTATCTTATAGCCTATTTTCTCATTGCGGTTATCGAGCTCGGTGCGTATATCCAGTTCTTCCAATCGCATTTGTAAACTGCGTGCATATTCGAGTGAACGATCCGTTATTGGTAAAATTTTTACCTGAACGGGTGCCAGCCATGTTGGGAAAGCGCCGGCATAATGTTCAGTCAATATAGCAATGAACCGTTCTATGCTTCCAAATATAACGCGGTGCAGCATAACCGGACGGTGCTTTTCGCTATCCTCACCTATATATGTCAAGTCAAAGCGCTCAGGCATCTGGAAATCAAGCTGTATAGTACCGCATTGCCATGTTCTTCCTATACTATCTTCCAGGTGAAAATCTATCTTAGGCCCGTAAAACGCGCCATCGCCTTCATTCACCTTATAATCCAAGCCCTTCTTTTCCAACGCCACTTTAAGCGCCTCAGTGGCCATCTCCCATTGTTCGTCGGTGCCCATGGAATCTTCCGGGCGCGTAGACAACTCTACATGATACTTAAAACCAAACAGATTATAGAAATAATCTATCAGGTCTATAACACCTATTATCTCATCGGTTACCTGCGACGGCAACATGAATATATGAGCGTCATCCTGGGTAAAGCAGCGCACGCGCATAAGCCCATGCAGCACACCGGATTTTTCGTGGCGATGCACAAGGCCTAATTCGCACAAGCGTATGGGAAGCTCTTTATAGCTGTGCATGGTTCGCTTATAAATTATCATGCTGCCCGGACAATTCATAGGTTTTATGGCGTAATCCTGGTCGTCTATTTTGGTAAAATACATATTATCTTTATAATGGTCCCAATGGCCCGACTGTACCCACAGCTCTTTATTCAATATTATGGGCGTTTTTATCTCCTCATAGCCGTGTTTCCTATGCTCTTTGCGCCAGAAATCTTCTAACATATTGCGTATGATCATGCCTTTTGGATGGA
Organism: Mahella sp.; assembly: GCF_020054945.1. Lineage (GTDB taxonomy): Bacteria > Bacillota > Clostridia > Mahellales > Mahellaceae > Mahella. Next base: position 37,695 of record NZ_JAIHAU010000040.1, read on the forward strand.
AAAACGGAAAACCCGGCCCTTCCTCATGAAGGCTGAAAAGATCCAGTTCCTGCCCCAATTTTCTATGGTCGCGTTGCTTGGCTTCTTCTATGCGAGCCAGATATTCATCCAGCATGCTTTTCTTAGGAAATGAGATACCATATATGCGCTGCAGCATCTTATTATGCTCATCTCCTCGCCAATATGCCCCTGCAACGCTGAGCAGCTTCACCGCCTTGACTTTACCGGTAGACGGTATATGGGGTCCAGCGCAGAGATCCACAAACTCCCCTTGCTTATAGAATGATATTACGGCGTTCTCGGGCAGAGCCTCTATAAGTTCTACCTTGTATGGCTGGTTTCTTTCCCGCATAAATTTTATAGCTTGGTCCCGCGGTAATTCAAAACGCTCCAGCAACAAATCCTCTTTTATTATCTTTCGCATTTCTTCTTCTATACTGATTAAATCCTCAGGTGTAAAAGGCTTATCGATATCGAAATCATAATAAAAGCCGTTGTCTATGGCTGGTCCTATCGCCAGTTTTGCCTCAGGGAAAAGCCTCAATACAGCCTGCGCCATTATATGGGATGTAGTATGCCAATAGGCTTTTTTACCGCCTTCATCATCGAAGGTCAACAATGCCAAGTCGGCATCTTCGTAAATCGGCATGTTCAAATCCATTACCTGCCCGTTCACAAGTGCGGCCAATGCCTCTCTCGCAAGCCCCGCGCTTATATCGGCCGCTATTTGAGCCGGCGTAATACCTTCGCTATATTCTTTAATCGACCCATCTTTTAGCTTTATCTTTATCAAACAAATTCCTCCCTACATGCAAAAACTTTATCAAAAAAGCCCTCATCCCTCAAGCAGGGACGAGAGCTTATTCCCGTGGTTCCACCCTTATGGATACATATGTATCCTCTCATTATGCCCTAACGCCGGCCTGTCAATCACATTTTAGCCGGCGCTTGTATGCCGAGCAGGCTCAAGCCAATGCGTATAACCTGAGCTGTAGCATATACCAGCGTAAGCCTTGCCTTTTGCAGCTCATCATCGTCTACTATAACCATATGGTTTTTATAGAATTTATTGAAAGCCTGCGCTATATCTATCGTATGTCGTGCCACAATAGACGGCTCATTAGCCTGACATGCGGCTTCTATGGCTTCCGGAAAGCGAGCCAACAGATCTATCAACTCCAGCGCCTCATCTTCGGTAAGTAGATCGCCTACTACTTCACCGTTTATTGTCTGCGTCGCCTTTGCCAATATACTCATAGCCCGCGCATGAGCATATTGCACATACGGACCGGTTTCTCCGTCGAAATTGAGCACTTGATCCCATGAGAATACTATGTCCTTTATACGGTTATTTATGAGGTCATGGAATACAACCGCCCCGATGCCAACCTGTTTTGCTACATCCTCTTTGTTCTCCAAACCCGGATTTTTCTCTTTTATTATATCAAGTGTTCTATCCACAGCCTTTTGCAACACATCTTCGAGGAAAACAACGCGTCCTTTGCGCGTAGAGAGCGTGCCTTCTTCCATGCTCACCATCCCGAAAGGAACGTGAAACAGCTTGTCATACCAATCAAAACCCATAAGCTCTATAACCTTAAACCATTGCCTGAAATGCAGGTCCTGTTGATAGGCCACCACATACAGGCATTTATCGAAGTCAAATGTCTCTTTGCGATATATGGCCGCTGTTATATCCCTCGTGGCATAAAGCGTAGTACCATCGGTTTTCTTTATCATGCACGGCGGCATATCATATTGGCTTAAATCCACAACAAGTGCTCCCTGGCTTTCTGTCAACAAGCCCTTCTCTTGGAGCAATTCCACCACCCTGTCCATTTTATCGTTATAAAAGCTTTCACCGGTATAATAATCAAATTTAACGCCGAGCATGTCATATATCTTATTGAATTCGCGCAAGCTCAAATCCTTAAACCAGCGCCATAAGCTGAGAGCCTCCTCATCACCGTCCTCCATACGTTTGAACCACAGCCGCGCCTCGTCTTCCAGTGAGGGATCTTTTTCGGCTTCATCATGAAATCTTACGTATATATCTAATAAGGCTTTTATAGGCTCTTTCTCCAGATCATCTTTTATTCCCCAGTGTTTATAGGCTGTTATAAGCTTGCCGAATTGAGTGCCCCAATCCCCAAGATGGTTTATGCCTATGCATTTATAGCCCAAAAATTCATATATTTTATAGAGCGAATTCCCTATAACGGTAGAACGCAGATGACCTATATGAAAGGGCTTGGCTATATTGGGAGCCGAAAAATCAATGCATACGACACTTCCGTTCCCCTTATCGGATGAACCATAATGCTCACCTTTATTTAAAATATCTTCTAATACTGTTTGGGCTAATACAGCCCTGTTAAAAAAGAAATTGACATAAGCACCCTTGGTTTCTATCCGTTCAATAAAATTCGGTTTTTTTATATTATCAGCGATTTCCTGTGCAATGAACTGAGGATTCTTTCGCATGGTTTTAGCTAATTTAAAGCACGGAAAGGCTCGGTCGCCCAACTGCCTATCCGGCGGTATCTCCAACATATCGCTTATCTCTTGAGCAGGTAAATGCGTAATAGCGCTTAATTCTTCAGCCAGTTGTATATCAAAAATCATTATGTTACGCCGTCAAACGGCTCTCTCCTCCTAGCATCATATATCTATATGTCGTACTCACCGATTTATTATAACATTTGCCTACGCGATAGACAAGCATATGCAGTCATAGAAAAATAAAAAAAGACCGGGCAACGGCCTACTCTCCCAAGCGGTTTCCCGCTTAGTACCATCGGCGCTGAAGGGCTTAACTTCTGTGTTCGGAATGG
>NZ_JAIHAU010000041.1 GCF_020054945.1 Mahella sp.
GCGGGGCTAAAAATCCGCTAAGGGCACAACGATGAAGTTCCTGGTGCTGGCTTCTGACGCCCAGTCGGGGGTTGGTGCTGGGAGTTAAGATAGGTGGGCAAGCTGCAATGGCATGCAGCCGATGACCCATCTATCGCGGAGGCCCGAGAGGGTGGTGCTTCAGTAAGAAAGCGCTACTGCTCGGGGATGAACCTGTATGCGGCAAACGACGCTGTGTACAGTGTAGCCTGCCTTGAGTGATATAGGTGGATAGCAGTTCACACCTCAGCCGGAAGGCGCCGAAGGCGCGAGGTTATCGCTGCTTGAAACCTATGTTGCAAAAGAGGCTAGGGATCGATTTGGCTGTTGAGGAAAGCTCCTAGGCTGCTCATCACGAGGCATGTTAGGGATTAAAGTGTGGACTTAGTGGCAATTCGGTGAATGCCGAAGGCGACTCGGCATGACGATTTTAAAGGGAAACCGCTCCTCCGGCGACGGAGAGTAATCGTCCGGGAAATCCTACCGAACCTAAGCCGCAGAGTTTACCTAACATGCTGCCATCGCAATGTATATTATATAAAGAGGTTAATGCTTCCATGGATAATGACGATAGCGATATACACTTACATAAAGATAAAAGTGTTGTAAAAAACAATAAAACTAAAAATTCTAAAAACAATAAAAATCATCGGGACCGCTGGCCTTTGGTGGTTACCGGTATAGCATTTCTTATATCTTCTATCATGAGTTTTATATCCGAGACTACAATTCAATCGGCCGATCTTTTTATAGCATGGATAATTCTAATAATTATTATAGCAATAGGCGTAATATTTGATATAATAGGAGTAGCGGTTACTGCTTCCAAGGAGGCGCCATTTCATGCGCGCTCGGCGCGCAAAATGCCGGGAGCAGCTCTGGCTGTGCAGTTTGTGCGCAATGCCAATAAGGTATCCAGCTTTTGCAATGATGTAATAGGCGATATAGCAGGCGTCATAAGCGGAGCGGCAGGAGCGGTGATAGCGGGCAAGCTCATAGTTTTAGCTGACAATAGTTATGATATGGTTATAAGCATAATGCTCAGCGCCGGCATAGCGTCGCTTACTATAGGAGGCAAGGCTTTGGGTAAAAATTACGCTATAAATAATTCTGAAGAGATAGTATATAGGGTTGCGTATATTTTGGATATTATAATAAAAAGCCCAAAATACTTAATCTCGCTGATGCGAAGGGAAAGGAAAGACCTATGAGTAGATTGCTCGATGATATAGATAGTCCTGAGAGCTTGAAAGCATTGGATATAGAACAGCTTAAGACTTTATCGGATGAAATAAGGGAATTTTTGATCGATAATGTCTCTAAAACAGGAGGGCATTTGGCTTCTAATCTTGGCGTGGTCGAGTTGACGATAGCCCTGCATTATGTGTATAATAGCCCATGGGATAAAATCATATGGGATGTCGGACATCAATCGTATACGCATAAGATTTTGACCGGAAGAAAATCGCTATTTCCTACTTTGAGAAAATACGGTGGCATGAGCGGTTTCCCTAAACGGTATGAGAGTGTCCACGATTGCTTTGAAACAGGGCATAGCAGCACCTCTATATCGGCGGCGCTCGGCATGGCCAGAGCAAGGGACTTAAAGAAGGAGCATTATTCCGTGATAGCGGTAATAGGAGATGGCTCCATAAGTGGCGGCATGGCATTTGAGGCTTTGAATGACGCCGGCCGTTCCAGGAACGATCTTACTGTTATACTAAACGATAATGCGATGTCTATTGACAAAAATGTAGGCGGATTGGCGTTATATCTGGCAAGACTTCGTTCCAGCCCTAGCTACAGCAAGGCTAAGCGCGATATAAAAGGTGTGCTAAGCCGCATACCTTATATAGGCGATTCGTTGGTAAGCGGCATAGAGAAGCTTAAGAATAGCTTCAAGTATATATTTGTGCCGGGTATGCTGTTTGAAGAATTAGGATTTACTTATATAGGCCCTATAGATGGAAACAATCTGGATGAATTGATACCGGTGCTAAGGCGCGTCAAAAACATGAAAGGACCGTTGCTCGTGCATGTTGTAACTGTTAAAGGCAAAGGATATAAGTTTTCTGAAGAAAACCCGGAACGGTTTCATGGCATAGCGCCGTTTGACGCCGAAAACGGGCATGAGGAAACGAGCCCTGACATGACGTATACCAAGGCTTTTAGCAATGCTATGTTGTCTGCAGGGGCGCGCGACAAGCGCGTGGTTGCTATTACGGCGGCCATGAAAGACGGTACGGGACTGGGGCGTTTTGCCGAGAAATATCCGGACCGTTTTTTCGATGTGGGTATAGCCGAACAACATGCCGTGACCATGGCGGCAGGAATGGCCGCTGCCGGTTTAAGGCCGGTAGTGGCGATATATTCGTCGTTTTTACAAAGGGCGTATGATCAGATAATACATGATGTATGCATGCAGGATCTACCTGTCGTATTTGCTGTCGATCGGGCTGGATTGGTAGGTGAAGACGGCCCTACACATCATGGCGTGTTCGATATATCTTACTTGCGGGCTATGCCTAATATGCGCGTGTTGGCGCCCAAAGACGGTCAAGAACTGGATAAAATGTTGCAGTTTGCCTTATATGTGGATGGGCCGGTAGCCATACGTTATCCTAGGGGAGCGACTTGCTATGAACGCGATGCGCATAAAACCGACATCGATGTAATGAACTGGGAGTGTTTGCAGTTTGGAACTGATGTTGCTATATTAGCAGTCGGGCATATGGTCGATATAGCATTAAATGCCGCGGCCATATTAAAGACGATGGGCATAAATGCCGCGGTGTATAATGCGCGCTGTATTAAGCCGTTACCATCGTCGGCGTTATCAGATATTTTGCTCAATACCAAGCGGCTGGTTACCATAGAAGACAATATAGAAAAAGGTGGTTTCGGCAGCGGCATAGCCGAATTTATCTTCGATAATGATATAAAGGGTGTTGATTTGGATATCATAGCCATGCCGGACGGTTTTGTGCCCCATGGCAGCGTTGATAAATTATTGAATCAGCTCAAAATGACCCCGCAAGGTATAGCTTCTCGCATATATGAACGTATTAACGGCAATATGACGGTTAGAAACAGGGGTTAGCAATGATCAGAAAAATCGCCGTATTTCCCAATGCCAATAAAGATGCAGGATTGGATATAACCAGACAGTTGGTACAATGGTTGGAGACGCGTGGCATTTCTGTTATGCTCAATGAAAGCACGGCTTCAAAAATAGAACGGCCGGATCTTGGATATTCCGGTCATAGCATGTATAGCGAACCCGACATAATAGTAGCATTGGGCGGCGACGGTACTTTGTTGAGCATAGCGCGGCAGGTATGCTTATATCAGATACCGATATTATGCATCAATCTCGGCCATCTCGGCTTTTTAACGGAGGTGGAGGTGTCGGACATGTATCCGGCATTGGAGAAAGTGCTGGAAGGCCGGTATTCTATAGAAAACCGCATGATGCTACAGATAGCCGTTATCAGGGATGATATGGAGCTGGAAACATTCTATGCGCTCAATGATGCCGTTATATCAAAAGGGTCGTTTTCCAGATTGATACGCCTGAAGGCGTATATAGACGATGAATTCGTTAATAATTATATAGCGGACGGGCTTATCATAGCGACGCCTACCGGTTCCACGGCTTATTCGCTTTCAGCGGGAGGACCTATAGTGAGCCCCAACCTTGAGTCTATCTTGCTTACGCCGATATGCCCGCATAGTCTTAATTCCCGTTCGCTGGTTATATCCGATAAAGAGGTTATAAGGATATACATCGATGATCCTTCCAGCGATATAGTAATGACTATAGATGGACAAGAGGGCTTTCGCGTGGCTAACGGCGATATCGTCATGCTGAAAAAAGCAGGTATTTATACACATCTGGTCAGGGTCAGCGGTAAAAGTTTTTATAAGCTGTTGCACGAAAAATTGTATGATATCGACGCCCAGCGACTTCGTGATTAAAGGTAGAGAGGTGTTTTATGAAGATAGACAGGCAATCGAAAATACTAGAGATCATAAAAGATAAAGAGATAGAAACACAAGAGGATCTTACAGACGAGTTAAAAAAAGCCGGTTTTGATGTTACCCAGTCCACTATTTCCCGGGATATAAAGGAGTTAGGTCTGATAAAGGTGCTGGCCCATGATGGCAGATATAAGTATGCAGCCATGGATAAGGACACTACATCGCCGGTAGATCGACTATTGCGGGTGTTTTCGGAAGCCATATTGAGTATAGATTATACAGGCAATCTGATTGTTCTGAAAACGCTGCAGGGCTCCGCCCAGGTGACGGCGGCGGCGGTAGATGCTATGAATTGGCCCGGCGTTTTGGGGACTATAGCCGGGGATGATACGGTGCTCATAATTGCGAGAAACGAAAAAACGGTAGAAACGCTCATAAGGGGATTCAACGATATACGATCCCGATAAGGGGGTTAAATCATGCTCAAAGAGCTTATTATAGAGAATCTGGTGCTGATAGACTATGCGCATATAGCATTTGACCGCGGGCTTAATATATTGACAGGTGAAACGGGCGCAGGTAAATCTGTCATAATAGATGCTATAGCGCTTTTATTAGGTGAACGGGCGGATAAGGACGCCATACGTTCGGGTTGCGATAAGGGGCGGATAGAAGGGCTGTTTGACATAACCGGCTATGCGGAAGTAAAAGGTCTGTTAAACCTGTACGGTATAGATGTAAGCGATGATGAGTATCTGATATTAAGCCGTGAACTCAACGCTTCGGGCAAAAATGTATGTCGTATAAACGGCGCGGCTGTTCCGCTGTCTATGCTTAAAGATATCAGCAGCCGACTGATCAATCTTCACAGTCAGGCTTCTCATTATGCATTGCTGGACGCGCAAAACCATGGTCTGTTTTTGGATAGGTTTGCAGGCGCCGAAGTGGAAGAGCTAAAAGCCGAAATCAGCAAATACTATGATAAATGGCAAAAATTAAACATGGAATTATCCAAATGGTCGGCTGATCCTCAAATTCGCCAGCGTGAAATGGATCTTTTGTATTATCAGATAAACGAAATCGAGGCCGCTCGTTTAAGGCCAGGGGAAGATGTGGAATTGGAACAACAGAGGACAATATATAATAATTACCAGAAGATAATGGATGTTCTATCAGGAGCTTATACCAGTTTATATAACGGTGAGGAAGAACGACCGCCGCTTATAGATGTGCTGGGAGATTTGCAAAAGGGATTGAAGGGTATATCGGATATAGATCCAAAGCTCGCTAAAATAAGCGACGATATAGACAGTATAATCTACGATGTCGAAGAACTGATATCCTCTGTGAGCAATTATATGGATACCATGGAATACAACCCGGCACAGGCCGATGAGATCGAAGACAGACTCAATACCATAAACAACCTTAAGCGAAAATATGGCGACACCATAGAAGACATATCAATCTATAAAGATAAATTAATAGAAAAACTTGAAATTTATCAAAATAGCCAACAATATATACAAAACTTGGAAGAGGATAAATGCGAGACCGAAAGGGAATTATATAGTATATGTTCGACATTGTCCGAGAAGAGAAAAATCGCGGCAGCAGAGCTCGAATCCCAAGTGATGGCTGAATTGAAGGATATAGCCATGGAAAATGCGATATTCAAAGTTTCGATAATTTCGCCTGAAAATATCGAAGATGCGCGGTACACGCAAAACGGCTTCGATGATATAAATTTTTTGATGACGGCTAACCCCGGCGAGCCGTTAAGACCGCTTGCCAAAGTAGCCTCGGGAGGCGAAATGTCGCGCATAATGCTGGCGTTAAACGCTGTGCTCGGCCATATCGATCGCGTGCCGACCATGATATTCGATGAAATAGATGCCGGCATCAGCGGCAAAACGGCCCATAAAGTGGCACAGAAGCTGACTCGTATATCCAGGGAGCACCAGCTCATATGTGTGACCCACTTAGCTCAAATAGCCTCGATGGCTGATGCACATTATTTGATAAAAAAAGAAAATAAAGGTCAAAGGACATATACCAGAACATATTTGCTTAATTCTGATCAGAGGCTTAAAGAGATAGCCCGCTTGCTGGGAGGCATCGAACTCAGTTCTGCCAGCATAAGCTATGCCAGAGAGATGATGGATACCAGCGCCGCTTTTAAAGCAAATACTGCAGCATCGTAAATAAGTTGCCATACTCATCATAAATGCCCTCGTATAAATCGTTTTTAAGACGGTTAATTTATATGATATCGCCGATGCGGTATAAAAAATACGAGGGGTGAAGTTTTTGAAAAGATGGCACATTAAGCAAATTATAGGTATTTTATTATCGCTGTTGGTATTTGCGATATATTATTCGCCAGTAGTACAGGATATAATTAAATTTCCGTCTGAATTGGAAATGTCGGAAGGACAATACCAGATTATACCGTTCCGTTTGCCAATGGAGGTAAAAATTCAGGCCGACGACAAAAATGTGTTAAAAATAAACGGTCAATCATTGGAGGAAGCTGTAATAGAACGAAAAATAGACAGCCCTCTTATAATACAGCCCCAACAGCAGGGCAAGGCGGCATTACAGTTTAAATTATTCGGAATTATACCTGTAAAGGATATGTCGGTGAATGTGGTATCACCTGTGAAAGTGCTGCCCGGAGGTCAGGCCATCGGTGTTACGCTGTATACCGATGGTGCATTAGTGGTGGGTGTATCGGAATTCAGAGGAGAAGACGGGCTTATGCATCATCCGGCTAACGACTCTGGCTTGATGCCGGGCGATATAATAGAAAAAGCAAATGACACGATTATAAAAGACGCTGATCATCTGGCCGAGATTGTGAATTCAATAGATGGGCGGCCCGTCAAACTGGATATATTGAGAAATGATAAGCCTATATCGTTGTCCATAAAGCCTGTGAAGGATATGGAGGAACATAAATATAAGTTGGGCATATGGGTAAGAGATAGTACGGCCGGCGTAGGGACCATGACATTTTATGAGCCTAACAATCGTATATACGGAGCATTGGGACACCCTATAACCGATATGGATACCGGCACGCTTTTATCTATAAAAAATGGTGAAATAGTGCATTCGGAGGTTATAGCGGTTAAAGAAGGGAAAAAAGGTAAACCTGGCGAATTGCAAGGCGTATTTTTAGACGATGAAGAAAGAATAGGAAACATAGAGGTTAATACAGAATATGGCATATTCGGTCATATATATGCCGACAGCATAGTAACCAATAGATTATATAAAGAACCCATACCCGTGGCGTTGCAAAGCGAGGTACAAGAGGGATCGGCTACTATCCTTGCTACCGTAGATGATCAGGGCGTTAAAGCTTATGATGTCAAAATCATACGTGTGAATCGGCAAAGCCAGCCCAACGGTAAAAGTTTGGTGGTAGAAATAACCGATCCGACCTTATTGAAATTAACCGGCGGCATAGTTCAAGGCATGAGCGGCAGCCCTATTATTCAGAACGGCAAACTGGTAGGCGCTGTGACACATGTGTTTATCAATGATCCTAAGCGCGGTTACGGTGTATTTGCCAAGTGGATGCTGGAGGAGATAGGCATAGAGACAGATGATGAGGCCGTTAGCCCGTATAAAGAAGCTGTCGGCATGTGAGAACATACTTGATATAGTTTTTTTATGGTGTATAATTATATTGTAAATGATATTTATGCTGAAGGGAACAATGCGGTGCGTGGATATGCCTGAGATAGATTTGCATCCCGAATTTGTGGATTTTGAGGATGCGGAGTATGAATTGCGGGATTTTATAAGAAGGTGCCGTAATCAAAGAAATGTAAAGAAGGTAAGAATAATACACGGATTCGGCAATGGAAGCATGGAGCGATTGGTAAGACAGGTAATAGAGGAAGAGGGATATAGCGCCGGGGATTACCACTACGATTGGGATAACTGGGGCGCCACTATATTGCATTTATGAGAACGGAGGATTTATGTATATAATAGTGGGATTGGGTAACCCCGGCGATAGATATAAATATACGCGCCATAATGTCGGGTTTATGGTAATGGACATATTGGCTCAACGCAGTGGTATAAAACTAAATAAGTTGGATTATAAAGCGCTATGGGGCGAAACGCGGATAGGCGCGGAGAAGGTTATTTTAGCCAAGCCTCAAACGTTTATGAATGCGAGCGGCGAAAGCGTTTATGATATTGTGCGTTATTTTAAGCCTCCTTTAGATCATCTTATAGTAATATATGATGATATCGATTTGCCTCTGGGACGTATTCGTATACGCACTAAAGGCAGTGCAGGCACGCATAACGGTATGCGCTCTATAATATATATGCTGGATAGCGATGCTTTTCCGCGCATACGCGTCGGCATAGACAGGCCTGGTCCGAACATAGACTTGGTAAATTATGTATTATCTGGTTTTGGCGAACAAGAACAGCCGATTATATATAAGGCTATGGAGAGGGCGGCCGATGCTGCCGAAGCGATTGTTAAAGATGGCATAGAGATAGCCATGAGCAAGTATAACGGCGATGTCTGATTTGATATTTATAGCTGACATAGTGTTTGCCGCGGCAGCAACGTTATTCATAAACAAATATATGCTAAAATTAATAGGACCAGATGCTAGCATATGGACAGGGCCCGTTACTGAAGAGTGCATGAAAACACTGCCGGCTTTTTTGTTAGGCTTGTCTGTACTGGGCGTTCATGTATGTTTTGGCATTGTGGAGGCTGCGTATGAGATATTTCAATCTCATTCACGACAAGCGGTTATGGCAGGCGTATTGTCTATTGTGACTCATGCTGTTTTCGGTGCTGTTACGGTATGGATGTATGAGTTTAGTGACGAAATAATTTTGGGCTTGATCTCGGCTGCATTGCTGCATATGGCATGGAACCGGGTAATTTTGCATTTTTCGGTAGGTGGTTCTGCATGAATAATTTGTTAACCAGGGTTTTTGACCGTTCCGACGTATCGGAACGTATTTATGATTCTTTAAGAAGTGATTCCGGCCGATTGGAGATATATGGCGTACCGGATGAGGGTAGAGCTTATCTGATGTATGCATTGATAAATATTGTTAATGCTAAATCGGCTGTTATTATCACGCACAATGAGGTGCGCGCCAAACAGCTGTACGATGACATGTCAGCGATATTCAAAGATGTAGATGTACCGGTTTATATTTTTCCCGCTGCTGAAACCGTCTTATATGACGTAAGCGGTAAAAGCAATGAGGTGTTGTTTCAAAGGCTTGAAATAGAAAATCGTCTCGCTTTTAAAGAAAATATGATAGTTATAGCTTCGATAGATGCATTACTGCCCAGGCTTATGCCATTTGATGAATTTAATAAGTACTTCCATGAAATATCGATAGGTCAGATAATAGAGCACGGCGTTATGGAAAGATGGTTGTTAGAAGCAGGCTATCAAAGGGAAGAGTTGGTAGAGGCCAAAGGGCAATTTGCCATAAGAGGCGATATAGTTGATTTTTATCCTGTCGTCGGTGAAGAGGCATATCGGATAGAATTTTTCGACGACGAAGTCGATTCTATCAGAAGATTTGATGCCGATACGCAGCGTTCCACCGATAAAGTGGACAAAGCCGTCATATCGCCTGTGAAGGAGCTGGTGTATGACAGCGATACAGCTTATCAAGCAACTAAAGCTATGCGTTCGGAATTTGAACACATAAACGCCAACGATCAGATAGGCGGCGATATTGAACTGCTGAGCCAAAACGCCCGATTTGAGAATGTAGAGCGATATATGCCGTTCTTTTACGGTAAAGCGGCTGGATTATTGGATTATATGCCTGCCGGAACATTATTTTTTATGGATGAAGAGGAGCGCATAAGGCAAAGAGATCATACGCTTCATGAAGAGTTTGAGCAGATGTTTAAGGCTCTGCTTATTAAGGGGCGGGTATTGCCTTCGCAAGCTTATTTGCTGAGCGATTATGACGCATTATGTTCGTGCCTGAATAGGCAACGCACCGTCACGTTGGAAACATTTCATCAAGCCGGCGCAAACCCGTCTATAAGAATAGATGCTAAAAAGATACCGTCTTTCCAGGGGAATATGGATATTATAGTCGATGAACTGCGCCGGTGGAAGTCTGCCGGCTATACTATAATAATAGCAACTTTGAGCGATAACAGAGGACTGCGTATTCAGGATATGCTTCAGCAAAGCGGTATAGAGGCATGGTTCACAAGGCGTTTGGATATCGATGTGCGACCGGGGCAGATATGTATAATAGATATGCCGTTGAGCAGCGGTACCGAATGGCCGGATATTAAATGCGTGATACTTACGGATCAAGAACTGTTCGGCATGCAAAGACGGCGCTCGAAGGTTAAAGCCAGGAAAGCGGGCCAAAGGGTAGCGGCTTTTTCGGACCTCAATATAGGCGATTATGTGGTGCATGAAAATTATGGGATAGGCCAATACATGGGCATTAAAAAACTTACGGTGGAGGGTAAGTCGAGGGATTATCTCTTTATACGTTATGCTGATGGCGATAATCTGTATGTGCCCACCGATCGGATGTCGTTGGTGCAGCGTTATATCGGCGGGGACGGAGCCTCACCCAGATTATCCAAACTGGGCGGCAGCGAATGGTCCAGGACCAAAGCCAAGGTCAGGGAATCGGTCAGGGAAATGGCCGGCGAATTATTGAAGCTGTACGCCTCGCGATATACCACCAAGGGTCATGCATTTAGCCCTGATACTGTTTGGCAGGCTCAACTGGAGGAATCGTTTCCATATCAGGAAACGCCTGATCAGTTACAGGCAATAGAAGAGATAAAAGCTGATATGGAAAGCGATAAACCTATGGACAGACTGTTGTGCGGCGATGTCGGTTATGGTAAGACTGAAGTTGCGTTAAGAGCAGCTTTTAAGGCTGTGATGGATGGCAAGCAGGTGGCCGTATTAGTGCCTACAACGGTCTTAGCCCAGCAGCATTACAATACCTTTACCAATAGATTGGCCGGTTTTCCCATAAAGGTGGATGTTATAAGCCGCTTTAGAAGTGTTCAGGAACAAAAGGATATAATAAAGGGGCTTAAAAGCGGCGATATCGATATAATAATAGGAACCCATGCTTTGCTGAGCAGCAATATTAAATTCCACGATTTAGGACTTCTTATAGTCGATGAGGAACAAAGATTTGGGGTGAGCCATAAAGAAGCTATAAAGAGATTTAAAAACAACGTGGATGTGCTCACGCTTACTGCCACACCTATACCCAGGACACTGCATATGTCATTATCCGGCATAAGGGATATAAGCATAATAGAAACGCCTCCGGAAGACAGATATCCTGTGCAGACTTATGTCGTGGAATATGACGAAAATATTATAAGAGATGCTATATTAAAAGAGCTTGGCAGAGGGGGACAAGTATATTTCGTATATAACAGGATTAATTCCATAGATGTCATGGCTATGCATTTGCAAGAACTGGTCCCGGAAGCCCGTATAACCGTCGCTCATGGACGTATGGGGAATGATAAGCTGGAGCGCGTTATGATGGATTTCATGGATGGATATTATGATGTGCTGCTCTGCACCACTATAATAGAAACGGGTTTAGATATACCCAATGTTAATACCCTTATAGTCTACGACGCCGATCATTTCGGATTAGCCCAACTGTATCAATTGCGCGGAAGGGTGGGGCGCAGCAACAGGCTGGCATATGCATATTTTACCTACAAGAAAGACCGGGTGTTGACTGAAGAAGCCGAGAAGCGCTTGCACGCCATTACGGAGTTTACCGAATTCGGTTCCGGCTTTAAGATAGCTTTGCGGGATCTTGAGATAAGAGGTGCCGGTAATCTGCTAGGGGCAGAACAACACGGCCATATGGCGGCTGTCGGATATGACATGTATTGCAAGCTCTTGGAAGAGGCTATAGCCCAGCTAAAAGGAGAGAGCCATGAAGAAGAGACGGATATGTCTATAGAAATAAAGCTGGATGCTTATATACCGGATGATTACGTGCCATCAGAAGCTCAACGCATAGAGATATATAAGCGTATAATGTCCATAAGCGACATAGAGGAGGAGTATGATGTGGAGGAAGAGATAGAAGACAGATTTGGCGATATACCGCAGAGCGTCAGGAATCTATTGTCGATAATGCATATAAAATTGTTATCAAAGAAGATAGGCATTGTATCTATCGAACAAAAAGGCTCCGATATCGTCTTTATGCTTAAAAACGATAAAGATGTCGATTTAAGCGGTCTTATAAGGGCTATGGATGAGTATAAGGGCCGCGTTAGATTTGCGGCCACTGATCAGCCATCATTTTATTTCAAAATCGGCAATGAAACATCTGAGGGTATATTAAAGGATATACAGGAATTGCTTGAGAAAACTATAGGTTTACAAGCAGTGGCATGTTAAGTTATAATATTATGTAGCCTTATTATATGGGAGGAGATAAATAATAATGAAACGTTTTGTAAGGATGACCGCGCTGGTAATGGCAGCTATTTTTATTTTTGCAGGCTGTTCGTTGGTAACGGTGGATCCGGAAAAAGAAAAACAACTGCCAGTAGCAGAGGTCAACGGCGATAAGATACTCAAAGCCGATTATGTAAAGCAATACGATGCGTACATCAGTGCTGTGGAACAGCAGTACGGTATAGACAAAAACACGTTGGAAACCAGCGCGGACTATGCTGATACGTTGGCGCAAATGAGAGAGGATATAGTAGAAGGCCTCATAACTCAAAAATTGGTTAACCAACAAGTGGAGAAGAATAATATAGCCCTCACCGATGATGATAAAAAACAGGTCAAGGATCAGCTGCAGCAGTTAAAGGATGCATACGGAGAAGAGGCTTTTGCAGATATGCTCGCGCAGCAGCAGATGACCGAGGCAGAATTGGAGCAACTGCTTCAGGAGGATACCGCGCAGCAGAAGTTGTTCGATGAATTGACGGCTGATATCACGGTGACTGATGACGAGGTAAAAAAATATTACGACGAGAACAAAGATACTGAGTTCACCGACCCCGAGATGGTAACAGTGAGCCATATACTGATAAGTATCCCTGAAGATAAATATTCGGCTGATGAGGCTACCAAAAAGGCTGAATACGATAAGATAAAGCCGGAAGCCGAACAGGTTCTGGCTAAAGCCAAAGCCGGCGATGATTTTGCTGAGCTGGTGAAGCAGTATTCTGACGATACAGGAACAAAGGATCAAGGTGGTACGCTTACCTTTTCGCGCGAGGATCAAATAGAACCGGCTTTTATAGAAGCCTCTTTTGCCTTGAAGAATAAAGGTGATATAAGCGATCTTGTCCAAACGTCCTATGGGTATCATATAATCAAATTGGAAGAAAAGATACCTTCAAAAGTTTACACATTTGAGGAGAAAAAACAGGAGATACACGATACGTTACTACAACAAAAGAAGAATGATAAAATAACAGCGCTTATAGAGGAATGGAGAAACGGATCGGATATAAAGAAATACGAGGAAAATTATAAATAATATATAAGCCTCCTTGGTCCATATATCATTGGTGAAAAATAGTGAATAAAACTTGCCCATCGGTAAGATAATAAATGCGGTAAGGATGGTTTTGTAAAACAATACAGATTAAGGAGGCATATATATGAAGGCTACAGGTATTGTTAGACGTATAGACGACCTGGGCAGGGTAGTCATACCCAAGGAGATACGTAGGACTTTGAGGATACGAGAAGGCGATCCGCTGGAGATTTTCACCGATAAAGAAGGCGGGGTGATTCTGAGAAAGTATTCATTTATAGGCGAATTAAATGATTTCGCTAAAGAATATGCCGATACGATCTCTCAGATATTGGGCTATATAGTGTGCATAGCTGATAAGGATAACGTAATAGCCGTATCAGGTGCTGCTATAAAAAAGGATCTTCAGGATAAACGTATCAGCAGTGAGCTGGAGCAAGTAATAACGGGTAAAGAAATCTTTATAGCTGATAAGAATACTGATAGGAAACCTTGCAGCATTGTTGCCGATGATGACGAAGTTAAATATACAGCCGAGCTCATAGTTCCCATCGTCACATCGTTTGACGGCAAAGGGACAGGAGCGGTCATATTATTGTCCAAAGAACCGAATGCAGTTATCGAAGAGTCGGACATCAAAGTGGCGCGGTCCGCTGCAGACTTTTTGGCTAAGCAGATGCAAGGGTGATATCAAACTATGAAGTGCCGGTGATCATTAGATCGCCGGTATTTTATTTATATGCCCTAATATGGCAAATTCAGCGCCTGCAACGATATAAATCCTACGCCCGTTGCAGGCTTGACATATATACCTCGCTACGGCTGTGAAGCTGGACCACTACGCAATCAAAGATTGCTGTGGTCCTACGCTTCAAAAGCC
>NZ_JAIHAU010000042.1 GCF_020054945.1 Mahella sp.
TGATATAAGGCTGGATATATATGCTGAGCGGGCTTTTGAAGCGTAGGACCACAGCAATCTTTGATTGCGTAGTGGTCCAGCTTCACAGCCGTAGCGAGGTATATATATCCAGCCTATAGTGGGCGTAGGCTTTATATCATTGCAGGCGCTGAATTTGCCATAACCCAAAAAACAAGAGCGGATTATCGGTTACACCGACTGCCACATCTGCTTTACGTATAACAAAGACCGGGCGCTGTCCTCCATAAAATCATCGAAACGGCATTCCATCGATATGCCGCCGTCATATCCGCTCTCCTTCAACGCCTTGAAGAACGGCATAAAATCCTCATCGTCCTCTGCGCTGTAGCCCGGATAACGCCGCTGCTCATTGGCTATGTGCACGTGCACCAGATATTTCGCCGCTTTGGGTATAATATCAAACGGTTCATGCTCTACCAGCATATGGTATAAATCAACCAGCAGCTTCACATGCGGCTGATCGGCCCTCATCGCCAAATCCAACCCCTCGGCCACGCTGTTTATTATATTGGTCTCGCCCTTATTCAGCGGCTCTATGGCTATGGTTACGCCGTAACGCGCGGCATAGCGCTCGCACAGTCTCAAGAAATCCAGGAGCTGTTCAATAGCCCTTTCAACCGGAAATCCCTCGGGCACCTTGCGCGCCGCCCCGCTGCCAAAGACTATATACGATGCCCCTATATCGCTGACACGCATTATGGCTTTGCTCAAATATTGCTCTATCTGCTCGACCGATACATCAGGGCCGGTCAACGGTATAGAGCCGGGTATAAAGCTGTTAAAAGCATATACCTTTGTGTCGGCCGCCGCGATCACATCTTTTACCCTTTCAAAGTCATCATCCGACAGATTTGCCACAGTGCCTACACCCAATTCGGCAAAATCATAGCCGTTCCGGTGCAGAGTCTCCAGCCCCAATTCCAATTGCCTGGCAATATCGCTGCTCTCATCGTTGCCCTGTTTCAATTGCGCCGCAAAAGAAGCCAGTGGCAGACAACATCCAAATCTCACCATTTCAACATTCCTCCGTTTCAATATATCATCCGGCTAAAAGCCAGCTAAACTGCGATGTATACAGCTCGCGGTATATGCCGCCTGCGGCCATGAGCTCATCATGCGTGCCCGACTCCTTTATTTGCCCGTCGTCTATCACCATAATGCGGTCGGCGTTGCGTATGGTGGACAGCCTGTGGGCTATGACAAATGAGGTGCGCCCCTGCAGCAAACGCTCCAGCCCCATCTGTACCAGCCGTTCGGTATGAGTATCTATGCTGGATGTCGCCTCGTCCAATATGAGTATGCGCGGGTCAGCCAACAGCGTACGCGCAAAGGATATGAGCTGGCGCTGCCCTACCGACAACCTGGAGCCGCGCTCATGGACCTCGGTAAAATAGCCGTCCTTAAATTCCCTTATGAAGTCGTCAGCATACACAGCCCTGGCCGCCGCGATCACTTCCTCATCGGTAGCATCCAGTTTACCGTAGCGTATATTGTCCATAATGGTGCCCGAGAAAAGGAACGTGTCCTGCAGCACTATGCCCATTTGGCTACGCAGCGACTCCAGCGTCACATCGCGCACATCGTAACCGTCTATAAGCACGCGTCCCGCTGTCACGTCGTAGAAGCGCGCTATAAGGTTTATTATAGTCGATTTGCCGGCACCTGTTGGCCCTACAAGCGCTATATTCTCCCCCGGCTGAGCCGTGAAACTCACATCTCTAAGCACGGGCTTATCCGGCTCATAATGGAAACAGACGTGGTCGAATTCCACGCGCCCTTCTATAGGCGGCAGCGTTATGGCATCCGGCTTATCGGTGACATCGGGCTTTGTATCCAGTATATCGAATATACGCTCAGCCGACGCCATAGCTACCAATAACTGATTATAGAAATTGCTCAGGTTGGTCAGTGGCATCCAAAACCTGCCTATATAGCTGGTAAAGGCCACCAGCGTTCCCACCGTAACCTGACCGCTTGCCACCATGCCCACGCCAATAATGAATACCAGCGCATTGCCCACAGCACCTATGATATTTAGCAGCGGTCCGAAGGCGTTGTTGACGCGTATGGCGTTCATATGAGCCGTCCTTATACTATCGTTCAGCCCCAAAAAAATCCCTTCATTGACGTCCTCCTGCACAAAAGCCTGCGTCACCCGCATACCCGATATGTTCTCCTGAAGATAAGCGTTCATATTGGAATTCTTCTGGCGCACTATCTGCCATCTATGCCTTATAACATTGCGCAGGCCGAATACCAGTGCCATAAGCGCCGGCAACAGTATGAACGATATTAGCGTAAGGCGCGTATTCATGCTGAACATAATGCCTATTATGGCGGCTAGCATGACGAAGTCGTTCAAGACATTGATGAGGCCGTTGGTCAAAAGGTCATTGAGCGAATTCACATCGTTTATCAGGCGCATCATGATCTTACCCGCCGGCCGGCTGTCGAAAAATGTAAACGATAGGCTTTCTATATGCCTGAATAAATCCATGCGCATATTATACAGTATGCTCTGGCCCATAGCGGTCATCATCACTATACGCTTGCGGTTTATAAAGTAAGTGGCTATGGTAATGCCTGCAAATATCAGCGCAAGGTACATCATGCCGGGCACATCGCCTGCCGCTATGTAATTATCTATGGCCAGCTTTATTATATAAGGACCGGCCAGACCTGCTATGGTAGCCGCCACCATAAGAACAAAAGCCGTAGCAATATTCTTCTTAAAAGGGCCGAGATACCCGAGCAGGCGCATAAATTGATCCTTATTGAACGGCCTGCGCAGCGGTTCATCATCGGAAAAGCGGTTCATCCTAGCCATGGCGCACCATCCTCTCTATCTCCTGGCGGCTCTTTACCGTATCGTCGACCACCAGATCCTTATACTGATCCCGGAATATATCGTAGTAAACGCCCCTCATCCTTAAAAGCTGATCGTGCGTACCGCGCTCGGCTATGCACCCCTTCTCCAGTATTATGATCTCGTCGGCATCCTTTACGGCCGATATGCGGTGGGCTATGATAAACGTCGTACGCCCCGCCATAAGACGCTTGAGAGCCTGCTGTATCTCGTGCTCGGTCTCCATATCCACGCTGGAAGTGGCATCGTCCAATATCAGTATGGGGGCATTTACCAAAAGCGCGCGCGCTATGGCTATGCGCTGCTTCTGTCCACCGGATAAGCCCACACCGCGCTCACCTACCACCGTATCGTAGCCCTCCGGCATTTCCATTATAAAGTCATGCGCGCATGCCGCCTTAGCCGCCGCTATAATCTCATCCATAGACGCGTCATCTTTACCGTAGGCTATATTATTAGCTATAGTATCGGAGAACAAAAAGGTCTCCTGCATGACCACCGATACGCTGCGCCTGAGCGTTTTTAAATCCCAATCCCTTACATCAACGTTATCGACCATCACACGGCCTTTCTGAGGGTCATAAAAACGGCATATCAGGTTAACGATAGATGTTTTACCGGCACCTGTGGCACCCATGATAGCGACTTTCTTACCGGCCGGCGCATCTATATTTATATCCTGAAGCACTATATTATCCTCATATTTGAACGTCACATCCTCAAAGCACACATCGCCGCGCACCTTCTCCGGCTTATAGGCATCCGGTCTGACCGGCATGGAGGTATTGGTATCTAGCAGCTCGAATATACGCTGGCCGGAGGATATTGCTTGACCGGTCATATTCAGCAGCATGCCCAGCTGTCGCATAGGCCATATCAACGACCAAAGATAACCGTTAAACGCCACCAGTGTGCCCACCGTCATCTCACCGTCTATGACCAGCCAGCCGCCGTAGCACACCAGCACCACCACGCTCATGCCGCTCAATAATTCCAGCAGCGGCCCGAAACGGCCGTTGAGCAAGCCCGCCGCCATATTTTTCTTATAGACCTCGTTGTTTTCCGCCCGAAAACGTTCTATCTCATATTTTTCGCGGGCAAAGGCTTTGACCACGCGTATGCCGGTTATATTCTCCTGCAAAAAGCTGTTGAACGTCGCCATCTGGCTGCGTATATCGCGGTAGGCCTGCCTTATGCGCCTGTCGAAATTTATAGCCGTCACTGCCAAAAGCGGCGAAAAGGACAGGCACACCAGCGTCAAGCCGGTATTCATATTGAATAATATAATGGTCACGCCTACGAATATCACCGTGCTGGATATAAGCGTCGGAAATCCGCCTACCATAAAAGCGCGTATGCCCTCCAGATCCCCTGTCAGGCGCGACATGAGCTCGCCTGTCCTCGCCCTGTCATAAAAGGAAAACGATGATTGCTGAAGATGCCTGTACATGGCATGGCGAATGGAATATATGACCTTCTGAGAGAGGTTCTCAAACGAATAGCTGTGCGTATACTGCAGCACAGCACCCGCTAAGCTGACTACAACCAAGCCCACTGCCAGCGGCCATAGCAGCTCCATCTGTCCGCCCCTTACCACGCGGTCTATCAACAATCCCGTCAGATAAGGATTGATCATACCCGCGCCCGCAGCGGCCAGCAACGCCGCGGTAGTCAGCACAAACTGCAGCTTGTACGGGCGTATGTAACCCCACAGCCGCTTGAAAATATCCATATTAAAGCCCACCTTTTAGAACGCCTGCACGTTCTTTATATATTCACTGCTATTTTACCCTACAAAAGAGGATAATAAAAGCCCAATAAAACTGCAAAATGCCAGATATATGAGTAAACGGCCGCTTATGACAACATAAGAGCCGTTTTGCTCACTCAATCACATTATTTCGTACTTTTGCTGGGTTACTTATACGGCAGCGTTATAGATTCAAGCGCGGCATCGGATACGACGCCTGTGCCGCCTGCCACATATATATACGCAAGGCGCGACTGAGCGGCGTAAGCCACCACTTCATCTTCCATGCTTTTAGGCGGCACCAGTATGATAGGCATGCCGCGCTGAGCGGCCAATGCAGCGCCCGACAGCGCATCCGGGAAATTTCCACCGGTAGCCAGCATTATCTCGCTAAAGCCGGTCATGCCGAAATAATTGGCTATCGCTATAGCCGTTTCATATCTATCAGACCCGGCCAGCCTTTTGGTCTGTATGCCCATGGCCTTTATCTCATCCTCGACCGCCACCGGCACAACGCCTTTGCCGCCGGCTATCAGCGCCTCTTTTATACCCCATGTCCTGAGAGCAGCTTTGGTATCAGCATTTAAGCCATCATCGCCCGTAAACAGTATAGGTATATCGTTGGCTGCGCAAAACGGCGCCGCCGCCAGTGCATCGGCAAAGTCCTCACCTGTGGCTATAAGGGCCGTGTCGCTGCTATGCGGTATACTCCGCCCTATCTCCACCGCCGTCTTATACCTGTCAGCACCATATATGCGTTCAACCGAGATGCCTATATCTGCTACGGCATTTTCGACATCTTTCGATACAGCACTCGTACCGCCAAGTATATACACCTTCTCTACGCCCAAGCGCTTTATTTCGCTAGCCGCGTCGTCCGACAGCTTATACGGGTCTGTCAGCAGCACCGGCGCATCGTAGATATAAGCCAAAGGCGTGCCGGCCAACGCATCGGCAAACGACTCACCGCTGGCCAGCACCGCGACAACAGTTGCCCCATTAGCCCAGCCCTCGCGGCTGACAGCGGCGGCTGTGCCGTAACGGTCATCGCCGCTCAATCTCTTGGACGGTATGGGCTTATCCAATAAATAATCCATAAGATCGGTGGCGCCCAGCCCCAGCCGCCATACCGAAATGCCTTTCAGTCCAAATTCCTCCGCCAGCTTGACCTTAGACGCAATGCTTTGCTTATCCTCGTAAAAGAATTCGTCCTCTTTATATGAGCCGTCGGCCTTCTGGCGTTTGAGATATGTATAGCCCACATCATATACAGGATTGTGCCTTTGGCCAAGCGGCGTAACATCCAGTACCGTTTCGCCTTCATTGCCGCCCGAAACAGCCCTTTGCATAGCGCTGTATGTCGGCGTAACATAGGTATACGACGCGCCTTGCTGCCACTGCACAGGCGCCAGCGATACCTGCAGCAGTATCTTTTGCGGCGGTATCACGACCGCCACCTTCTCTACCGCATCTCTGACGCGGTCATATGGAGCGGATACCGGCTCGGTTTGCCTTGTCCGCTGATAATCGTGCGCCATAAGTATTACCTGGTCGGCCAGCCGGCCTATATGCGCATAATCGTATCCATCCCCGGGCTGTACACATACGCCGAGGCTCTTACCCGCCGGCATGGCTTTTTTCAATTTATCCAAAAAAGCGTTAAATCCGGCCTTATCCCCTGCCGTCAGCCCCTCAAAATCCACTATGATGCCGTCGTACTCGGTTACCCTGCCAATCTCATCCAATACGTAGCTATATGTGCCGTCATGATAATCGTAATACTTTATGCCAAAATCCTCTGTCATCTGAGCTATTACCTTATCCGGTGAAGCCAGCAGCGCATCGGTTATAGCGCTGTCATCCAAAAATACCGACAGCATGAGCTTAGCCCCCGATGCTTTCATATTACTCACCAGCGACTGTATATCGCCCTCGGGCACACCATAATCGTACTGTTCCCCATTCTCCTTCTTCAGCTGGGAGAAATATACGCCGCTGTCATTTTGCCTTATCTCGCTCCAACCCAGCGCCACCTGATCGCTCTCGGCCGCATAATCCTTCTCGCTGTAGCTGGATATGGCATAATAACTGTTCAAATAAATGTCATTCGATGCCGGCTGTACGGTCGTGGTATTGGGCTGCGCGACCTGTACCGGACCGGCTGCGCTTATACTGTACGGATCGGTCGACCAATGAAAATTGGCATCGATCAGCGCTATATAATACGTGCCGGGTTGGGCATTGAATTTGAAAGCCTCGTTTTTGCCCATGGGAGCATTATTAACGGTGCCGATATAATTGCCGTAGCTATCGATTATTATCGCAGCCATGTCGAGGCCCTGCGGGGTATCCACATTTACCGTCACCGCACCCTGTGATACAACCTCCACTTTATAGCAGTCCAAGTCCATCGGTATTTCCACGCGCTGGCTTACTGCTTTCCCATTATAGAGCATCTGCGCCTGCCTCGTATCGTCCGGCACATCGGCCGACAGATCTGGCATGGGCTGCTTAAGCGCGGCGTAAGCGTCCAGTATGCCATAACCGTAATATTCGTCCCATTCGCGGCCATCCATAGCATCTGGCCGCTCGGCCGATGCCTCTATGAGGTATTCGATCTCGGCAGGTGTAAGGCTCGGATCTTTGGCCAGCAGCAAAGCGGCCGCAGCCGATACGAAAGGAGCAGCCACAGATGTGCCGTCAGCAGATGCATAGGTTCTCTCTTTACCATCGCTGTATGTCGTATATATGCCCACGCCTGGCGCCGCTATATCGAGCAACGACCCATAATTGGAGAAGTACGCTATATTGCTATATTTGTCGCTGGCACCTACCGCTATGACAGGCGCATAAGAGGCAGGGAAGTCGACAACCGCGTTTTCGTTTCCGGCTGCAGCCACGAGCACTATGCCTTTTTGTCCGGCTTTAGCCAAAGCATCGGCTATCGATGTATCACCGGCCGGCGCCCCTCCGAAACTCATATTTATAATATTAGCACCTTTATCAATAGCATAGTATATACCACTTATTATATCCGTCGAATAAAAATAACCTTCCGAATCGGCTATTTTGACAGGCAATATCCTGCATCTTCTGTCGGCTCCAGCTACGCCTATCCCATTGCCGACCACAGCCGCTATGACGCCGGCCACCATGGTGCCGTGGCCGTTATCGTCCGACGGAGAGATGTCGTTATTGACAAAATCATAACCCTCCAGCACGCGGCCTTCAAGGTCGGGGTGATGCGCATCCACGCCTGTGTCCAGCACAGCCACAGTTACCTTCGGGCTGCCCGGATTTATGCCCCATGCCTCAATCGCGTTTATCTCCTCCAGACCCCACTGCTCTGAAGAATATTCATCGTTTGTGCCGAAGTCAACCTCATAAACATAATCCGGTTGGGCATATTCCACACCTGGCAATGCCGTCAGCTGCCGCGCTATGGCTATGACATCCGCCCCTTCGGCGGCATTAACGACATATATGCCCCTTTTGCTGAGCGCCAGCTCATTCTGATCCACAGACAGGCCATAATCCTTCCAGTCGGGCATATAGCCTTCCTTTAGCTTAACGATGATACGGCTGCCCTGCACCTTGGCACCCTCCGGCACCGACAGCGCCGACACCCTGTCATCGGCCAGTCTGCCGTATATATCGCGGGCGTCTATGTATGTGCTGCTATACACCTCCATATCCTGCTTAGGAGCAGGTACGGCCGGCTGCGGAGCCGCCAATGTCGGCTGTATGCATGCTAACACCGCGAATATAAGCGCCAGCGCCAGTATGCTCTTAAACTGCTTCATATTTCTCCCTTCGCCTCTCTTACTAGGCTTATAACTAGGTTTATTATACCATATTCTATGGAAAATAAAAACCATAAGTTTTCATATCCGCGATTTGGGCTATGGCAAATCCGATTGAAAACCGCTGGAATCTAAACTAATTTTTACATTCAACTGCTCGATTCCTCTTGCCATCTTCTCCCCGCCTTTTGGGTATAAAAAAGCACCCTTTACGAGTGCTCCTAGCTGCGGGCTATCTAATTGCTCTTAACTGTGCTCTATTATCCAGCTCAGCAAATCTTCATTATTCACTGTTCCATCTGCTAAACCCAACCCAAGTTCAATTAGCTCATCATCCGTACAGTTAACCTCAATACCGTTAATCTCAAGAAAAACAAGCATGGCCAATATTCCAATGCGCTTATTCCCGTCTACAAAAGGATGATTGTTGATTAGAAAGAAGGCTAGCTTTGCCGCTTTAGCTGGAACGGTCTTATATAAATCTTCACCATCAAATGTTTGAAAGGGGGCATTTAAGGCTGAATCTAACAGGCCGTCATCCCTAATGCCCTCACTTCCTCCAGTCTCTTGAATAAGAAGATTGTGCATCTTTATTACTTGGGTCTTAGTAAGTCTTTTCACTTTGATAAGACCTCAAAGGCTCTTTTATGCTTAGACAACAGTCTTTTAGCAACCTTCTCTACTTCCTCATCACTCATTGTCTCGACCTTCCCTAATTGACTGTATTCTATTAGCACATAACGGGGCACATTATTTTTCAAAATTACTGCAGCCCCGTTTTCATCCACCATTCTTGCTACTTTGGAGAAATTCTGGTTGGCCTCTGAAATAGAGACTAAATTGTTTATATTGACCTTCATAAAAAACACTCCCTTCTATTTATATTATATCCCTATTTAGGATAAATTCAACCTAATTTAATGTAGTATAATTGGAGTTTTTAACCATTTTACACCTATACTGTAATTACAACTAATTTTAGTTGCCTTAAATTCTTCATAGCAATATCTCCACATATTTCCTTAGCACATTTAAAATATCAAGTTTTTCTGCATATCTTAACAATAGAGGGATGTTTTTATCCCTAGTATCTAAATATCTTCTGATGGCTTCATTTAAAACAGCAATATCCATATTGCTTCTGTCCCGGATGATATCACAGATAGTTCGTTCTTTATCGTATGCTTTAATGGGCCTTCCATAGATAGTTTTTAATTCCATAACACCCATCTGATGAAGGGCCTTCTTTACTGCATAAACTTCACCTCCCTCAGCTCTTAAATGGGTAGCATTATATCCATAGGGAACGGTTACCGATGAGCGTAAAAGTAAATAGGAGCTTAAAAGATTCCCAAAAAATATCTGTATGATTCTATAAAATACTATCTATATTACCCAGTAATTTAGTATCATATGATATATGCCGGTTTGGCTTTTTATTCTGGCTGTTCTTGGTATTTTCATTGCTCCTGCCTATAATAAATAGCATTCTTGCTGCAGATTAGCGACCAGAAGAACCGTCCCCATGGTTTTGGTTTCACATGGTTTCATGGTTTTGTGGTTTTGTTAAAGGAATGAACGTTATCTTCCGAATAAAATAAAAAATAGATCGAAGAAAGGAGCCAGCTATATGCACCTGAAACAATGTTTTGTACAAAAATTCGTCACAATCATACTTGCGGCATCCTTGCTGATGACAGCGCCTCTGACCATAGCCGCTGCTGAATCTCCTGATGAAGGGCCTGTTGCCTCGGTCGCCGCTGTGAGCGCAAACATTTCTACCACTCCCACCTCTTTTTCTGAAAAAGATATAAGAAACGGCAATACTTCTATAATCATTACCTTAAACGAGGCGCAGTGGAAGGAAAATGCCTTTACTTCGTCAAGAGATTTGACCACTCTTATGAATGGGTTTGTGGCGGCATCGCAGACTGACCAATGGAAGCTGGTGCAGTCAGCAAAGAATATAGGTACAACCCTTGTGAATTCCAGCACTTTAATGCTTACCTTCCCGTCTATACCGAATTATGATATAACGCGTGATCAGACGGTATCGGTTACCATACCCAAATCCTTGATTGAAGGAGGGACATCTGACATATCTGCCGGATCATTTACTATAAAATGCGAAACGGCAAAAAGCCTTATACCATTGGAAGGCGCCATACAAAATGGTACTTTAACACATTGGTTTAACTATACATCGCCTCGCAACATATTGATAAACGTACCTGAGCACCATGTAAATGTCATATCAATATCACAGAAGCAACTTAGCAGCACATATATCATCACCATAGTGGACGTAACGACGACAGACAAAGTATCGTCAGTTTCAGTAACAGGGAATGGCATAACACGCTCAACCAGTGAATACATAAGTTCGGGCAATACAAGGATATTTTCAATAGGGTTTACCGAGATACAGCCTGGCGCAGATATAACCATCAGTGCAAAGGGTGGAAACGACCCTGTACAGAAAGACATAGCAATAAAGGTTAAAAGCGGTAAAACAACTTATAATCAACTGCCTAAATCGCCTCTGCACGGCTGGTATACAATTTACAATCTTATAACCGATGGCAAGCTTTTGGACTCGGTGCTGAGCTACTACAGCCTGTCCGAGCTTAAGATCGGATTACGCGATGAGGTGACCGTCCCATGAATAAATTTAAGAAGATTGCCCTTATAACATTATCTATAATGATATGCCTTACAACAGTAGCATATGCCAAGCCTGCCAGCCCTAAAACATGGCCCGCCAAAACATCGAGCGACGCAGCAAAGGAATGGTCGGTTAAGTTCAATACGGCTTTGGATCCTGCCACCGTTAACGCCAATACCGTATATGTAAAAGATGAGAACGGGGCGCTCCACAGCGTAAGGCTGTCGCTTGTCGAGAATCAAACCGTTATAAAAATAAAGCCTACTAAGCCATACTCGCCAAACCGCATCTACAACATATACATAACCGATGATGTGGCCGCAAGTACCGGCAAATATTTAAATCAGCCGGTAATAATACCTTTTACCACCACCGGTAAAGCCATAGTATCGATAAATAATGTATATTCAGACTTTGTTACCGCAGTAACCGTCACAACATCCCCTGACATATATAAGGTTACAGCCAACGCAAAAGAGATGCATTATGAGGGCAATAATACCTATACGCTGGGAATGGCCAGCCTGAACATCGGCGACACCGTAACTATAAGAGCATATGACGTAAACGGCAAGCTCATAGAAACTTTAAAACACACCATACGATAAGCACAAAAAAGAGCCTTATAAGGCTCTTTTTCTATACTAATAAACGTCTATGACGTCTAGTACATCGGCTGCGGCAGCTGCCTCCACAGCATCTGACACCGCCTTATCCGGCACGACCTTTGGCCCGCCCAATGCTATCACAGCATCAGCTTTTATGCCGGCATTGGCCTTTATAAAGTCTATTACGGCGCTGTCTATAGGATTATTGTCTTTGCCGGTCAGCAGTAAAGCATAACCGTTTTTAGCGGCATAGGGGCCGCCTGCCAAAGCATCAGCAAATCCGTAACCGGTGGCTAACACAGCGCCCTTATAACCATCGGCAGGCTTGAATTGTTCGGCTATTTCCACAGCAGTTTCAAACCTGTCGTCGCCAGCCACGCGGGTAACATTGGCTACCATATTATCGATCTGCTTTTCTATACCTGTGGATACAACACCTGTACCGCCTACTATAACAGCATCCTTTACGCCAAGGCCTGTCAGGGCATCCTCTGTAGCATCTGCAAGCGATGTATCCTTGGCTTTACCGGCAAATAATATGGGCATGGCAGGTTTTACTGCCGCTGCTGCCAAAGCGTCGGCATAATCGTCGCTGCGCGCTATCACGACCTTCTCGGTCGAAACGCCCAATTCTTTCAGCTTCTCAGCTACGGCTACAGCCGTTTCAAACCTGTCATCCCCGGCTATGCGCACGAAGGTCTTGCCTGTTGCCTTAGCTACAGAATCAGATACAACACCTGTACCGCCCACTATGTATACTTTCTTGACACCGAGCCTGTTTATCTCGGCCTTGGTAACACTGGGCAATTCATCTTTTTGCGTAAGAAGTATGGGCGCATCCAACTTTTGAGCCAACGGCCCTGCCGCCAAAGCGTCGGCGAAGGTATAGCCATTCACCAGCACGGCATAATCCGAGCCGTCCGGCCATCCATCCTTGCTTATGTCAACAGAGGTATACTCCCTGGTGCTGCCGGACAGGCGGTTATCGCTGGCCAGAGAACGTGTACCGTAAGGCATCATTAGCACAAAAGCCGAAAGCACTATCAAAACTGCAGCCCTAATAATAAACTTGCTACTATCCATAAGAATCCTGCTTATTCCTCCCTCTCTCAGCAATCCCATGCCGTACGCACTGAAAACGGCCGGGCGATACGCTTGGGCATCCCTGCCATGGGGCCAGATCCCTCGCGGGATGGGGGCTCCGGTTAAGGCAGCCTCCTATGGAAGTATATCACAATACCAAGCTTGTTGGCAAGAATACTTTGGCCCAAATTATGGCGGCAGCCTGCCCTCACATAAAACAACATCCGGTCAGTTTATGCAAAAAAGAAAAGCCCCGCAGAGATTTCTCTCCGCAGAGCTTTCGACTTACTTCAGCTTTATAACGCCAAACTTACATTACATTATTTAATAATTAGTTAAGTGTCCAAGTAGTACCACCGAATGTAGCAACATCAGTAGATGTTGAAACTACATTTCCAGCAGCATCTTTAACAGTACCAGCAACAGTGATAGTATCAGTTGCATCAGCACCTGAAATAACGAATGTTACTGTTTTGTTTGTTGCATTATATGTTGCAGAAACAATTGTAAGTGTACCGTTTGTAGCAACCGCATCAGTAGCCGTGAATAAAGAAGCTACATCTGCTCCATCAGCAATAGGTGTAGTTCCATTATATAGAGCTTCACTGAATGTTAATACTAATCCAGTAGCACTACCACTAGTAACTGTAGCTGTGGGTGACACCTTTTCAATCACGCCAGATACTGTTTTAACATCTAATGCATTTACTCCGTTTCCATTTGCATCAACTAGATATTCTGGTTTAACAAGTTTTACAGTCACGTCTGCATTGTTAACACCATTTTTAATGATTGTAAGCTCTACTTTACCAGTAACGATAGCAGCTGTGTAATCTACTACTGGAGTTAATGTTGTAGTACCTACTTTCACTTCAAACGCAGAAGCAAGAAGGTCATCAGTAATACCTGTTGCTTTAGCAACTGCTTCATCAAATGGTACTACAATTACATCTGTAGTTGCTGTTTTTAGAACTGGTGTTTGTTGAGTAGCTTTAATCTTATCTTGAACATCGATAGAAGCAGTATTTGCAATTGTTACAGGAGTACCATTTTGGTCTTTAACAGCTGTTCCATCGATAAACAAGTCTACAGCATAATCAGCACCAGAATCTGTATATTTCGCATCAGCTGTTAATGGTACAGAAGTAGTTAAAGTAATTGTTTTACCATCAGCTGATAATTGAGCAGCTACAATACCTAAGTTGTAAAGGTTAGTTCCGTCAGTTCCGTCACGTTCTACTTTGAACGCATTAACATCAGCCGCAGTGAAGTAGTAATCATTTAATGCAGTAACTACGATTGTATTTTTGCCTGTAGCTTCAACTTTTAAATCAGCTGCAGTCATCGCAGTATATCCTATTGCTACAGTAAATGGGGTTGCAATGGAAGCATTACTAATGTAGTTACCTGTAGTATCCCCTATATGTTAGGATAGTTGTCGTAAAGAAAATAGTGTATAATAAAAATACGACAGATCCTGAGGAGGTTTTACAATGTCGGACCGTAGAAAGGCAAA
>NZ_JAIHAU010000043.1 GCF_020054945.1 Mahella sp.
CCGATACCAGGACGTAATTTTTTCAGGTTTCTTGTAGTTTTTACAATGTATTTCGGTGGAGGCTTGATCCCCTATTATTTACTTATAAGAGATGTTGGCTTAATGGATAGCTTTTGGGTGCTGGTATTGCCCTCCGTTATTTCAGTAAGTTATATGCTTATAATATCAAATTATTTTTCCAGTTTACCTAAGGAATTAATAGAATCAGCCAGTATGGATGGTGCTAGTGAAATGACGATACTTATCCGCATAATCTTACCGCTTTCATTACCTATACTTGCCACTTTTACACTTTATTATGCGGTAGAACGTTGGAATGAGTGGTGGCATGGCATGTTGTTCCTTAAGGACATAGATAAATGGCCATTGCAACTCACGTTGCGCAAGATTATTCAAGATGCAAATTTTGTGTCGAATCAGGCCATGACCGGTGAGACTCGCCCCCCGACATATGGAGAAGGTGTAAAGATGGCGAGCATTGTGGTTACAATGTTTCCTATAATGGCGCTTTATCCATTCCTTCAAAGGTACTTTATTACCGGTCTTACTTTAGGAGCAGTCAAGGGGTAGAGACATTTGCGTGTGATAGGTCTGTGTAATAATATTTAACGGCTGTAGAATTTAGCGGCTACTGTACTAAGCAAGGATGGAGGTGAATGTTCATGGTTTGAGATGGTAAGTTTCAAGTGTTTTATAAAATTACACAGTTCCTATTAAATAATATAAAAAGGAGAGGATTGTTTATATGGGTATGAAGAAGGTTCTATGCTTTGTTATAGTTCTGCTTATGCTTGTTGGCGTAGTAGCTTGCGGCAAATCAACGCAGGACGAAAATACTGATACATCATCTGAGAACGATAGTTCGGTGCAAGAGAACGCAAATCCGTATGCTGAAAAGATGACAATCAGTATGTCGGTTTTGGATGCCGAAAAATCTGGTAAAACTGAAAAAAATAAGTGGTTTAATGAAAAGTTTAATGTTGAGTGGAAATATATTCCGGTAACGTGGGGAGATTGGCTGGAGAAAGTCCGAGCATGGGTGGCTGCCGATGATACTCCTGATATTCTTTGGTGGGATATGAAATTAAGCAATACGGGAGAATTTCGTGCGTGGGCAAATCAAGGCGCGTTTAAAGAAATTCCTGCTGATCTTAGTAAATGGCCGGAATTGGCTAAACGACGCGAAGAACTTGTTTCGGACGATAAAGTGCTTACGATAGATGGGAAACTTTATGGATGGCCGGCTTATCGTAATAATCCTGAGTGGCTAAAGGATGCCTATTATCCGATGTTTGCATATCGCCGGGATTGGGCTAAAGAGGTTGGTATGTACAAAGAAGACGACATGTATACCTGGGACGAAGTCAAGGAAATGATCAAAACCGTCCAGAAAGAGGATCCAGGTAAAAATGGGGTTGGCAATACTTTGGGTATTACATCGGAAGCGTGGGCTTTTCCAACTGTATTTACAGAAATTTTGGGAATGGCTGAAGACCGTAATGGCTATGTTAAGGTTAACGGATCATGGACACCATATATGGCTACACCTGAGTTTCTCGAGGAATTGAAGTTTGTAGCCCAGTTGTATCGTGAAGGCTATATATGGAAAGACCAGATGGTTGTTGGCGGTTCTGAGGGTGCAGATAATTTTTACGGCGGTCGTTCATTTATGTTCCTAGGCAATAATTCTCCAAGCTGGTTTAACGGAGCATATACCAAGATGCTAGACAGTGGTATAATAAAGACCGTCGATCAGATAGCTCCTATGGTAGTATTTAGTCCAAAAGATAACAAATCTTTTTGGCTTACGCAGACGGAGGATTATTGGACTGTTGCTAATATCAGCCACAAAGTAGACGACGAAAAACTTAATCGTATACTTGATATGTGGAATTGGTTATTGACTGAAGATGGACGCAGATTTAGGGTAGCTGGTATACCAGGCAAAGACTATAAAGATAAGGCTGATGGTACTATGGAAATCTTGTGGCCTAAAAATCCAGATGGCTCTTATAAAAGTCCGTATGTAGATATGGCGTTCAATGAATATACGCCTCCGGGACTTCTTAGAGCGCCTACCGAGACGGACCGCAAAGAGGGGTTTGAGGCGTTTGAAGCTATACATCAATTTATGCAGACATCTCCTGATTATCATGTACATCCATTGAACTGGGATTTAAATGCTTTTGATGGTCCTAAATTCATGCAATGGGGTTCTTTTTCATCGGACGTAACTGCAAAAATGAAAGAAGTTATTGCTTCAAATGATGATGTAACCAAGGCGTGGAATAACTACGTTAAAGAGATGCTTCCTAAGATGCAACCTGTCATCGATGAGCTCAATGCCAAACTAAAATAAGCTGACTGTTGTCAAAGATAATAACGGCGAGAATTGGATAATTTGTCTTTGCCGCAAATATTCTGTTCTCGCCCATATTTAAGAAAGGAAAGTGTTTGTAGTATGTATAAGCAAAGAGTACTCCCCCGTTGGAGAGGTTTCAATCTTCTTGGTATGTTTGTGATGAATTCACCCGGATACTTTGAAGAAGAGGATTTTCAGATTGTTTCTGATTTGGGGTTTGACTTCGTTCGTTTGCCTTTGAATTACACTTTTTGGATTGACCATGATGATCCGTTTTCCATTAATGAAAATAAATTGGATGCGGTCGACCAAGCAGTTCGTTGGGGACAAAAGTACGGCGTACATGTCAATATTAGTTTTCATCGCGCACCTGGATATTCCGTAGCTGGGGATAGAGTGGAACCGTTTGTTCTTTGGCATGATGAGGAAGCATTGGAAGCGTTTAAATTGCATTGGACTACGTTTGCTAAACGTTATAAAAATATACCTTCCTCAGAGGTCAGTTTTAATCTGGTCAATGAACCATCCAAAGTTGGTCCCGGTGAGCACGCTGCTGTTATGCGGCCAACTATATCGGCTATACATGAAATAGACCCTGATAGGCTTATACTTCTGGATGGTCTCCAATACGGAAATGTCCCTATGCCGGATTTAGGTGACCTGGCTAAAAAGAACGTAGCTCAAAGCTGCCGAGCCTACATTCCGTCTGGCGTAACGCATTACAGAGCTTCTTGGGTGGATCGGGAACAAAGATTTCCATATCCTAAATGGCCTGGTGGTTATGCAGAAGATGGCTTGTGGGATCGCGAACGCCTTGAAAAGCATTACGGGGCATGGGCTGCTATAGCGGAAAATTTTAATATGGGTGTACATTGCGGCGAGGGTGGTTGCTTCAACAAGACTCCCCATGATGTTGTACTTCGTTGGATGGAAGATGTATTGGATATACTTAAAGGTTACAATATTGGCTATGCGTTGTGGAACTTAAAAGGCCCATTTGGTATATTGGATAGCGAACGCACTGATGTTGGCTATGTGGACTATAAGGGCCACAAATTAGATAAAGAGATGTTGGACCTATTGCAAAGGTATTGATAAAATATTTTTCTGGTTGCTAAAGATATTTATCGTGTTATAATATCTACGATAAAATAAAAAACATAGGGGGTATAAAAGGTGGATTATAGTCAAGCATTGGAACACGTAAACACATATTCTAAGCCGTCTGATCTGAAGATCACCGATATGAGATTTGTAGATGTAGCAGGAGCACCTATGCATTGCACCCTCATGAAAATTTACACCAATCAAGGGCTAGTAGGATATGGAGAGGTGCGCGACGGTGCCAGCAAGACATATGCTCTTATGCTGAAGAGCAGACTATTGGGTGAAAATCCATGTGAGGTTGACAAACTATTCCGACGTATAAAACAATTCGGAGGTGTGTCGCGCCAAGCTGGCGGCGTATGCGGTATTGAAGTGGCGCTTTGGGATTTAGCCGGCAAAGCATACGGCGTGCCTATTTATCAAATGTTGGGCGGTAAATTTCGCGATAAGATACGGATATACTGTGATACTGACATAAGTGGCCGCGATACAGGTACTGCCATGGGCCATGCATTGAAGAAGCGTATGGAGAGAGGATTTACCTTTCTTAAAATGGATTTGGGTCTCAATCAGATCATACATGAGCCTGGCACGATATCTGCTCCTCTCGGTTTTCTAGAAGAAATGAAAGCTAGAGCTGATGCCATGTCAAAAGCTTCATGCAAAGAAGAATTTAGATATTGCAGAAACCGCTGGTATGATATACTGAATGTAGCGCATCCCTTTACCGGCATACATATAACCGAGAAGGGTTTCGATATGTTGGAACAATACGTTAGCGAGGTACGCTCGATTATAGGATATGAGGTGCCTCTGGCCATCGATCATGTCGGACATATATGTGTGGAAGACTGTATAAAATTAGCTCGCAGATTGGAGAAATATAATCTTGCATGGTTGGAAGATCTTATACCGTGGCAGTTGACCGAACAATATGTGAGGTTATCCAGAGCTACAGCTGTGCCTATATGTACTGGAGAGGATATATACCTGAAAGAAGGTTTTAAACCGCTTTTGGAAACCAATGCTGTATCGATTATACATCCTGATATACTGTCATCCGGTGGCATTTTAGAAAACAAGAAGATAGGAGATATGGCCCAGGAACGCGGCATAGCTATGGCAGTGCATATGGCTGAGAGTCCTATAGCATGTATGGCCGCGGTACACAGCGTAGCATCTACTGAGAATTTCCTGGCATTGGAATATCACTCGGCCGATGTTCCATGGTGGGATGATATGGTGAACGGTTTGCCTAAGCCGATAGTGGACAAAGGATATATAAAGGTACCTGATACTCCGGGACTGGGCATAGAATCCCTTAACGACGAGGTACTGGCCGAACATATTCATCCGGATTTTCCCGGCTTATGGGAATCAACAGAGCAGTGGGACGACGAATGGTCCTATGACAGACTGTGGAGTTAGGAGGAGCTACCATGAAATTCGATTATTATGATGATATAGTGCAGATAACGCCGCTGTGGAAAGGCGAGAGATTTGCTGATGGAAGGCCCAAGGTGCCCGATGATATACTGCGCCGGATGCGAAAGATAACGCTAGAGGAAGCATGGGGGCCATTGTGGGGTAAAGGATATCGCTATCAATTTGAAGGCGATTTTAAGGTGATAAATGAGGATAAGGTTCTGGTAGGCCGCGCGGTAACGGCTGTTATGGTGCCCTACCGTCCTGACTTACATGAAACATTATTGAATTACGGTTACGAAAAAGAAGGCCGTCGGGGTTTCTTCAATCAATGGGTGATCGATTCATTGGTGGAAGATGATGTGGTAGTAGTAGATCTATTCGATAAGATATATCAGGGGACATTTGTAGGCGGTAATCTTTCCACTGCGATAGCGGCCAGGACAAAACGCGGAGGCTCGGTAATATGGGGCGGGGTGCGCGATGTGGAACAGATAATGGGCATCGATTCCATAAAAACGTATTATCGAGGCAATGATCCTACAGGTATAGGGGATGTAACGCTGGTTGGATTCAATGGCCCATGTCGTATAGGCAAGGCTATATGCTTGCCTGGGGATGTGGTGCTGGGCACCCATTCAGGTGTGCTTTTTATACCACCGCATTTGGCCGAAGAATGTGTAGTAGGAGCCGAAAAATCTCATGTAAGGGATGTGTGGGGGTTTATAAGGTTAGGGGAGAAACGCTATACCACAGCTCAGATCGATGCTCCATGGACAGTATCCATGTGGGAGGACTTCATAGATTGGTTTGACAAAGACCCTCAGGCCGAGGAGTATAGGCACCTTACATGGGATAAAGAGCTGCAGGAGGCTAAAGAAAGACAGAACAAAGAGTTCAGAGGCGAGATCAGACTATAAGATTATACAGAAAGAGGCAATTCATATGGTGGGTGAAGAATTACAGCATTTTTATGATGCTATGAAAGCTGAAGCTCGAAGCATATTGGCTTTCTGGGAGAAGTATGCTCCGGATCCACAGGACGGCTTTTATGGAGTGGTGGATGCGGAGCTTAAGCCTCATGCCGATGCCAGAAAGCATATAGTATTAAATGCGCGCTTTATATGGACATTTGCGGCGGCATACTGTGTATTGGGCGAGCAAAGTTATAAAGAGATGGCGCAACGCGCCTACGATTACGTGCTTTCAAACTTTATAGACGACGAATTCGGAGGGGCCTTTTGGGAACTTAATTCTGACGGAACGGTATACGATGCTACTAAACGTACATATGGTCAGGCTTTTGTCATATACGGCTTGTCGGAATATTACAATGCGTTTAACGATAAAAAAGCTTTGGAGCAAGCTGTAGCCGTATATCGCTGTCTGGAGGAGCATGTTTATGATAAACAAAACAAAGGTTATTATGAAGCGCTGACACGGGATTGGAAGTTTGAACAGGGAATGCAGGTTAGCAATATAAATCCGTATAAATCAGCTACCAAGACCATGAATACGCATTTACATCTTTTAGAAGCATATACCGCTCTTTACAAGGTGTGGCCGGACACCGGATTAAGGAATAAGCTCTACGAGCAAATAGCGATTATGATAGAGAAGATAATAGATCATGATATTTGGCACTTTAAGCTTTTCTTTGATGATCAGTGGAATTCTTTAAGCCCTATAATTTCCTATGGTCACGATATAGAAGGAAGCTGGTTGCTGTGGGAAGCAGCCGAAGCGCTTGGCGATGATAGCTTAAAAGAGCGGGTTAAAACTGTGTCCCTAAATATGGCGCAGGCGGTGTTGAAAGAGGGATGGCATAAAAATGGAGGCATAATAAATGAATCGATGCCGGAAGGCGTTATAGATCCACATCGCGTGTGGTGGGTACAGGCTGAAGCTGTAGTCGGCTTTTTCAATGCATGGCAATTGACGGGGGAAGATAAATATCTCGACGCGGCAATAACGGTATGGGAGTTCGTAAATAAAGAACTTATAGATCATGTAAACGGCGGATGGTTTTCATTTGCGGTTTCGGATAAACAGCTTGCCAATCGCATAGACGGATGGACATGTCCTTATCATAATACAAGAATGTGCCTGGAATTGATTCAGAGGTTGGAGGGCGTGCAAGACAATGGGGACAAATAGAACAGCGCTCATTACAGATGCTTCTCATCCGGCTGCCGCCGCCATCGCAGCCAGATTGGAAAGCGAGGGTATTACCGTTATAAATAACTATCCGCGCCGGAGCAATAAAAGTGTCATAGCAGAGGTTGGCGATGATTATGCTTTTGATACTTGGTCGTTGGCTGATATGAAGAGGTTGTTGGATATGATAATATCGAACAGAGGCGATGTAAATTACCTTATACATACGGATAACGTAATTTTGCGCGCGAGACTTGAGGATATTACGGAGCAAGATTTTAAAAGGGCTCTGGATTATAATGCAAAAAGCGCCTTTATTACCACTAAAGTATTCGGTGAACATATGGCGCAAAAAGGCGACGGGACTATAATATACCTGTCAACCCTGCACGATGAAAAACCTACGGGCTGCGCTTTTGCTTACAGTACAGCCAAGGGTGCGGTAAAGATGCTGTGCAAGGAGATAGCGCTGTTTTATGGACGAAAGGGCGTTCGAGCCAATGTGATTGAAGCCGATTATATGGAAGAGCAAAGGGAATCATTGGATAGTCTTATTTCGCCGTTTAATTATGATGCCGAAACCAAGATTCCATTAAGAAGACTGGTAAAAGCACAAGACATTGCAGATGTGGTGAGCTTTTTGATTTCAAAAGATGCAGCGTTTATAAACGGGGCTGATATCCGGCTGGATGGCGGCCATGTGCTGTATTATGGCGACAGATAGGGGTGGACGATATGGCAAAACTACTGGAGGGACATACGGCTGTCGTTACAGGCGGGGGCAAAGGCATCGGAGCGGGTATCAGCAAGGCCTTGGCAGCTGAAGGGGCTAATGTGCTCTTTAACTATAACTCAAATCCTGATATGGCTGAAAGAACAGTCGCCGACATACGAGGATCAGGCGGGGAGGCTTTCACGATGTATGCCGATGTGGCCGACAGAGATCAGGTTGATGCTATGATAGCCAAAGCCGTTGAACTTTATGACGGCATAGATATATTGGTAAACAATGCGGCGTGGCAGCCTAACATGGATATAGACGAATATACCGAGGAGGATTATGATAGAATTATGGATATAAATCTCGGAGGGTATTTTCGCTGCATGCAGGCTGCGTTGCCTTATCTTAAGAACAGTCAATGTCCGAGAATAATAAATATATCATCGGTGCATGGCATACGCCCGGGCGATTTTGATGTATGTTATTCGATGACAAAAGGTGGAATAAAAATGCTTACCCGGGAAGCAGCATTGGAGTTTGCCCGATATGGTATAACGGTCAATGAAATATTGCCCGGCGGTATAAAGATTGAATTCAAATCCGGCCAGACGCATCCTTTTAAACATAAACGCATAGATAGGCCGCGAAAGTATGACTTATCGTTTGTGAAGCCGGGAATGCCCGAGGATATAGCGAATGTTGTAATATTTTTAGCATCGCAAAAAGGCCATCATATATCGGGAGCCAGCATTATCGTGGATGGCGGAGCTATCCTGTTGTAAATAATACAGGTGTCGGATGCGTTTGAGCTATACCGCCGAAATCACGTGTCCCATCTATGTATTGCTTTGAAACCCAGTATTTGTTCGGCTTTTGATGAATCTTCTAGGCTTTCATGATCGGCAAACGGTTTTTTGAGCCGGGCGTTTGGAAAGTATTTCTCTATTAAGACTGCGGATGGTATGGAACATCTAGTATTTGGCGCTGCTATGCAGAATATTTCATGGCCGTTGAAATCGGTTTCTATTGCCAGCCTGAATGCTCTGGCAACATCACGGGCGTCTATATATGACCATAGATTCCATGGCCCGGCCTCGGGATTATCATGCCATTGTGAAAAATAAGAATCGGGGGAATATTCTTCGGCATTAATCACATGGGTAATGCGGAGGCTAGCTATAGTGATGCCGGGGAAACGTTGAACCATGGCATCACCGGTGCGTTCGGATAAAACCTTGGATAGGCCGTAGCAATCGTCCGGACGTGCTGGGTGTTGCTCATCTACAGGCAAATAGATAGGCTTAGGCCTGTTGAGGCTATAGGTGAAACCCAAAGCACAATCACTGGAAGCTACAGCTATATGCTTTATACCCAGATTGCCTGCGGCTAACATGATATTATAGTTTCCTATGACATTTGTGTGCACGACCAGCGTATCGGCATTTTTTCTGGGGCTGGGTATCGCAGCCAGATGGATGACGGCTTGGCAGCCGGCCAGAGCGTCGTATACTTGCTCATAATTTGTAATGTCAGCCGATACCTGTTCTACCGGACATTCGTTCCAATGACTGTGCGTTATGGCACGCACTTCGTAGTCATTATTCAAGAGGTCGTTTATAACAGCCTGCCCTACTTTACCGTGGGCACCTGTGACCGCTATTTTCATAAATTAACCCACCTTTCAAATATCGAGCTATTTTGAATTATTTTGTTTGTGCGGCAAAAGCGAGGAAGTCCAGCATTTCATCACCAGTATTGCGTATCTCGTGGATCTGATTTACGCCTATGTATATTATATCTCCGTCGCGTATTGGCTGTATCTCATCGTTTATGCATATCTCGCCCTTTCCGCTTATGATATAGTATACCTCTTCGTGGTCGTCATGAGAGTGAGGGTGATAAGATAATGAAGGTTGCAATGATGCTAGGGATACATACATCATGGCTTCCATACATGCTGAAGGGTCGTCGCTGTTTCTTAGTGATTGGCCGGATAATAGCCTCCAATCTATGCCGGCTCCATGGACTATTGAAGGCCGTACGCTGCGCCAGTTTACTTTTACCATTACTGCTACCTCCTTGCACTTTTAATATGCAGTCATACTATCATAAATAAGTGCGATCGTCAACGAATTTTGATCCGTAGCTATTTTCACTATAGGCAACTGGGTTGTAGAAGCAAATCTTATGGTGATGTGAAAAATTAGAAGATTGGAGATGTAAAAATGTTTGATTTGAGTAATTATGATTTTAAAAAGCACAACGAAGAAGTAAAGGAAGTTTGGGATTCATATAATAAAGGGAACCCGTTAAGAGTTCCTATGATCATCGGCACTAATACTCGCTATTTTATATTCAATGATGGTGCCAATCCGGAAAACATTTCATTTAAGCAGTACATAGAAGATCCTGATGTTATGTTCGAATGTCAGGTGAGGTTCAGTGATTGGAACCGCCATCATATTTTGTACGATCAGATGATGGGCTTGCCTGAGGAGGGTGAAACATGGAATGTATGGGCGGACTTCCAGAACTTCTATGAGGCTGCATGGTTTGGTTGTCCCATATATTATATAGAAGGTAACGTGCCGGATACGCGCCCAATACTCGATGACAACCATAAGAATATGTTGTTCGAAAAAGGGATACCAGATCCGTTTTCTGGTCTTATGGCCAAGGCAAAAGAGTATTATGAATACTTCCAGGATAAAGCGAAAACGTATAACTATAAAGGTATAAAGGCTAAAGTGGGTGGCGTATCAGGCTTGGGCACCGATGGCCCCATGACCGTAGCTTGCAACATACGCGGAGCTACTGAATTCTGCATGGACTTAATGCTGGATTCCGAATACGCTCATAAACTGCTTTCGTATATCACCGAAGCCACCATACGGCGCATACAGGCGTGGCGCAAATACTTGGGATTGGAGATGTATCCCAAATCATGGGGGTTTGCTGATGACAGCATATCGTTGCTATCCTGTGAGATGTATGAAGAGTTTATATTGCCGTATCACAAACGGTTGTGCGAAGGTTTATCGGCACCCGATGCTGTGCGTTCTATTCATCTGTGCGGCGATGCGTCGCGCCATTTTCCAATAATAAAACAAGAGCTCAATGTTTACGAGTTTGATACAGGGTTTCCTATTGATTTAAGGCAAGTGGCCAGAGAACTGGGGCCAAAAGTTAGGATAAATGGCGGACCACATGTGGAGTTCTTGCGAACAGCCGATCCGGAAACTATAAAGGCAAAGGTGCAACGCATTATGGAAAGCGGTGTAAAAAATGGCGGGCGATTTGTGCTGCGTGAAGGTAACAATCTGGCACCGCATACACCGCTAGAGAATATAGCGGCTATGTATGAGGCCTGTAAACAATATGGGAGATATTGATACAGCAGCATTCGTTATTGCAATAAAGTGCGTCTGATGCTAAACTATATACATGAGGATTATAGAAAAAGCAAATGCAAAGATAAATATTTTCCTGGATATAATAGGCCGGCGACAGGACGGATATCATCTTCTGAAGATGATAATGCATAGCATACCGCTTTATGATACGGTAGAGATAGAGGAGGCCGATAACGGTATAATATTGGAGGGCTCCGACAGTTGCCTGCCATGGGA
Source organism: Mahella sp. (assembly GCF_020054945.1). GTDB lineage: Bacteria > Bacillota > Clostridia > Mahellales > Mahellaceae > Mahella. Next base: position 11,402 of record NZ_JAIHAU010000043.1, read on the forward strand.
TAATACCAATCTGGCTTATAAAGCCGCCGAAGCCTTTTGCAGGTATTTCAATATATCATATGGGGTGCGCATATACATAGACAAGCACATACCTGTCGCGGCGGGACTGGCCGGCGGCAGCAGTGATGCCGCCGCCGTATTAAGAGGCTTAAACAAGCTATGGAAAGTAAAAGCAACGGCGCAAGAGCTTAGAGATATAGCTCTCACATTAGGCGCCGATGTGCCTTACTGCGTTGAAGGCGGAACGGTGTTGGCCGAAGGCATAGGTGAGAGGCTTACCCCGTTAAAGGCTTTACCGCAAGGGTATTTGGTTTTGATTACACCGCCTATCGCTGTATCAACGGCTGAGGCATATAAGGGATGGGACGAAACGATTGTAAAATCCCATGCTTCCATAGAACCCTTGCTCCAAGCTATAGAACGCTCGGATTTGGAGGCCATAGGCAAGTGCTTGTTTAATACTTTGGAACCTGTGGTGGTCAAACGCTATCCACTGATAGATGAAATAAAAAAAGTTATGGCACAATGTCATTGTTTGGGCAGTTGTATGAGCGGCAGCGGCCCGTCTGTATTTGGTATATTCGATAATCGGGCGGAGGCTATAGCGGCTGTCGACAGACTTAAAGCCGTCGTGCCAGGCAGCGAAGTTTTTTTGGCACCGCTTATAGGGGAAAGGGAGGAAATATGCTTAATGCTATTATACTGGCCGGCGATAATGAAGACGGCCACAGCGCTTTAGAAGGCAATAAGGCGCTGATGCTTATAGACGATAAGCCGATGATAGAGTATATAATCGATGCGTTGAGGTCAACACCGTATGTAGGTAAGATAGCGGTGGTAGGTCCTGCCGAAAAACTTAAACCGGTTATAGGCGATAAAGTGGACTATATAATACCACAGGGTTCTTCTATGTTGGAAAACGCCAGCAAAGGGATAGAAGTGTTCGCATCGGACGAGCATGTGCTTATCTTGACGTCCGACATACCTATGATAACGCCGGATGCCGTAGAAGACTTTATAAAGCGCAGTGAAGCTGTGAAAGCGGACTTTTGTTATCCTGTGGTTAATAAAGAAATAAATGAAAGACAATTTCCGGGCATCGAACGTACCTATGTGAAGTTAAAGGATGGCACATTTACCGGGGGCAATATAATTTATATTTCTCCTGCGGTATTTCAAAGATGCAAGGACTTTGCTGAAAAATTAATAGAATTTCGCAAAGAACCTATAAAGACTGCTAGGCTGCTCGGCATCGGTTTGCTTATAAAATTGGTTTTGGGGATAGGCACCATTCAACAAATCGAACAGCGTTTCGGCCAAATATTGAATATAACAGCTAAAGCCATAATATCCGATTATCCCGAAATAGGAAACGATGTGGATAAACCCAGCGATATTGACATAGTAATAAAATACTTTTCTCAGAGTAAATCGCAGCCTATATGAAAATATAAGGAATATTGTATTTCCATGCGCCTATAATATAAGATTAGTTATAATGATGAAAGGATAGGTATTGATATATGACATCAAAAGAACGGTTATTGGCAGTACTAAATGGCCGACATCCGGACAGGATACCGTGGGCGCCGCTGATAGACGGATATTATACATCATCGCTTGCCGAGCAGGGCTTGCGCGAAATGAATGTGGTGGAGACGCTGCGTTATATAGGTGCTGATGTGTTTGAACGACATGTACCTGTAGTAAATGGGAAAATGGATACCAGCGTGAAATATTCGGTGAGACGTGAGGGAGATAAGGAGATTCAGACCTTTGAAACGCCGGTTGGCAGCGTATATCAAGTATATCAGCAAGGTGGAAATACCAGCTTCAGAATAAAGCATTTTATAGAAAATAAAGACGATGTAAGGACGTACAAGTATGTCGTTCAAAGCCGCTATTACGAGCCGGACTACCAGCCATTCATAAAAGAGCAGGATTATATAGGCGATGATGGTCTGGCAACTGCGTCGGGCCCGCTGACGCCGATACAGGTATTGCTGCAGGATATTATGGGGATAGAGGGGTTTACCTACGCTGTGGCCGATTATCCCGATGAGATGCATGACCTTATGGAGGCCATGCATAAGAGCAATCTGGAATGCTATGAGGTCATGGCTAAATCACCGGCTCAAATTATAATCGTATATGAGGATACATCTACTACTGTAATGAGCCCGAGATGGTTCGATATGTACTGTGCCGACTATCTGGATCAATACGCCGATATATTGCATGAGGCGGGGAAGATCTATATATCGCATATGTGCGGTAAGCTGAAAGGGATGCGCTATCAGGTGGCTAATCTTGTGGTAGATGGAGTCGACTCGATATGTCCGCCTACCACAGGCGATACATGGGCGCATGAGGCCTTGGAAATGTGGCCGGGCAAGGTTGTGATAGGCGGCATAGAACCGCCGGCTTTGAAACGCATGGATGTGGAGCAGACCAAGGCGTATGTTCTCGATATACTTAAAAAAGTAGCCCCAGGCGATAGATTTATACTGTCTACCGGCGATGCTACATCTTATGGTACGCCTATAGAAAACCTTATGGCTATAACCGAATTGATAAAACAATACGGCAATTATCCGATAAACTACCTGTAGAGGCGGGAGGTGATAAAAAGACAGCTTATTGATGCTGTCTTTTATTCGCCTAAAACTTTTATATAATTGACATATGGATCCTCTGTGCCTTGGAGCTGGCATTCCTCTTCTTTTAATATATTAACATAGTCCACCACATCCTGCGTGATCCTCTCTCCCGGACAAACGGCCGGAATACCTGGCGGATAAGCCATTATCATCTCGCCGCTAATCTCGCCAACCGCCTGTTCAAGGCGTATCGAACGCTTGCGG
>NZ_JAIHAU010000044.1 GCF_020054945.1 Mahella sp.
GCCCACCTATCTTAACTCCCAGCACCAACCCCCGACTGGGCGTCAGAAGCCAGCACCAGGAACTTCATCGTTGTGCCCTTAGCGGATTTTTAGCCCCGCTTTCAGGATCGATAGCGCTGACTAGGATACTGCGCCATCGCACTTGTAGATATAATTATAACATATACATATAAAGACATGCAAACCTCATAGACCATCGCTTAAGCGAGCAAATCGCCATAAAACCATGTCAGTTGCGGCGCTGCATCATGTAGGCGGCCATCTCTTTCAAAAACGTCCCTTTTTGACCGAAAACGGCTATTGCATCTATTGCATGCTGCGTGAATTCCTGCGCTGCTTTTATGGATGCCTCGATGCCGTATAGCGCCGGATACGTAGCTTTAATCTCTTCTTTGCCGCCTTCGTCGACGTCCAGTATGTCATCGCTTATCTGAAACGCCATGCCCAACGCCAAGCCGTATTGCTCTATAGCCTGCACATGTCCCTCATCGGCACCCGCAGCCAAGGCACCGGCTTTTACTGCCGCGCATATCAGAGCAGCGGTTTTGTGCTGATGGATATATTGCAAAACGCCATCGTCTACAGGCTTATTTTCATACAATAAATCCATCACCTGCCCTCCTATCATACCGCCTATACCGGCCGCTTTTGCAATGGCTGCGGCAGCGGCTATATGATGAGGATTCCGAGCTATATCATCCAACATGACTTCAAACGCGTGATTGAGCAGAGCATCGCCGGTCAACACCGCCATGCCTTCGCCAAAAACTTTATGACATGTCGGCTTGCCTCTTCTTGTATCATCATCGTCCATAGCCGGTAAATCATCGTGTATGAGCGAATAGGTATGGATGAATTCTATAGCGCATGCAAGCGGCATACAATCGTCTATGCGCTCATCAAACAGCTCATAAGCCGATATAAGCAACACCGGCCTTAATCTTTTGCCGCCGCTAAAGACGCTGTAACGCATGGCCTCATGTATCACCGGAGGATAAGTATCAGCAGGCGGAAGCATACTATCCAAGTTTTTGTCTATTATTTCTATTTTACTTTTTAGCTGTTGGTTAAAATCCATATCTGTTCTTAGTTAAAAGGAACCTCCTTAAAAGCATTCTGCTCTTTCATCAGCATGGTTATCTTCCCTTCGGCTTCATCAAGCTTTTGGCTGCAATAGCGCGATAACTCCATGCCGCGCTCGAATAATGCTATAGCTTGATCCAATGCAACATCTCCATTTTCCAAAGATGTTACTATATTTTCCAATTCGCGTATAGCCTTTTCAAAGGTCATATCATCTTCTATCATCATTTTCCCTTCCGACTTCCAGATCGACGATCTCAGCCTGTGCTCGGCCATCATGGTAGATTATATGTATACGCTGCCCAAGTGAGAGCTCGCTGACAGACTTAATCAGACTTTCATGCTCGGCATCTAACGTCATGGTATAGCCGCGTTTTAATGCGCCCAAAGGATTAAACGCTTCTAATCTATGTTTAAGATCATTGTATAAAGCGCCTTTCATTTCCATTCGATGATGCATATTTATCAGCAAATATCGATCGGTCTGATCCAAGTGCTGCTGTTTATCTTTCAAAAGCTGCATAGGATCGCGCATGATGCGGCTGGTCTGCAATTTATAAAGGCTCTGGCGCCGTCCCTCCACCAGCATATCGATCGCTCGCTTGGCATTCAAGCACAATCCGGCAATATGCTGCTCCAATTCGGTTTTTAGCGGTACAACCAATTCAGCGGCGGCCGAGGGCGTGGGCGCCCGCATATCCGCTACAAAATCGGATATGGTAAAATCGATTTCATGGCCTACTGCCGATACGACAGGTATATGCGAGCGATATATACTGCGTGCCACGATTTCTTCATTAAATGGCCATAATTCCTCTATTGAACCGCCGCCCCTACCTACTATTATAACATCTACCGATTGGTCCATAATATTCAGCGCATCTATAGCTTCGCTTATCTGTATAGCTGCGGCCTTGCCCTGCACAGCCACCGGTACTATAAGCAGGTCGATGTTAGGATAGCGGCGATGCGCCACATTTATTATATCGCGTACAGCTGCCCCGGTATCAGACGTGACCACGCCTATGCGTTTAGGAAGTAAAGGCAGCGGCTTTTTATGCGTCTGATCAAACAAACCCTCTTGTTCCAGCTTGGTTTTAAGCTGCTCGAAAGCCAAATGCAGCGATCCGACGCCGAACGGCTCTATCCTTTCCGCATATAATTGATATTGCCCATCCCTGTCATAAACATTCACATAACCCTGTACCAATACATCCATACCATCCTGCATCGCAAAAATCGGTTGCCCATATTGCCTGAACATCACGCAACGTATCTTGCTGTTCTGGTCCTTCAGTGTAAAATAGCTGTGACCTGAGGAATGCAGCTTATAATTCGATATTTCGCCGCGCACATACACCGAGTGCAGCAGCGGGTCAGAAGAAAACATGCCTTTTATATAAGCTGTCAGCTGACTCACGCTGAATATCAGAGCTTCCATTGCAATACCGCTGCTTCAATAGTATTCTGCAACAACATGGTTATGGTCATAGGACCTACCCCGCCGGGCACAGGCGTTATCCAGCCGGCTACTTCTTTGGCGCCGGCAAAGTGCACATCGCCGGTTAATTTGCCCTCCACCCTAGTGGTCCCCACATCTATGACCACTGCTCCGGGTTTTATCATATCGCCTGTTATGAGGTTTGGTTTACCCGTAGCCGCAACCAATATATCAGCCCTTTGCGTATGGGCTTTAAGATCAATCGTTTTGGAATGACATATGGTAACGGTGGCATTTTCATTGAGCAGAAGTATGGATACGGGCTTGCCCACTATATTGCTGCGGCCTACCACTACGGCGTCTTTGCCTTTTATATCTATGTTGGTGCTCTTTATCAACGTTATTATGCCCTTCGGGGTACATGGCACAAATCCCTTTTCACCGTTTAACAGCTTACCCGCGTTCACCGCATGAAAGCCATCCACGTCTTTATCCGGTGAAATATCCCTCAGTACCGTCATTTCATCCAAATGATCGGGTAAAGGCAACTGCACAAGTATACCGTTTATCTCCTGCCGTTCGTTTAGCTGATGTACCAGATCCAGCAACTGCTGTTGCGAGGTCTGCTGAGGTAACCTGTAAACCTCCGAGTATATGCCTACCTCATGGCATGCCTTCTCTTTATTCCTTACATAAACCTGAGAGGCCGGATCTTCTCCTACCAACACGACGGCCAGTCCCGGAACCTTACCGGTTTTTTGTTGTAAGTCATCTACCTGCTGTTTTATCTGCTGGCGTATAGCCGATGATATAGCCTTACCGTCAATAATTTGTGCTCCCATAGAATATCTCTCCTTCTTCAATTCGTAATATGAATAGCGGCGGATTTGCCATATTACAAATCGCGGTTAATTGAAAAAATGATATGGCTTTTATGCTTTAGTGAGCTGTTTTATCAAGCCTGCCAGCACGCCGTTGATAAAAGACGGCGACATATCATCCCCATAACGCTTGGCTAATTCGACCGCCTCGTCTATAGAGACTACATATGGTACCGACGGCATATATAACATCTCGGCCGCCGCTATCCTTAGTATGGCCAGATCCATTTTTGCAAGGTATCCGGTCTTTCTGCCGCAGCTCTGTTCTATGCCCTTATCTATGTCATCCCTATGTTCGAGAGCCAGTTTTACGATTTCATCGATATATTTAGCATCAGCCTCATTTAATGCATGCGTGTTAAAGAAGCGTTCCAATATATCATCAGAGCCACCGTTTTGTATGTCTATCTCATACATTAAACAAACCGCATCCTGCCTGGCTTGCCTTCTGCTCATATCATTTTCCCTTCTCATGCTATAGTTTATCTGCCGATGGGCGCACTGTCAATGAAGTTATCGCATACCTTTAGGTAATATCTTGTCCAAAAATTCTAAGAAACTTTCTCCCTTATCGTATTTATTGCCTATATAATAACCGGCGCCGACGCACAGCAATATAAACAATGTCCTCCAAAATCCTATTATAAGCACGAGCAGGCTGAATATCAGCCCTATCGTTACGCCGACCGCTTTACCTTTATATTTATCGAAAATATATACCAATAATTTCATAATGATCACTCCGCCTTGTAGTGCGTTACAGGCGATATGCTGTCCACCCTGACCGTTATAGCTTTTATTTTTATGCCGCCATACTTCTCCACATATTCTTTGACCTGATTTTGAAGATTCTCGGTCAACTCCGGAATATTTACATCCTGCTCCACTTGTACGCTCAACATTATCCTTGTACCCTCGGGATCAACGGACACCGAACTCTTTATATCCTTAATGCCTTCGATCATCCTGGCAGAGCGCTGAACCATACTGTCTATAGCATTTACGGACAGCATGACGCTGCCGGTGGCATCTGATTTGAGCATCGCTCCGCGCGGCGCGGTGTGGCGCAAGCCTGACAGCAACAACTCCAGACTTATAACCAAGAACAACAACCCCACTATCAAAACCGTTATGGCCACCTGCGTATTGTCGTATATGCTCCGTATGTACATATAGACCGTATCTGCCGGTATCCAGCGCAGCGCAACCGCCATGGCTATAACAGAGATGATGATTATTAATATAGTATATACAGCTAAAAGTACCCTATCTAAAATACGCATTTTTATGCCTCCTTAGCTAGAATAACCCTCTGATAAATCAGAGGGTTATAGTTATGGCTACTATTCTTCAGTTCCTTCAGAAGAATCCGTTTCCTCTGGTTTAGGGAAATTAACGCCCTGCACATGTACATTTACAGCCGTTACCTTCAATCCTGTCATATACTCTACAGCATTTTTGACGTTCTCCTGAATCTTCCACGCCACATCCGGTATTCTTGCTCCATAATCGACAATTATAGCTATATCTATGCTGGTTTCTTTATCACCGACCTGAACCTTTACGCCTTTTGCAGGATTCTTTCTGCCAAGTATGCCTGCTATATCGCTGGCTAAGCCTCCGCTCATATCGGTAACCTTTTCCACCTTGGCAGCAGCCACGCCGGCTATAGCGGCAACTACTTCATCTGCAATACGAATATTACCCGCTGTCTGGACATCATTGCCTTCCATCTTCTCGTTATCTACATCAGCCATCTCGATCCCTCCAATCGCTTTTATATGTATATTGTACCAGAGATTTCGGTGTTTTACAACCTTATTAAGTTATTTTCGCTCTATAATTTTAATTTTTTCAGCAGGCTGATTCGTCCTTTGCATGACTACATCCTGTATCTTGGCAACATCGGCAGGCGTTAATTTATCAGGCGTCGACACTATGATATTGGTAGAATCTTCATGAACAAAAGCTAAAGCATCTTTAAATCCCTTGGCTTTTATCAGGTTTTCTATAGCCATTTCAGTTTCATTGGTCTTTATAAGCTCAGATAGCGTCTGTTCGGCCTCAGCCTTCGATTCCTCATCCATATCGGCATTGGTGAGTATCTCTTTTAATGTATCTATCTCCTGGCTCCTTACCTTCTCTCGTTCTAGCCGGTACTCGATAAAGAATGTGGCCGCCGATGTGCTCGAAGTCATAGCTTGTTGCTCCAGCGACGAAGCAGATGTCGGCACGTCTTTAACCTCTATGTCGTTGCTTGCCGGAGGTGTCGATGGCGGTTGAATATCCTCGTCTGCATCAACAGGTTCTACATCGCTCGCTTTATCGTCGGCATTCGTCTGCACCACATCTCTATTATCCAATTGCTGGCCATAATAATAATTCAGATAACCGGTTAGGAATAATAAAGCCACCAGCGACACTATAACAATGGTCCTTCTCCTCAATATTACCATTACTACTCACTCCAATTCAATCTTTATTCTGTTTTTTCATAGCAAATACTGTTACTTTATGTGCAGGTACGTCCAACACGGTTTGTACCGCATGGGATACATCAGCTTGCACGGACACATCCTCAGCGCCTTCTGCCACCACTATAACTCCCCGTATCTTCGGGGCCAATTCTTTTATAATCATCGGTTGACTGGCCCCTTGTTGATTTAATATCACGTGTTTGGAATCATTGGTTTCTTCTATAATAGTACGATCACCCCCTTGATTATCCTTCTCCTCAGTCGTCTTTGTACTGCGCTGCACGTCCGTTGCCGGTACTTTTTCAGCCTCCGACTCAAAGGTTATCATGACCGATACCGATCCCACACCGTCAACCTTGGACAATATATCGGCCAGTTCTGCCTCCAAGGCTTCCCCATCATCAGAATTTGCTGTCGACGACGGCATATCGTTTTCAGCATCATCGGGCAAGCCGGCATCGGCAGGCGGCTTTGAGAATTCCGACACAGCTAAACTTATCACAATGGCCATAATCAATATAGTCAACCATATTTCTATATTTTTTATATTCTTTATGCGACTATAGTATTCTTTAGTTTTAGAAAAAATGTCCATAATACCGTTTCCTCGTTTCTAAGGCAAATCACTTATAGTTAATACAGCGATGTCATCCGGCGAAATCTGATAGTAAGCCGCGAGGGTTGTTTTTATGTTCTGCGCGTATGGCACTGAAACGGCTTGCACCGTTTCTTCAGGTTTGCCGGATATATCTATATTCACCGGTTCTACAGGTTCAATGCCGTCTTTCTCTTGTTTCACATATATATGCATAGATTGGATACTGCCAAATGTTTCGCTATCCTCGTCCTCATCCACCGCTATATCCACCCTTGCTGTTTCTCCATATCCTAAAGCATCGACCTGCTGCTTTATGCCCTGTTGCAAGCGTTTTTTATAAAGCTCTATAGCCGACTTCGATTGCTGCTCCTGTACCATCTGTTGAGATTGTTTTAAATCGGCGCGCTGCATATCAAAACTTATATTGTTTATGTCGTTTATCATCTCGTCGCCATGTCCTAAAAGCGTTATAACCGGCGATAGTATGGTCAGCATTATTACAATGCCTATGATGAACTGTATATATTTCCGGACTTGGCTGTCCGGCAATATTATTTCCATAAAGGTGGTTATAAGCACTATAGAAACTATGGCGCTTATCCATGATTTCAACCACTGAGTAACCACTGCTTATCCCTCCTATAGTATAGCCTGTGGGCTGTTTATGCCTATAAGCATTGCTATAGCTATAAAAAATATCACCGCCACCGAAAATACCAGCGTAAACAACATTATCAGTATATCGCCTATGCTATTGAGGCATTGGCTTATGCGCGGTTGCGCGATGGGCTCGATAAGAGCGGCCGCAAATTTATAAACAAGTGCCACGGCCGCGATCTTTATGGCCGGAAATAAGCATATGGATGCAAGGATAATGAGCCCTATCACGCCTACGGCACTTTTAACCAACGCGCTATAGCTGACCACGGTGGCCATTGAATCCGAAAGAGCGCGGCCTACTACTGGTACAAAATTATCTACGGCAAACTTAGCCGTCCTAAAGGAGACGCTATCAAAACTGCCCGCTGTTATGCCTTGAATTATGACAATAGCTGAAAATATAATAAAAGTCAGTTTAAGCGCCCATGAGCATATATTCTTCAATAAATCCGCCAATTTACCAAGCGGGGTCTTGTCCGATATATAGTTTACAAGGGTGAGTATAGCCGACAAAAACAGCAGCGGCAGCACCACATCCTTTACAAAAGTACCCACCATACCCACCAGTAACGCCATCAACGGCTGAAACATGACCGAGCTGCTCACGGCTCCTGATGCCACCAGCAATGTATACATGGTCGGCGCAAATGCCTGCATAAACAAAACCATATTGGACAAGGCCTCTTGCCCATAACCCATCATTTGATTGAAGCTTTGTATAACCATCATTATTATCAATATATAACAGGCATAAAAGGCCATTTCGCCAGCCGATTTGCTGTCAAAAGAACTCTGAAGCTGATTGAGTATACCGCTCGCTATAGCGATGATCAGCACATTAGATATAAGTCCTATATTCTGCCACACTTCCTTAAATAAACCGCTAACAATTTTTTTTATGATCTGCCATACATCGAACGGTATACGACCTCCCAGCATGTCCTTCAGCAATGTGCCGATATCGGGATAATCTTCGCTCGCAAAATCCTCATAAAATTTAGCTATTTCCGAAATGTCCAAATTGTCGAGCTGTTGTTGTATCAAGTCATCATCCGGCATCGCTCCTTCGTCATCAGGAGCGGCATAAGCGACGGGAGCCAACATATACGATACGATTATTATGCTTATATATATTATGAGCATCAATCTATTCATTCCAAGATACCCTTTCATCACTGCATCACGCTGCTTATCAGATCAAATACCGCTAATACGATTGGTAAAGCAAGTACCATTATAAGCACCTTGCCGGCCAGTTCTATCTTGGATGCAATAGACCCTTCGCCGGCATCCTTGCATATTTGCGAACCGAATTCGGTTATATACGCTATACCGATAATCTTCAGCACAGTAGTGAAGTATATATTATTCAACTGAGCTTTCCGCATGACCTCATTCAAAGCCTGTATGGCTGCAGACAGCTTTCCGGCTATCATAAAGAAAATTACCACGCCTGCGGCAATACTTACTATCAGAGCCATCTCCGGGCGCTGCTGGCGCAAAGTAATAGCCAATATAGCCGCCACCAACCCTATCGACACTATTTGAACGATATCCATAAGCCCTATTCACCGCTAATACAACTGAAATATGGATTTGATGGTTTGAAAAAGCTGGTTTATCAAATCTACAACCATAAGCAGAACTATTACAAGCCCCGCTAATGTGGTCATCATGGCTATCTCTTCTCTGCCCGATTGTACCAGCACCCGATTCAATATTGCTACCAGAATACCTATAGCGGCTATCTTAAATATGAGATCTATATCTACGCTCATTTTTTCCTCCGTTATAATATCAATATAGCTATACCCAGCCCGCCCAATATACCAAGATTATTGTATAGTCTTTGGTTTTTCGCTTTTTCAGTTTCGGCAGATTTCTCCTGCTCTCTTATCTGGTTCAATATGAGCTCGAAATATTTGATCTGATTATCCGCATCGGAAGAACCCATCGTCTTGCCTAAATTAAGCAATATGCCTATATCATCGCTGGTCAACGCCATGGACTTGGCATAACGTTTCAGAGCTGTTTCCCATACGTGGTCTATGGTATAACCGTTACGGTCGGACAACATAGAGGCAGTATCCTCCATTATGCACTGTATTTCACCTTTCATAGATAACGCCACGCTCTTAAAAGCCTCCGGCAAGGGCGAATATCTGTATATCACCTCGGTTTCCAGCATTTGAAGAGCCGTTTGCAGCCGCCTCAATTGCGCCACACGAATAGCATACTTCATAGAGTATATATTGCCTATCATAGCTGACGCTATCACTATGACAGCCGATAATATAAGCTTAAGCGTCATATTATCACCTCATCGGTTTTGCCAGCAATGCGTTGCCGTTATATCCGTCGTATATACTTTCGATGGTGCCCGTACCCAGGCTCCTGCCCAATATGACATAACGTTGAAATATCCTCTTATCCATCAATTGCTTGAGTATGGGGCGGTTGGATATATCATTTATATCTTTGCCATGAGCCGAAGCCACTACGATGATGCCGGAGTTCAATGCCTCCTCTATAGCATATACGTCTTCCTGACGGCCGATCTCATCGGTCACTATCACATCGGGCGACATAGCCCTTATGGCCATCATTATGCCTGCGGCTTTTGGACAAGCGTCCAACACATCAGTCCTTATGCCCACGTCGTTTTGTGCTATGCCCATATAACTGCCGGCCAGCTCGGAACGTTCATCCACTATTACCACCTTCCTGGGGATACAAGCGCCGCATCCATCGCTGAATTGTCTTGCCATATCGCGCAACAATGTGGTCTTTCCGCACTGCGGCGGCGATATTACCAGCGTATGCAACGGCTTTGCATCGCTGTCTATAATAAACCGCATGACCTTGTCGGCTACACCTATTAATTCTCTGCCAATCCTTATATTCAACCCGGATATGTATTTTATGGTTCTGATAGCCGAGCCTGCCATTACTGTCTTTCCCACCACACCTACTCTGTATCCTCCGGCCAACGTAATATACCCGTTCCTCAGTTCTTCTTCTATAGCGTATAGGGAATACTCCGACATGAATTGCAATGTCTTGTCTATATCCAATTTGCTCACCTTATAGGCCTGTTTTGGATCGCTACATATATGGCCGGCCTCGTCCAACATATAATCGCGATTTGCTGATATGAGCATGAGCGGTTTATTGACGCGCATGCGGATTTCTTCCATCTTATCGGATAATTCCGATGGAATTTGGTTCAACATAGCTCTTATATTCATGGGCATAAAATCCAAGAGCGATTCTTTCCATCCGTACCTTTTGTTTATCTCATTGCCTATCATCATAAGCATGTCCTCCTCTCTCGTTAATATAATTTATTAACGAGAGGAACAAATTATTACTCAAATTCGGATAAGCATGAAAGGGTAAATATCTTGCCAACAAAATCAGTATCGTGATATACTACTAATAAATGATTTGTAAAGGATGGGGAAAATTGAGATGAATACAGCGCTTTATCTTATCGGTGCAATAGTTTTTATAATCAATCTTATAATAGGGTTTACAGCAGGTTCATTTGGCGGATTTGTTACATCCGTAGCCAATGGTATTTTATCAGCGATAATACTATTCGCATTGGCCAAAATTCTCGATAATCAAGATACTATTATATATATGCTGGCAAGTGAAAAACATGAGAAATATGAAAATGAAAAGAAAACATGTCCGAAATGCGGTTATGAGTATGACTCTGATTTTTCCTCCTGCCCGCATTGCGGATATCGAGACTGAAGATAGCGGCACAGAATAAAAAATCGGTGGTTTAAACATGCATGCTTAAACCACCGACAAACGCTGTTTATATGCTCGATATTCCCTGATACAAACCAGGTCCTTATTCGTCTGAATCTTCGTCGTCTCCCTCATCGCTCTCGTATTCGTATATAGGCTGATGGCAATTTGGGCAAATAACATCTTCTTCATCATCCTCGAATACATCGGTATCGATATACACCACTTCATGACAATTAGGACATTCTATCTCTATATAATTGGTATCATCATCCTCGTCGCCATATTCATCAGCATAATCGTATATTTCGTCTTCGATATCGGCTAAGTCTTCATCTATCACACTGATATACTCGTTCATTTCATCCTGCCTTTCGCCGATATCTTCAAGCTCTGCGGCTATCTGATCTAAGATATCGAGTATGGCATCCAGCACCTTGCCTTCATTGGTATCGTCTTTTATACCAATACCTTCCACAACGCCCCTAAGATAAGATATCTTTTGTTTTACTTCACCCATAAGGCACCTCCTGTTAAATAATAATTATATTTTGCTCTAGACGCGCTCCATATATTCGCCGGTACGCGTATCTATTCTTATCTTATCGCCGGTGTTTACAAATAGTGGCACCTGTATAACCGCCCCCGTCTCCAGCGTGGCCGGTTTACTACCACCTGTAGCTGTATCACCCTTAAATCCCGGATCAGTTTGTACCACTTCAAGCTCGACAAAATTAGGCGGTTCAACCGAGAAGGCCTCTCCTTTGTAGAATTTTATAGAAACAGTCATATTCTCTTTTATAAATTTCAACGCATCTTCGACTTTATCCCTATTCAGCGGCAATTGTTCATAATTCTCGACATCCATAAAGTAATAGAGCTCTCCATCATTATAGAGATACTGCATTTCCTTCCTCTCTATATGAGCCTGTTCGAACTTTTCGGTCGGATTAAAGGTGCGTTCCAATACCGCTCCGGTAATCACATTTTTTATCTTTGTCCTGACAAAAGCCGCACCCTTACCCGGCTTAACATGTAAAAAATCCACTACGGTATATACTTGGCCGTCTATCTCCACCGTCATACCCTTTCTAAAATCTCCTGCTGTTATCATATAATACGCATGCCTCCATTCAATTCTTATATTTCTATCAGTTTTTTTGTTGATAATGTGAAATCGTCTATATAACCATCGCGCACTGTTATGAGGTCCTCTATTCGAACACCTCCTACACCCGGTATATATATGCCGGGTTCCACAGTCACCACCGAATTAACCTGCAATATATCATTCGCCTCAGGCGAAAGCGTGGGAAGCTCATGTATCTCCAGCCCTACGCCGTGGCCAAGCGAATGGCCGAAATACTCGCCATAACCCTCGGCAGCTATTAAATCACGGGCTAAAACATCGGCATCTTTGCATACCATACCTGCTTTTATACCTTCCAGCGCTGTCCGCTGAGCTTCAAGCACTGTGTCATATATTCGGCGCTGCTCGGGCGATGCGCGCCCCAAAACAACGGTACGCGTCATATCGGAGCAATAACCGTTATATATACCGCCGAAATCCAGCGTTATAAAATCGCCAACCTCAAACGGCTTGTCGGATGGCTGAGCGTGTGGCATCGAGGAATGATGGCCGGATGCAACAATGCTCGGAAAAGAAACGCCTTCGCATCCTTTATCCCTTATAATATACTCCAGTCTGGCGGCCAGTTGTTTCTCAGTTATACCAGGCTTTATATATTCCAGCACGGCATCGAACGCTTTATCTGCTATAGCCGCTGCCTGCTTTATGAGCGATATCTCGTCCTCATCCTTAACGGCTCGTAGCCGCTCCATAGTATCGCCCATAGATATCATCTCTATACCATCTAGCTCAGCGCTTAATTTATTGTAAAATGCGCATGTGACATAGCTATCCTCAAACCAAAATGTATGTATATCATTATCATAAATTACGTCGCTGAGCATAGACATTAATTTACGGCCGCTTACTAACATAACCTCAAACCCTTGGGCTTGATGCTGTGCTTGCTCTATATAACGGAAATCCGTCAATAAAAACCGCTTATTCTTTGTTATAATGGCATAAGCATCATTATTGGTAAAACCACTTATGTAAGCTACATTAGGAGGTTTAGCCAACAAGCACCCGTCTATACCTTTCTGCGACATGGCAATCCTTAATTTATCTATCCTGCTCACTGCTATTTGCCTCCATAAAATAATAAAGCGCCAGTTTATATGCCATAGGGCCTAATCCCGATATCTGGCCTATGCATACCGGTGCTATAACCGAATGCTCTCGGAAGTCCTCTCTACTATATATATTCGATATGTGAACTTCTATAGTAGGAATATGAACGCTTGCTATAGCGTCCCTTATGGCATAGCTGTAATGCGTATAAGCACCAGCATTTATTATAATGCCGTCGTATCGCCCGTAGGCCGCCTGGATAGCATCAATTATATTGCCCTCGCTGTTTGACTGCAAAGCATCCAATTCTATTCCATAAGATTCAGCAAAGCTTTTAAGCCCCTTTGTTATGCTTTCCAGCGTATCATCGCCGTATATACCAGGCTCCCGTATACCCAACATGTTCAAATTAGGCCCGTTTATGATCAATATCTTTTGCATAAAACGCTCCAAAAATGCTTTTCTATAAATTACGCTTATATACTATATCATAATATATTCCCTGTGACAAGGGCGAATTAACGTTTCTTATGATATCATCCCCCGTTCTCTTCTTTATATATTAGACTATCTTATGGCGTAAAAAATTGCATTTTTTTAAAAATATTTTTTTAGGAATCTATTGAATTCCCAGTTAGTTTTCGAGAGCCCGTCTTTAGGAGTTAACACCATGTTTATTTCGGAATAATTTATATGTTTACGGCCTTGAAACCAGCGCAATTACGCGCTTTTTTTGTTGTCAAAAAT
>NZ_JAIHAU010000045.1 GCF_020054945.1 Mahella sp.
TCTATTTCATCGACAAACTCTATGCGGTGCTCCACACCTTCAAATGTACGCAAACCTTGCGCTATGACATCAGGCCCTATGCCCATAGCATAAGCAATGGCAGCCGATGCCAAAGCATTCTCCAGATTGTGCTTGCCTGGTATTTTTATGTCACCAACTCGGCATATTTTATCCTCTCTGCCATTAAGCCTGCATATTATGTAATCATCTTTTACCATAGCGCCTTCGTCCAACTCCCGCTTGCGGCTGAAAGGCAGTACATGGGCTTTCGGCAATGCCATCAGTTGTCGACATGGTTCATTGTCCATATTGAGCACGACGTAATCGTCCGGTCCCTGATTCATGAAAATCCGGCTTTTGATCGCGATATAGTTATCAAATGTGCCGTGACGGTTCAAATGATCCTCCGTTATATTCAATATAGCGCTCACTCGCGGCTTAAAACGCTTTATGCTCTCCAATTGAAAGCTGCTTATTTCAGCTACAACCACGTCATTCGGCCCGTATTGTTCTATGGCCGATATCATCGGGGTACCGATATTGCCGCATACAAACGTGTTGATGCCGGCCAGCTTGAATATATGACCGGTCAGTGCGGTGGTAGTGGTCTTCCCATTAGTACCGGTAATAGCCGCTATAGGCGCATCGGACAACCTGTAAGCCAGTTCTACTTCGCCGATCAATTCTATACCCAATGATCGGGCTTTTTTTACAAATGGTTTATCCAATGGCACGCCCGGGCTGACTATTGCCATATCGCATCTTTCCAACAATTCGTCCGGTTCTGTCCCGAAAGCGTATTCGGCTTTTATGCCTTCCAGTTGGTTCAAAGCATCGCCGAGTTCGCATTGTTCTTTTATATCATTTAATATTATATGAGCGCCATGGCGATATAATACTTTGGCAGCCGCTATACCGCTCAGGGCCATGCCTATTATCAATATGCGTTTATCCCTTAAATCCATTCTCCACTACTCCTATAAACATTCAATTAATAATATAAAGCCGGAGCACACCTTGAAATATTGCGTAGGCTGCTCTATGAGTGCAGCACAGAGCAAGCGTAGGTCGGGCATGAACGTGAATTGCCGCTGTTGGCTTGCTCAAGCGAAACAAATTGCAAGTACGCAATCATTACGTGATATAAGGCTTGACATATATGCTGAGCGGGCTTTTGAAGCGTAGGACCACAGCAATCTTTGATTGCGTAGTGGTCCAGCTGCCTTCCGGCATGCCTGACAGCTCAAAATGGTGGTGTAGCGGTGTCATTTTGAATATGCGTTTACCACCGGTCATCTTAAAATATCCCACCTGCAATATGACAGATACGGCCTCGGCAACGTATATGCCACCCATTATAATCAGAAAAAGCTGCGACCTGGATATTACAGCCATAGCGGCCACAGCCCCTCCTAATGCCATGGAGCCTGTATCACCCATAAACACCTGGGCCGGATGGGTATTGAAAAGCAAAAATCCCAGGCACCCGCCGGCTACAGCTCCTGCATATACGGCCATATTGTGCATATTCACCGCCACATACGCCTGGCCTTGTGCGCTCGCCATGCTATCAAAGGCGTTATATACCAGGGCGAAAGCCGCAGCCACTACCAGGGTAACGCTGGCAGCAAGGCCGTCGATACCATCCGTAAGGTTCACGCTGTTGGTCGTTCCCACCACCACAAATATTGTAATCGGTATAAACAGCCAACCGAGGTCCCATTGGGCTTCAGAAAATGGTATACGCCACGCTGTGCCTATATCAGGGTTGTTAGCAGCGTATATGGCAAATATCAGCGCTATACCTATCTGGCCTATCAATTTTTGATATGCTCGTAAACCGAGCGAACGCTTCATCGCCACCTTTATGAAATCATCTATAAATCCTATAAGGCCATAACCCAGCGTAATCAACACAGCCACCAGCATCATTTCATAATTACCCTGAGCCGCCAAAAAGGCCGCTATAATAATGGCAGGCACCATAAATACTCCACCCATGGTAGGCGTGCCTGTTTTAGCAAGATGGGTTTTGGGGCCTTCTTCCCTCACGACCTGCCCAAATTTCCAACGTCTCAGCATAGGTATTATTATCGGCCCGCTTATCAGGCATATAATAAAAGCTATTATTACAGCATATATTATATCGCTATGCATTCTTTGCTCCTTCGTTATGCTCTTGCAAGTATTTCACTATTTCATCCATGTGCATGCCGTGCGACCCCTTTATCAATATCGCGTCGCCATGCGTTATATGTTCATCCAGCCATGATATGGCTTCATCATTAGAATTAAACCGATATATATTATGTGCGTTCATGCCGGACGCTTCAGCCCCATCGGCTATGAAACGCGCCATGCTGCCCACTGTTATCAATACGTCTATTTCCTTTTGCGCCACTGTGCGCCCCAATTCGGTATGCGCCGTTTCGGCTATCTCTCCCAATTCCAGCATATCACCCAATACCGCTATTTTTCTGCTGCTGTCTAAATCGCATAGCACTTCTATGGCTGCTCTCATCGAATCGGGATTGGCATTATATGTATCGTCTATAAGCTGTATGTCGGGGTATATTTCAAACATCCTCAAACGTTGAGGCGTATCGGAAAGGCTTTCTATGCCTGCTTTTATCTGCTTTAACGGCACATCTGCCTCTATTCCAACCAGCACCGCGGCCAAGCTGTTGTACACATTATGAAAACCGGCTATATTGAGATATATGTCCTCCCTTTGGCCATCGGGCAACACCGCCGTATAACAGTAATAGCCATTTTTATAAAACCGTATATTCAAAACCTTGATATCACCCTTGCCTCGTGTGCTAAAATAAAACACACGACATGGCAAGACATTATGTAAGGCGCACAGCAACGGATCATCGCCGTTTAATACGGCAACGTCATTGTCTCCGAAGAAATCGAACAATTCGAGTTTGGCGCGCAATATATTTTGCTGACTGCCCAATTTCTCTATGTGTGAAAGGCCTATATTGGTTATGACCCCTATATGCGGGCGCGCTATGTCTACAAGGTCATGTATCTCACCTAATGCGCTCATGCCCATCTCCAATACGGCATATTGATGATGCGAATTCATATCGAATACAGTAAGCGGCAATCCTATCTGATTATTTAGGTTGCCGCGATTTTTCAATACGTTGTATTTCTGGCTGAGCACGGCATATATAAACTCCTTGGTGGTCGTCTTGCCGCTGCTACCGGTTATGGCAATTACCGTAAGGTGAAACATACGTCTGTAATAAGCCGCGAGGCGTTTGAGCGCCTCAAGCGTATCCTCCACCTTTATCATCGGTATATCCCAACCTGCCATATCCTTGCTAAGCATCACCGCCGCCGCTCCATTTGCCACAGCGCTGTCTATAAAGTCATGGCCGTCATATCGTTCCCCTATCAAAGCAATAAACAATTGACCAGGCTTCACAGTCCTGCTGTCGGTGGATACACCGTTTATAATGCGCCATTTATCACCGGCAATCAGTCGACCGCCAGTGGCTTCTATTACCTCGGAAATAGTAAGCTTCACCGCTTTTCGTCCTCCAATAGCTCGCGAACTACCTCGCGTTCATCAAAATGTATGGTCTTGTCCTTCAATATCTGATACGTCTCATGGCCTTTACCGGCTAATAATAGTATATCATCTTTTCGCGCCATCCGCAGCCCATATTTTATGGCCTGGCGGCGATTTTCTATAACTATATAAGGGCATTGAGTTTTGCGTATGCCTTCCTCAATCTGCTTTATAATAGCCATAGGATCCTCGCTTCTTGGATTATCGGATGTCAGTATACAAAAGTCGGCATATCTGCCGCCTATTTCACCCATTATCGGCCGCTTAGCGGCATCTCTGTCTCCTCCGCAGCCGAATAACGCTATTACGCGGCCTTTGGCTACATCTTTGACCGATCTCAGTATATTTTCCAGGCCATCGGGCGTATGAGCATAATCGATAATAACTGTAAAATCAGTATCGGTGTTCAGTACTTCAAATCGACCAGGTACGCTCTTGAGCGCTTGCAGGCCTTTCGATATATCATCCGCAGATATGGCCATGGCATAGCATGCCGTTGCCGCCGCTAGCGCATTGTATACGCTGAAGCGACCGGGTATATTTATTATAACCGGCCTTCTGTCGCCGCATATATCGATATCAAAAGTAGAACCTTTAGCATCGCTGTGTATGCCGGAGGCTGTCACGTGCGCTTCATGCTCTATTCCATACGTATATACGGTTTTGGAAACAAACATGTCCTTTAGTCTGACGCCATAGGAATCATCCGCATTGGTCGCTATAAGCCCGCTATTTTGAAATAATTTTAGCTTAGCGGCAAAATAATCATCCATATTGCTGTGGAAATCCAAATGATCCTCGGTTAAATTGGTAAATATTCCTACATCAAATCGGCAGCCGGCTACCCTGTTCAATGCCAGCGAATGCGATGAAACCTCCATAACCACATCCTGTATGCCGGCATCGGCCATCTGCCTGAATAAAGAGTATAAATCGGACGATTCAGGCGTAGTGCGCTCGGTATGCAGTACCACATCGCCTATCATATTCTGTATGGTGCCTATAAGGCCCACCTTTCGCCCGCTTTGTTCTAATATGGATTTGACCATATACGTCACGCTGGTCTTGCCGTTGGTACCGGTCACACCTATAAGGCGCAGCCGCTTATCCGGATAATCATAGAAGGCGCGCGATAGGGCAGCCAATGACAAACGGCTGTCCTCAACCTTTACTACCGATATGCCATCGGGTAGGGGAACATCACGAGTTACCACCACAGCGACGGCACCGTTGTCTACAGCTTGGCGTATAAAGCGATGTCCATCGGTTTTAAAACCTTCTATGGCTACAAACAAGGACCCCGGCGTGACCTTTCGCGAATCATAGCATATATTTTTTATATCTAAATGAACATCTCCGTTTACAGCATAATACTCTATATCATTTAATAATTTTATCAATTCCATAAAATATTAATCCCCTTCGGTCATGTTTACTATCACCTCAGCGCCCTCTTTGACCTTGGTGCCTGCTCTTGGACGCTGGTCTATAATCAAGCCGCTGCCTTTGCCCTGCTTTAATTTCAGCCCTATTTTCTCCAGTTCCTCTTCAGCCTCCCTTATAGACAATCCAAATAAATCCGGCACCTCTATATTTCCCTGACCCTCGCTAAGAGCCTGTTGTGATTCAGCATATAGTATGATTACTGTATTTGACGGTACTTTGGCGTCGGGTTTGGGCATCATATCCACCACTATCGATCCTTCTCCCGCTATCTCATGAGCAAGACCTGCCTCATCCAACTTTTTGCTCGCCTCTTCCAATGTCATATTTCTAACATCGGGAACGGTTATAGTTTCGATGGGTTGTTGCCCCTCTATATTTGGTTTTATACCCCAGTAATCGAACGTATCGGATATAATGCTCTTAACAGCAGGTGCGGCCACCGTGCTGCCGAAATATGCACCGGCGTCCGGTTCCTGTACTATCACTAATACCACTATCTTCGGATCGTCAGCCGGAGCAAATGCCACGAAGGAGGATATATACTTGCCTGCTTGGTAGGTCTCGGCTGTGCCGGTTTTACCGCCTATCCTATAACCTTCTATATAGGCGGCTTTGCCGGTTCCTTCTGATACCACGCTCTCCAATATAGGGCGCAGCGTTTCGGATGTTTGCTCGGATATCACCCGTCTGACTACCTGTGGTTTATTATCTACCACTATATTCCCATCGTTATCCTTCACCTGCTTCATTACATGCGGGGTTATAAGCTGGCCGCCATTTACTGCTGCCGATATGGCGGTAACCAATTGTACAGGTGTTACCGATATGCCCTGACCAAATGATATGGTAGCCAGCTCCACAGGCCCTACTTTATCCTGTTTCTGGAGCAAGCCTCGGCCTTCGCCGGGCAGATCCAGACCGGTCTTTTGTCCAAAGCCGAATAGGTTTATATAATCGTAAAAAGTGTTAACACCCATCCTCTCCCCCACTTCCATGAACACAGGGTTACAAGAATTTTGCACACCCTCTACAAACGTCTCATGGCCGTGCGGATTGTATGAGCGCCAGCATTTTATCTTTTGCCCGGCAACTATCTTATAGCCCGGGTCATAAAATGTATCATCCGGTTTGACCGCTCCCGAATCCAGACCCGCCGCCGATGTGATTATCTTAAACGTCGAGCCTGGCTCATATGTATCTTTGACAGCGGCATTTCTCGTTGCTTCCTCTATACTCTTAGCGGTCGTAAGCTCAGGCGGAGGGAAACCATTGGGGTTAAAATCAGGCTTGTTTGTCAAAGCCAAGATTTCACCTGTCTTAGGATCCATAACAACACCTATGGCTTTTTTGGCCTTGTTATCCGCCAATGCCTGCTCAACAGCTTTTTCAGTGAAATGCTGTATTACGGCATCTATGGTCAAATATACATTATCCCCATCTTGCGGTTTGATATACTGCTCGGGGCTCATAGGCAGCTCTCGGGCCTTGCCGTCTGTCTGAGTGACTATTTTCCCCTCTTTGCCTTTCAGGTATTTATCGTATTGGAGCTCCACGCCATCCAATCCCTGGCCGTCTCTGCCTACAAAGCCCAATATATGCGAGGCCAGATTTTCATTTGGATAATATCGTTTGGCTTCCTCTGTAAACTTTATACCTTTAAGCCCGAGCCGGCGCACAGCGTTGGCCTCTTCCTTGCTCACCTGCCGTTTAAGCCATTTCTCAGATTTGGTTTTATCGGTTATTATTTTCAATATCTCGTCGCGGTCCATGTTGATTATCGGAGCCAATTTGTCTGCCGTCCCTTCGGGATCGACTATATCCAGCGGCCTTACTATTATAGTTTCCGAGCTGGCACTCTGTGCCAATATCCTGCCGTTTCTATCATATATAATGCCGCGCTTTGGAGAGACGCTTATCTCTCTGGCCCATTGGTCATACGCCTTTTGCTGCAATATCGGCCCTTGCTTTATCTGAAGCCAGCCTAAACGTATTATAAGTGCAATAAATAATATAAATATTACTATCAACAGCCAAAGAAGACGTTTCCTCACTGTTACCGATATGCTGCCCAATAACCTCAGCTCCCTAATATCATATCAATCTAATAGTCCGTATATTATAGCCCACAGGCTTTTATGCTGGCGTGACTCGGCTACAGCTTGTTCTTCTGTTGGTTTATCATCCTTGGGTGAAATATGTATATATGCCGTTTGAGACGGTTCCGGATAATGCATGTGCAGCTTTGTACGCGCTATCTTCTCTATGTTGTCGATATTATTGGCCATGGTCAGCTGAAGTGTCAGATCATCGTTGACCTTTTGCACCTGCGCCAATTCCTTTTTCATGTCCAACAGCTCATAATTTGCATTGATGATTTGGACATGACGTGAAACCAAGGCACTAAATGTTATAAACATGAGCATCACAATTAAAATAGGTTTGATCCTATTTCGCTTTTTGACCTTGGGTCGTGGCTCAAGCTGCCGCTTCGGCATTTGTTCTTCATAAAATTCCCGCTGTGCTACTACCATATTTATTCACCCTCTCCATCGTTTATAACTTACAATTTTTCGCACACTCTTAGTTTAGCACTTCTCGCCCTCGGGTTTGACTCTACCTCATCAGGCGTTGCTATAACAGGTTTTTTAGTCACTATAGCGGCCACAGGCTTATTGCCGCATACACATACCGGTGTATCGGGCGGACAAATACATGGATTTTGCCACCGTCTAAATGTATCTTTCACCAGCCTGTCCTCCAACGAGTGAAAGGAAATGACACATAACCTACCACCCGGTTTAAGGCAATCTAACGCTTGTATCAGTCCCTCTTTTATAGAATTCAATTCGTCATTTACCTCAATGCGTATGGCCTGAAAAGTACGCCGAGCCGGATGCGGACCTTCTCTCCTTGCTGCTGCAGGCATGGCCTTTTTTATCACTTCTACCAACTGGCCTGTGGTTTCGATAGGATAACGTTGCCGCTCTTTTACTATGAAAGAAGCTATCCGCTTAGCCCAACGCTCTTCACCATAATCTCTTATTATCTCATAAAGCCTTTTTTCATCATATGTATTTACAACATCTCTAGCCGTAAGCAACTGCTGTTTATCCATGCGCATATCCAGCGCGGCTTCCGCATTATAACTAAAACCCCTCTCGGCATCATCCAACTGATGCGACGATACTCCGAGATCCAGCAATACGCCGTCCACTTCGTTAACCCCTATATCATTTACCAGAGCCTTCATATACCGGAAATCGCCTTTTATTAACCTGACGCAGCCGCTGTACTCTTTTAGCGTTTCAGCCGCATGAGCCAGCGCTTGGTCGTCTTTATCTATGCCTATGAGCAAACCATGGCCGCCTATCCTGCGGCATATTTCCAATGCATGTCCACCACCGCCTATCGTTCCATCTATATATATGCCGCCTTCCCGGCAACGCATATATTGCATTACCTCATTTACCAACACCGGTTTATGATAATCGTTCATTATATGCCTAAGTCGGCCATCCTTTCAGCTATAGACTCATGGTCAAGATTTGCCTGCTCATTGTATTCATTCCAGATATCCTTGCTCCATATCTCAACGCGCGTCAGCACCCCCACCAGCACGACGTCCTTAACCAGTGAAGCATATTCCCTCAAATTAGCAGGCAACAGTATCCTACCTTGCTTATCTATCTCACATTCAGTAGCGCCGGCGAAAAAGAAACGCACAAAAGCCCTTGCATCCTTATTGGTCAGCGGCAAGGCTTTGAGACGCTGCTCGAGATTAGACCATTCATCGGGAGAATAGACAAAAAGGCACCTATCCAGACCCTTGGTCGCTACAAACCTATCGCCCAAGTCGTCCCGGAATTTGGAGGGTATTATCAAACGCCCTTTTTGATCGATCGTATGCTGGTATTCTCCCATAAACATAATCCGTTTACCTCACTACATTACTCTCCACTTTAAACCACTATGTACCACTCTATGTACTATTTTATATCTTCCATCGGAATTTTACCAGTCTTTTTGTAAAAAAATTTTTAAAATAGGTCTTAAGTCCTATGCCGCAGCAATAAAAAAAACCGACTCGCGTCGGTTTTATCCATAATGAACGGTCTCTATATTTTTCTCTTAACGTTTGCTGCCTGAATGAACGACAACATCTCCTCCACCACTTCATCGACGGTCTTATCCGTGCTGTCTATGAGAATAGCATCATCAGCCTTCCGAAGAGGAGCAAATTCCCTCTCGAAATCGTTTTTATCCCTGGCTTTAATATCGTCTTTGACATCATCCAGCGAATGCTCATAACCCTTAGCGCGCATCTCCTCCAGGCGCCTTCTGGCACGCTCTTCTATAGATGCTGTAAGATAAAATTTTACACTGGCATTCGGCAACACAAATGTACCTATATCCCTTCCATCCATCACAACATCGTGCATGCGTGCTATACGACGCTGGAGTTCAACTAACTTAAGGCGCACCGCAGGTATCGCGGCCACTTTAGATGCACCATCCGATACTTCCGGCGTCCGTATAATGTCGGTTACATCGCGCCCATCCAACAACACATGCTGCTGCTCGTCCACATAGCTTATATCTATATCGGTGTCCTCCAATAAAACGCTCAGTGCGTCGGTATCTGACACGTCCACCCCTTGTTCTATTGCCTTTAGAGCTACAGCCCTATACATGGCGCCTGTATCAAGATATATGATATTAAGCTGTTTTGCCAGCAGCTTGGCTACTGTGCTCTTACCCGCTCCGGCAGGTCCATCTATAGCTATATTCAGCATATGCTAATTCTCCCCGCTTAAATCCGGGCGCAACTGTTTAGCATCGCGAAGATAAATATGTACTATATCTTTTTGCGCTTTATCGGTCTCTATCAAAAGCATTACTCTTATACAACTCGGCAAACCACCCCATACGTCCATCTCCTGCAGACACATTATACCGCAGTGTACAAATCCCATATCTCGTGCAGGCGCACCCGGGTATATGGAGGAAATGTCCGGCGTGCAACTGAATAACATGCTTACCACGTCATCCACAGCTATACCGTTGGCCTCTACGATAGCGGTCAAAAGCTCATGTACGGCATCGCGTACCTCATCGGGACCGTCGGCATCTATGGTAATAGCACCTCTAACAGATCTTATAGCCATTATATACACCTCCAACAATACTATTGTATCATTTATCAAAATATAATACAATTACATTTGTAATAAGGCTTTATGATAAAATATAAGAAAATGAGGATTGTACCATGGAACAATGGGGAAGTAAAGATGTGGCAAAAGCAGCTATACGGATAAGTCTGACTAAAGACAGAAATGAAGAGGCAGAGTTTAAAAACAAATGCAAGCAAATTGGTATTGACGCCGCAGCAGTGGACTACGGCGGCGAATTTACATCATCCATACCTAAGATAATAGAACGCGCCGTAGTGGCAGCCAAGCGCGAGGGAATAATAGGCGAATCCCATCTGGAGGAGGGAGCCGTAGCCGGAGCTACCCACGAGGCTTTGAGCCAGCTTATGCCTAAGGCTATGGGCTTGAATGTGGGCGGAAAACTAGGCATAGCAAGATATGCCGATCACATAAGCGTGGCGATATTCTTCGGCATAGGGCTGCTGAACCTCAATGAGGTGTCTATAGGTTTAGGCCATAGGGCTGTATAAAAAAGGCAGGGTATAAATCCCCTGCCTTTTCCCAAAGTTGTATTCTACTGTCCGATATTCATTGTCTTGTCTTGAATCATGTATTATCCTAAAATGATCAAAAAAACTTTCTTTGTATAGCAATTGAACACCCGTATTTTACATACCTCGTTCGTAGCATCGAATGTAATTTTCTGCAAAGGAGCCATTCCGGTAGTAGATACCGGCACATAAAACAATAGCTGTATGCAATCGCTGGAAACCGTAATCTGAGAGATGTCTGTTTTATCATAAGTCGTCCCAAATTGCGTGTTCTTGCTTGTACTCACCTAATAATCATCTATCTCCTACCCGATTTTTCAATAAGATAGTATTATCTTTTTGCAATTCCGACATACATATGCCTTTGGCCAAGTAGGCGGTTTTGTAGAAAAAGCATCCGGCGGTAACATAATTGCTCCTCTTCCTTCAAAGGAACTTTGCGAGTATGCGAGGGGGGCTTTTTGGCCGATCGGCAAGGAATAATTTCCTCCTCGTCTTCTGAATGTCCCTTCTTCCATTCTACAACCGCAATATGGACACAGATATTCAATCAAATCGTCTTTCATCATGAATAGCTTTTCACCTCCGGATAAGCATATCCCCAAAAATCACAAAACATCCAATAGGCAACGGCGTTTGTATTCCAAGGAAGGTACCCTTCATAATAATACTCTGACGAATATCTTCCTCCACTCAACGCTACCTGATATTTTTCTGCATCGTAAATTCGTTCACGCGAGGTGCTTACATCAAGAGTCTTAACATCGTATTCTACTGTTTTAACATAATATTGCTTTGTAATTGCTCCTTGTACGATGCCCTCAACAATAGTTGTTCGAGTACTTTCGGAAACTCCGAAAGCCCTTGAAACCTACGTTAAAGGCTCGACTGTTTATCTTTTTACATCCAGCATTCACTATATATACCCATTTTTTATTCCCAGGTATTTATTACCTGAAACTGCTCCTTGTCCTTCAAACTTGATTAAAAAATTTTCTTCGCATTCTTACCTATTACATCCCTTTTATGTCAGCTTTCTATCTTGACTTTTTCAAATTCGATCAATAATGAAATTGGTCGAGTAGACAGGTCACCGCTTGGCATCACCTCCCAGTGTCTGCCCTTCACAGAACCGTACGTGCCTTATTGAGGCATACGGCTCTTGCTCATTGCATACCAAAAAGCAATTGTTCCCATTCTTGTATCAAACTAATCAACCACTCATTAGCACTACCCCCTATCAGCATTCTTCCCTTTACCCGATGAACTGCTTAAACAAACCTGTCCCACTATCCATCCAAGGAAATCCTGTGGATTTATTCTAACCGTTTGCTTACAGTAATATAATACTACTCGATCTATTATTTGTCTACTACCCGATCGGGTAGTCTTTTGTTAATAATTTCCCCAATATTTGATCATCGCTTATAATTCCCTCTTTAATGGCAATAGCTACAGCTTCAGAAACACTGTACACACCGAGCATTTCCCTCTGCTCGTCTGATAACTCTATCTTGCTTTCACGCATAACTCATACCTCCAATTCGCTCTTCTATATATAAGAGGGTTAAAAGGGTGAAATGGTTTCATAACCAGACATGAAAATTTTTACCGAAATGAAGTACTTCATAATATGCCGAATCCACCTACTACAGACTAATCAGTTACCAAGCCTGTGAAATACATGAACCGTCACGAATCGTTCATGCTCCTATATGCATAGCATAAGAAAAGGCGGGGTATCATACCCTGCCTCTATCCTTCCTATAGTGCATATCCTTGAATTTTATCTTCTGTACGCTTTCATACGCCTTGCCCAAAACCGCATCCAGGTTATCGGCCACAGCCGTAACGCCAAGCACTCGACCGCCTGCCGTATAATAGTATTGCCTTCTTTTTTTGTTCCGACGTGGAACACTGAAACAATATAGAACCCCCAATTAGTTTTCGAGAATCTTCTTAGCGTCTTCACTATATTTGACATCATAGTTCTTTTTAATTTCTTCTTTTTGCTTATTGAAGTACTCTTCAGCTTTTTGAGGGTTATCCCTTATATCAATGGAAGCAGATTGTAAAATTGACTGCTGTAATTTGGCTATTGATAATTCTTTTTGAACTGTAGGCGCGAGGTACTCCATATATTCTTCTACACTCATTCCCATTCCCTTAGCGAAGTCTTCCATATTTGTATATGCTTCAACTGCTGCATTTTTATCAACAACTGTTAGCTTACCGCTTAATATATCGTCATAAGTTTTTTTATTATCCTCAAGATATTTTTTGGCTTCATTTAGAGAAACGTCACAATTTCTTTTTACAGCTTCTTGGTATAAAATTTCTTTTTCTATCAATGAATTAAGCACTTTTTCTTTGGTTGGTTGTTCTGGCATCACGTTTTGCAATTCCTCCTTAATAGAAGGATCCTTTAATATTGACTCTTTAATTTCCTTGCTTTGAAGTTCATATGTCTTCTCGCGCATTAACATAGCTAAATCTAAATCCTTTTGTGTTATACGAGTATTGCCTACAGTTGCGATTGTTACATCGCTTTTTTGCCCTCTAATAGAGGCTGCTTGTTTCCCAATATAGGACCAAATATCTTCAGCAAAACCTGTATTTATTGCTAAAAAAGCAATAAATATCACAACAACTATAGTTATAACAATAATGGAACTTCTTTTTTTCAACATGATCGTCACCTTCCTATTTAATAATTTATAACAGTTTTAGAAAAAGAAGCTGGTATACACTCAGGCATATACATCCACACATTGCCTTCTTCATACATATTCTGGTCAGTTCCATAGAATAATAAATCCGTTCCATTTTCTCCGCTAACAACTAAGTCGTCAGGATCAATAATACTTGGAGGATGCGTAAAGCTAATAAAGTGTCCGATTAAGCCACCATTTTTATACCAATCTATATACATTAAGTGTAAATTAATTGGGAAAGGCCTTATTGTTCCGTCCTGAGCAATACCAGTTAAAGAACTAGACGTTACCGTTTTACTTACAACATTACCACCACTATAGTTATAGTGATAGCGATATCCCACACTAACAGTTAAGGCTTGCGCAGTAAAAATTACCCCTACGTCATTAACCCACGTACATGCATAAACGGATCTCGATTCAGCATAATCGAGAGTATCCGCAGCTTTTCCGTTATCAATTGGTAAATATAAAAATATCGCTAGCGCTATTATAGATATAGCTATAAATCTTTTTAGAAATTCCATTTTATCACTCCTCAAATCGCATAATAGTATTTGTAAAGACAAACCAATATAATTCCCAGCAGTTCTTCTCAGTGAGCCCCTTTGCCCGGTGAACTGCTTAAACAAACCCATCCCACTATCCATTCAAGGAAATCCTGTGGATTTATACCGTTTACTTACAGTAATATAATACAACTCGATCTATTATTTGTCTACTATCCGATCGGGTAGTCTTTTGTTAATAATTTTCCCAATATTTGGTCATCGCTTATAATTCCATATTCAATGGCAACGGCTACAGCTTCACAAACACTGTGCACACCGAGCATCTGTCTGTCGTCTGACAACTTTACCTCACTTTCACGCATAACTCATATCTCCAATTTGCTCTTCTATATATAAGAGGGTTAAAAGGGTGAAATAGTTTCATAATCAGCCATGAAAATTTTTATCTCGAAACCATCGCAAGCTTTTTTGTTAGAAATATAACGCTATTATAAAACATACGTATATATAATGAATATATTTCTCCGATATGCCGTCCGTTACGGTGGTATCCCTTTTGATATTCGTATTGAAAACCCCAATGCCGAAACATTGGCGGCAATTAGTAATGTCAACAACAACCGCAATATGAGTAAAGCTTTTAATAGCATTAATGAACTTATGGAAGATTTAAATGCTTAGGATTATGGTTGGTATATTATCCCTCGCTCCACCTTCTGTTTTACATTTGGCGTATAATAAGGGCTTAGAGCTATAGCGCCCATACCTCCGGTATTAGGCCCTTTATTGCCGTCATAGGCGCGTTTATGGTCCTGCGCGCTTATCATCTAATCTTTTATCTCCATATATTGCTTAAGTTCGATAGATTCACTATAGTTGCTTTTATCGTTTTTATTGTATGTGCTTATAATGACTAAAACTTTTTCTTTCGGCTTTCCAAGTATAGGATAAAGAAAATTATCTTGAAATTCTACAAAAAATGTTCCTTTATTACCCGTACCATGTTCAGGCATCGAACCTATAGTACCCATTGCCGTTCCATAGCTAAAGCTTATATCTTTACCATTTAAATCTTCAATGTTACTCATATAGGCGGCTGTCATTGAGGCTTTCTCGCCGCTGTTTGCCCCATTACACTTTATAGTTACGACCCAGTGCTGTCCTTCGCCATAGAACAGGTACTGTTTATCATTTTCCGTTTTGCTCTGGTCACTGCATGCTGATAAAATCAATACCATGCTTAACATAATTATAAATACAATTCTTCTCATAAAAGCTTATACCGCCTCTCGTAATTATTTGATTTATTTGTGAATTACACGGTACATCCCAAGCGTGTCCAACGCCACTACTACTGAATTAGCTTTGCCAACCCTATACAGATACTTTCTCAGTATATTATACGCCCTAACACAATCAGCGTTATAAGCTTTATTGTCTGTGACATATAATCCTAGATGTTTACGATTATTCTTTTGAGTGCCCGCCTCTGATACTTCTGCTACATGCTGTATACAAGAACGATAAAATCATCAAACCCGTTATAATCATAAAAGATGTAGTAATAGGTTTCAGATGACACAATAACAGAATAAGCATTATTCTCCGATGTTATAATTGAGCGATTAACCTTTACACCCGCATACTGAATTAAACGCAGGGAATCAATTATCTGTTTTATCTCATCCTCATTTGACATCTCTATACTAACGCCCGTCTTGTATTGCTTAACACTAATATCAACCTCATTGTAAGGTGGAAATTGTAATCCAGTTGTAAAGTTACGAAAAGCGAGAGCATTAACCATTAGAACCACAATGGCTATCGCAACTATACTACATATGCAGACAATAACTACCTTTCTCCTTTTCATAACGCAATTTCCACCTCACTATTCTTACAGCTTACGACCAATTACTCGGCCAAGTAAAATCAGGGAATGAGAAACGTATAAAGCGCATCAACCCTTTTGAAGATTCACAACTGCCTCATAATATTCCCCGTGTCTTATTAGATCCAATTCACAATCTTTATTGATTACCCAGCCGTCTTCATTCATCACTCCATCCGATATCAACCACGTCGTGTTACTTTTTTCGCAGTAAGTACAAAAAAATTGATATTGCATCGAAAGGTAAAAGATTTTTGCCAGGCACCGCTGAGAAGCAGGAATCGGAGGTATTATGATAATTGCTTATATTTCTTCTCGCTTCTTATGCTCGGCGATCGGTATAGGGTCTATATATGATGAATGAGGTAATTGCTTCAGGGGTAAAGAACAAAAAACTCACAACAAGCATTTTATGGCCCTATGTACATGTATTATTCAATCTTGTACATCTTATATAATTTTTAAAGTTATCTATACTGAACCAATAACGATAACTCTAGTTTATATTTATAAAGTCGTCTCTCCACAGTACTTTTTGATATAAAAACGTTCTTTAGCTTTGGTAGAAACTAAAGAGACGTCAATTTAGACAGATTCATTTTAGTTGTTATTATTAAAAAATGTACTTATGATATCTTGTATATACTGCTCGTTCAACTGTGAAAGGCTGGATTCATCTATGATTTTTTGCACGAGTTGCTCATGTTCATCAAAGCTTCTAACAATATCTTCTTTCCATTTTTCACCGTTTTTTTGCAAGGCATTAATAAATCCCTCATACTTAGCACTGTCATCGAAAATTTCTCTAAGATTTGTATATCCGTATTTCTCCGCAAACGCGCTTCCACAAATATAATTCTCAGGTGCCGTTGGTAGTGTATACTCCTTAAAGGGCTTCATATCGGAATTATCAAAGACCACATATCCCTTTTCACGCAAAACATCATTTTCAGCATATTCATTAATTACTGATAAGAAATCCTTTGCTTCATCAACGTTATCGAAATAATTTCGTGCGATCTCCTCCGCCAGTCTTAACGCAGTCTTTCTATTAACGGCACGTTCGTCAATCGTAGCATTTGGATTACTGACTGTCCCTCTTATATTTTCGGCAATTTCACTTGCAAGTAATGAAGGATTTTCTGCTTTGCCTTCAAGCTTTTCAGAAATAAATTGTTCAAGAGATCCGGGTTTAAAGACATAGCTCACTCCAAGAATTTGAAACTCATTTTCCAAAGGAGCAATGTCCTGCCGTTCTGAGAGGCTCTTGGCGAATTCCAACTTCCTTTGTTCATAATAATCTCGCTGTAAAAACTGCTTATCAAGCTTTAGGGGACCGTCAAACTCATATTCTTTGAGAACTTGAAACAATTTCCTTGACTCATCGCTGATGAACACTTCATCGTGATAACCACTGTTTAAAACATCTTCATTGCCCTTTCTTCTTGTATCTATTGGATTAGCTGATATTTGATTAGTAGATACATTGGCATTAAAAATTATTTCGCTCATTTATATTTCTCCTCTTCTATGCAGTATTTTTTTATCTTAAAAATACATAGAATAACGCCTGTAGAATTTTTATTTTTCAAGGTGTTATTCTACATTTTCATTATCCTAAATATATACTATATGCAAATATATAAATAGGTACCACATCGGTGATCGCATTACCACTCTCAGCATATACACCGCCAATATCATAATAATGCATAAAAGATATTGCTCCACTTATCAAGCATGACATACTTGCCGTAGAAGGTGATGTATTTACAGTCGCAGTGAAAATACCTTGACCATCAGTAGTAACGGTCGCAGTTCTGTATTTTAAATCTGTGGGATCCCAATTCGGATTGAAGACAGTTACAGTAATCGTAGCATTAGGAAGTACATATCCATTAACGCCTGCTACACCTTTAACAGTTATTGTACTACTACCATTCACTCTGTAAAGAGTCGTTCCATAATATGTAGCGTATCCGCCACCGCCAAATTCAGTGATATAAATTTCATCTGCAAGATATTCAGGAGAAACCGTTAACGTATAATTTGTTCTTGTAATTGCATTCCCATCTGTCGAGGCAACTCTCACATAATAGCGTCCTGGACTTAAAGAAACTTTATTGTCAGTCATAATTTCTTTCACCATTGAACCATCAGATAAATTGGTGTATACTTCAACTTTATACCTCATCACAGTTGAGGATTCATCTAATGTAAATGCAACTCTGCTGTAGTCCGGATCACTGGGAACGGTAAATGTAAACCAGTCATTGTCACACATGGTATTTAATGACCGTACATTAATCGCAGTACTGCCAGATTGATTTAAAGTAAAATTTATTGCTTTTGCTACATTTTCGTCGGCTTCATAAGGGTCGGTGTTCGTATTAATACCAATGTGAAGTTTGAAAGATTGGCTTATGCTAGATCCTATATAAGACTGAACAAAAACTGCATATGTCTTATCGGCTTCATTTGTATTGTATATACCAACAGCTTCAGACAAGGTTCCGGAGATTCCATTAATATATGTTGGATATTCTGAAGCATCTACTAAAGTCATATTGCCTTCGCCGTCAACTTCAAACAAGTACAAATCGTAGTCCAATTCAGATGAATTTGGTAAATCCAGTTGTGCATGAAGGACTTGTCCGTTTGAGAGATTGATCGGATATACATACTTGCTTTCCCCTTCAGTAGTTAAATAATCAGTAAAGGTAGTATAAAAGCTACTATCAACTACTGTGGTTGCTCTTAATTGTTCTGATCTCTTAATTTCTTTTTTCGGATCGAGTGAAGTATTTACAATTATTCTGGTGGCTATTCGTTTACCTATTCTTGGTGTCAATTCATCTTTGCTGACATAATGCGTAGTGGGCTTTTTGAGATTTATATTACCCTTATTTCCAATTGTAACAGATGAATTTGGATCAACATTCAACGTATCACTGTCTGCGAAATAGCTTTGATAATCGTCTTGGATAAAAATAGAAGAAATAAAATCTTCAAACCGAGGTTTTTTATCAATATTTTCTTTTGCTTGTGCGGTTGGTATAAGGATAAAAGTCATGACTAATACAGATAGAAATAGACTACAAAGCTTTCTTAAATTTTTCTTTTTCACCAGCCGCATCTCCTTTTCATTAAATGTTTATCAATTTATACATATTATATATCGGTTATATTAGGAAAAAAATTAGACTAATTTTATATTTCCTTCCTTTTCTTGCTTTCTTCACCTAGGACAACGCTGGGGAGCGACTTGAGCAGTGTATGAGGAGTGCCGTTGTGATACCGCTCTTTTTTGCGTTTACGCGAGATACAGCTGATATTAGCATAACTCATACCTCCAATTCGCTCTTCTATATATAAGAGGGCTAGAAGGGTGAAATAGTTTCATAATCATGCATGAAAATTTTTATCGAGATGAAGTACTTCATAATATGCCGAATTTACCTACTACAGGCTAATCATATATGAGGAGTATTATGCTATTAAGGAATCATTCATGCTCCTATATGCATAGCATAAGAAAAGGCAGGGTATCATACCCTGCCTATATCCTTCCTATAGTGCATATCCTTGAATTTTATCTTCTGTACGCTTTCATACGCCTTGCTCAAAGCCGTATCCAGATTATCGGCCACAGCCGTAACGCCAAGCACTCGACCGCCAGCCGTATAATACGTACTGCCTTCCTTCTTCGTTCCGGCGTGGAACACTATGACGTCTGGGTCGTCTATATCATCCAATCCAGTTATAGGATAACCCGTGGTATAGTGCACGGGGTATCCGCCCGAGGCCAGGACGACGCACGCCGCCGCTTTGTCGTGCCATTCAATCTCTATTTCATCCAGCCGCTCGTCTATTATGGCCTCCATTATATCGACCAGATCACTTTTTAGAAGCGGCAGTACCGCCTGAGCCTCCGGATCTCCGAAGCGCGCGTTGTATTCCAGCACTTTGGGTCCGTCATCGGTCAGCATCAGGCCGAAGTACAGCACGCCATTGAACGGTCGGCCTTCTGCAGCCAGCGCCGCTACGGTCGGGTATATTATCTCCCGCTCCACCTTTAGTTTTACATCGGGCGTATAATAAGGGCTTGGAGCTATAGCCCCCATGCCGCCGGTATTGGGGCCTTTATTGCCGTCATAGGCGCGCTTGTGGTCCTGTGCGCTTATCATCGGCACGACCGTTTTACCATCGCTAAAGGCCAGCACCGATACCTCATGCCCGGTCAGGTATTGCTCTATGACCACTCGGCTGCCCGCTTCTTTGAATACCTTATCCAACATAATGGATTTTAAGGCCGCCAGCGCCTCCTGCCTGTCCATGGCCACTGTGACGCCTTTACCCAGAGCCAGACCGTCGGCCTTTATAACGATGGGAACAGGGCATTTCTCTATATATGCCGCAGCTTTATCGTAATCGTCGAATACATCATATTCGGCCGTTGGTATATTGTATTTATACATCAATTCCTTGGCAAACGCCTTGCTAGCCTCTATGGCTGCGGCATCGCGGCGCGGACCGAAAGCCCGGCATCCGGCAGCCTCCAGCGCATCCACCATGCCTATGGCCAGTGGGTCGTCCGGCGCCACGACGGTTAGATCTATGGTGTTCTGTTTTGCAAAATTCACTATCCCATCTATATCTGTAGCTTTTATATCTATACATCGAGCGATGTCGGATATGCCGCCGTTGCCCGGT
Source organism: Mahella sp. (assembly GCF_020054945.1). Classification (GTDB taxonomy): domain Bacteria; phylum Bacillota; class Clostridia; order Mahellales; family Mahellaceae; genus Mahella. The sequence goes on from NZ_JAIHAU010000045.1 coordinate 20,570, forward strand.
GCGCAGTATATTTCATCGACTGCGGGGTTTTGGGCTATTTTCCATGCCAATGCATGTTCGCGCCCGCCGTTTCCTATTATTAATAACTTCAAAGCCTTCACCCCATCAATGCCTGAAATGGCGCATACCGGTGAACACCATGGCCATGCCATATTTATCGGCCATGTCTATAGATTCCTGATCTCTTATAGAACCACCGGGCTGTATGATGGCCGCTATACCTGCCTTGCCTGCAGCTTCAACGCAGTCGGAGAATGGGAAGAAGGCGTCGGAAGCCAGCACCGCTCCTTTTACTTTGTCGCCGCTTCTGGCTATGGCGTGCTCCACCGCCCATATGCGGTTTACCTGGCCCGGGCCTATGCCCAGCGATTGCTTATCTTTGGCTATGGCTATGCCGTTGGATTTGGTGTATTTTACTACCTTCCATGCAAATATCAAATCTTCCATCTGCTGATCTGTGGGCTTGTTCTTGGTAACCACTTTGAGATCCTCATCGTTAAGCAGTTGATCATCTATGGTCTGCACCAGCAGGCCGCCTGCCACCTTCTTCATATCCAGGGCATCGGCCGGCAACGGCTTCGATATGTCATCTATGGCCAATATGCGTATGTTCTTTTTGCTTTCCAGCACCTTCAATGCCCCTGGCGTATATGATGGCGCCATGACGATCTCTATAAAGGTCTTGTTTATCTCCTGCGCCGTCGCCTCATCGATCTCGCGGTTGGCCGCCACTATGCCGCCGAATATGGAAACTGGATCGGCTTCATATGCCTTAACATAGGCTTCATGTATCGTATCGGCGCTGGCTACGCCGCATGGATTGGCATGCTTGGCCGCGACGACGGTCGGCTCGGTGAATTCCTTGAGCAGCATGAGCGCACCGTTGGCATCGTTTATGTTGTTAAAAGAAAGCTCTTTGCCGTGAAGCTGCTTTGCAGCCGCCAGCGTACCCGTGTTGTCGCCGATTTCCCTATAGAATACGGCGCTCTGGTGCGGATTCTCACCATAACGCATATCCTGGGCTTTTTCAAATGTCATCGTGAATACGGGCTCAAATGATGCGTCACCGCGCTGTTGCCTTAGATATTGGGCTATCATGGCGTCGTAATGCGCCGTCAATTGGAATACCTTGGCGGCCAGTCGGAATTTGGTCTCGCGACTGACATCGCCGGTCTGCTCTATCTCTGCCAATACACCCTCGTAATCGGCGGGATCGGTCAGCACTGCCACATCCTGATAGTTTTTAGCAGCCGCGCGCAGCATCGTCGGCCCGCCTATGTCTATATTCTCTATGGCCTCAGCCAAGGTAACGTCGGGTTTTGCTATGGTCTGCCTGAATGGATACAGGTTTATGACCACCATATCTATGGGCTTTATACCCAGCTTATTCAACTGCTCCATATGCTGCGGGTTATCGCGCATGGCCAGTATGCCGGCGTGTATGTGAGGATCCATCGTTTTTACGCGACCGTCCAGACACTCCGGAAATCCCGTAACATCCGACACGTTTGTAACTGGTATGCCCGCTTTCTCCAATGCTTTGGCAGTACCGCCGGTCGATATAATCTCCACGCCCATATTGTGCAAGCGTCCGGCTAAAGCCTCTATACCGGTCTTATCCGATACACTTACAAGCGCTCGTTTTATCATATATATCATCCTTCCTAATCATATTATGCGTACATGGCGGCCGCTAACCGATAAGCGGCCTTCGAGAAATAATTTGACGGCCCTGGGCAAAAGCTCGTGCTCTACCTCGAGCACCCGTGCAGCCAGTGTATCTGCGGTATCGTCATCTTTCACCTCTACCGCCTTTTGCAATATTATAGGGCCGGCATCTATGCCCTCATCGACAAAATGGACAGTAGCTCCGCTTACTTTGACACCATAGTCCAGCGCCGCCTGATGCACGTGATGCCCATAGAAGCCCTTGCCACAAAAGGCCGGTATAAGCGAGGGATGAACGTTTATGATGCGCAAGCGGTATGCGTCTATGAACGGTTTGCTCAGTATACCGAGGTATCCCGCCAACACCACAAGGTCTACGGCATGATCCCCCAGTATCCGCATCATAGCATAATCGCGCTGCTCATCGCTCTCATAATCCTTACGCGCCACATACCTGGCGTCTATGCCGGCGGCCCTGGCCCGTTCGAGGGCATATGCATCCTTTCTGTTGGATATGACTGCCGCTACTTCAGCATCTATATATCCTTCGTTTATCTTGTCCAAGATGGCCTGCAGGTTGGTACCGCCGCCCGATACCAGCACGCCTATACGCTTTTTCATAGCCTTATCCCTTCCGGGCCTTCTTCTATGCTGCCTATTATATGCGCCGGGTAGCCTGCGCTTTTGAAGAAAGCCGCGGCATCATCAGCCTGATCCGGCGGCAGCGCCATTACCAGGCCTATACCCATGTTAAATGTATTGAACATCGAGGTGTCGTCCAATCCGGACAGGTGCTGCAATATTTGAAACATGGGCGGCCTTTCCCACGCATTGCGGTCTATGACAGCCATGAGGCCTTCATTCAGCATACGAGGTATATTCTCTATAAACCCGCCACCCGTTATATGAGCCATGCCCTTTATATCAAATGCCTTTAATGCATCCAGTACCGGCTTTACATATATGCGCGTCGGCTTTATGAGCTCCTCGCCGAAAGCACAGCCCAATTCGTGATTGTATTCCCCCAGCTTATCCATAAGCAGACGGCGCACCAGTGAAAATCCGTTGCTATGCAGGCCGGAAGAAGAAAGGCCTATTAGAGCATCTCCTTTTTCTATGCGCTGCCCGGTGATTATATTGTCTTTGTCAATCATCCCCACCGCAAAGCCTGCAAGATCATACTCGCCTTCCGGGTACATATCCGGCATCTCGGCCGTTTCACCGCCTATGAGAGCGCAGCCTGCCTCGACGCAACCGTCAGCCACACCCTTTACCACCTCGGCGGCTTTTGCCGGTTCGAGCTTGCCGGTGGCCAGGTAATCGAGGAAAAATAATGGTTTGGCGCCTTGGCACAGTATATCGTTGACACACATGGCCACGCAGTCTATACCCACCGTATCGTGCTTGTCCAGCGCAAAGGCAATCTTGAGCTTGGTGCCCACGCCATCCGCCCCCGATACCAGTACAGGCTCTTTATACGCATCTTTATCTATAGCAAACAGGCCGCTGAAACTGCCTATATCTCCGATAACCCCGGGTATAAAGGTACGTGCGGCGTGCTGCTTTATAAGGCGTACTGTTTCATAGCCAGCATTTACATCTACCCCGGCATCCTTGTAATCTATCACAATATCTACCTCCTAGTGCCTTTCGAAAAGGCTTTTTTGCGCTTCACAGGATACTTCCATAGGATAGCGCCCATCAAAGCACGCCATGCAGTAAGGATTGGACAAAGCATCGAATTCATCGCTGCCTACAGTTTCAGCTATCGAGCGCACCAGTCCGTCCATGCTCAGGTAACCAAGGCTATCCGCCCCTATTATTTCACTTATCTCCTTTACGCTATGCGTGGCTCCTATTAGATGCTGGCGTGAAGGTGTGTCTATACCAAAATAGCACGGATACTGCACCGGTGGCGAGCTTATACGCATATGAACCTCGATAGCTCCGGCTTCCTTTAACATGTCCACTATCTGACGGCTGGTGGTACCGCGCACTATGGAGTCATCGACCATCACTATGCGCTTACCTTTCACGGTCTCCCTCAATGCGTTTAGCTTGACCTTTACGCCTTCCTCGCGCATCTTCTGCTCAGGCTGTATAAATGTGCGGCCCACATACCGGTTTTTTATAAGGCCTTCTCCAAACGGTATACCGGATTGCTGAGCATATCCTATGGCTGCTGTAGTGCCTGAGTCGGGCACACCTATGACCATATCGGCCTGCACCGGGTGCTCCATAGCCAGCATGTGGCCGGCGTTTATTCTGGCCCTATACACGCTGGCACCATCTATAACACTATCGGTGCGGGCAAGGTATACGAATTCAAATGAACACAGAGCCCTCTTAGGGCTATCCATTATTTTGAAGGATTCCAATCCATTCTTGCTTATAGCTATCCCTTCACCCGGTTTTATATCACGTATAAATTCAGCACCGATGGCATCTAAAGCACAGCTTTCCGACGCTAATACGTAACCATCGCCGAGTTGGCCAAGGCACAAAGGGCGTATGCCGTACGGATCGCGCACGCCTATAACAGCATCAGCGGTCAGTATGACAACAGCATATGACCCGTTTATTTGGCGCATAGCCTGACTTACAACATCTTTTATATCATCACCCTCGGCGCGCGATATAAGATTGGCTATAACCTCGGTATCCGATGTAGTCTGAAATATAGCTCCTTGAGCTTCTAACTCGCCGCGCAGAGAAACCGCATTTACAAGGTTTCCATTGTGGGCCAGGGCCATATCGCCACCTTTATAGCGCACTACCAAGGGCTGAGCGTTAGCTACATAACTCGAACCAGTGGTAGAATATCTTACGTGACCTATGCCGGCATAACCTTTAAGCTGGCTCAAAATTTTCGGATCAAATACCTCCGAAACAAGACCCATATCCTTAAAATAGCGAAGCCTTAATCCATCAGTCACAGCTATGCCGGCGCTTTCCTGCCCTCTATGCTGCAAGGCATACAAGCCGTAATATATCATAGGCGATACGTCTGCTTCGCAATCAGACAAATATACACCGAAAACCCCGCATTCCTCACGTAAGCCAGTTATCTGCGATTCATGTAAGCCGGTATAGTGCCCTCCCATTTATCTTTCATCTCCTCTACAGGCAATTGTACAACCTTGTTACCATTTACATCTACGTTAAGCCTATCGCCATAAACCGTGCCTATCACTTGGCAAGGCACTCCAAAGCTCTCGCATATGACGAAAAGTTTATCCAGATATTCTGGCTTTAATGATATTAATATTCTAGACTGGCTCTCGCCGAAAAGCAAAGCATCTGTACGGATACCAAATTTAAGGTTTACATAAGCACCTTTTCTACCGCTTATGCAGCTCTCAGCCAGAGCTATAGCAAGTCCACCATCGCTGCAGTCGTGGGCTGATGATATGATGCCCTCCTGAATAGCTTTAAGTGTGGCTTTTTGCACCGAGCTTTCTTTTTCGAGGTTTATATCGGGCACTTTACCCTTTTGCATCCCATATATAATATTGAGGAACTGACTGGCCCCAAGTTCTTCCTTTGTCTCGCCCAACAGCACTATAGCATCACCATCTTTTTTGAAAGCCTGAGTGGTTATATGCTTTACGTCCTCCATCACCCCTGCCATACCCACCGTAGGCGTAGGATATATGGCACCGCGATCGGTTTCGTTATAAAAGCTCACGTTGCCGCTTATAACCGGCGTATCCAGCGCGCGGCATGCCTCGGCCATTCCCATTATGGACTCTCTGAACTGCCAGTATATATCCGGCTTTTCCGGAGTACCAAAATTCAGACAATCGGTAATAGCTATGGGCAAAGCACCACTGCATACGATATTGCGCGCTGCCTCAGCTACTGCTATCGCACCACCTTTGTACGGATCAAGATAGCTGTACCTGCCGTTGCTGTCTATGGTAAGCGCTATTGCTTTATGCGTTCCTTTTATACGTACCACGGCGGCATCTGATCCCGGCGGTAAGGCCGTATCGGTGCGCACCATATAATCGTATTGCCTGTATACCCAGCGCTTGCTGCATATATCGGGCGAAGCCAGAAGCTTCAACAGCACATCGTTCATATCATCAGGCAGCGGCAGCGTCAATGGATCAAAAGCTGCCAGTTCATCTATATAAGCCGGTTTTTCATAACCCGGACGATACACCGGCGCTTCGGCCAACGACTTGGCCGGCACCTCGCCAACCTTTACGCCATTATCCAAGACGCGCAGCATGCCGTCATCGGTGACATGGCCTATAACAACCGCATGCAACCCCCATTTGTCGAATATATCATATACCTCCTGCTCTCTGCCTTTTTCTACTATTACCAGCATGCGCTCCTGCGACTCGGATATCATAACCTCGGTAGGCGTCATGCCGGTCTCGCGCTTGGGCACCAATGCCACATCCAGCTCTATACCGGTACCGGCCCTTGCCGCCGTTTCGCACGTCGACGATATTATGCCGGCAGCGCCCATGTCCTGTATGCCCACCACGCATCCTGTTTTAAACAGCTCTAGGCAAGCTTCGAGCAGCAGTTTCTCCATAAAAGGATCTCCAACCTGTACGGCCGATCGACGTTCTTCCGATTCGGCAGTGATCTCCACCGATGCAAAACTGGCACCGCCCATGCCATCGCGCCCGGTCGTATGACCCACTATCATAACCGAGTTGCCCACGCCGGCCGCCGCGCCACGCTGTATCTCATCGTGGCGTATAAGCCCGACACACATAGCATTTACCAGCGGATTACCGGTATAGCATGGGTCAAACCCGACTTCGCCTGCCACCGTAGGTATTCCTATGCAGTTACCATAACCCGCTATACCGCTCACAATTCCATCCATAAGATAGCGCGAGCGCGGGTTATCCAGCGGTCCGAATTTGAGCGAATCCAAAAGGGCCACAGGCCGCGAGCCCATAGTGAATATATCGCGTATAATGCCGCCCATGCCGGTAGCCGCTCCTTGATAAGGCTCCAAAGCCGACGGATGGTTATGGCTCTCCACCTTCATGCATACAGCCAATCCGTCGCCTATATCCACTATACCGGCATTTTCACCCGGCCCTTGCAATATTCGCGGTCCCGATGTCGGAAACATCTTGAGCATAGCTCGCGAATGCTTATAACCGCAGTGTTCCGACCACATCACACCGTAAAGGTTTAATTCCAGATCATTAGGTTCTCTGCCCAATATATCGATTATCATCCTGTATTCATTTTCAGTGAGGCCTACCTCATCCCACCGTTGTTTACTTGGCATTTGCAATCCTCCTCTCCGCCCATTCTACTATTGAGCCGAATATAAGCCGGCCATCGGTACCACCCAGTATGGGATCGCACACGCGCTCGGGATGCGGCATCATGCCCAACACATTGCCTTTCTCATTCATTATACCAGCTATATTGTGCATAGATCCATTAGGATTAGCCTCATTTGTACATTCGCCCTGCGCATCGCAATAGCGGAAGATGACTTGGCCGTTGGCTTCCAGCCTCTCCAATGTGGCTTCGTCGGCCACATAATTGCCTTCGCCGTGAGCTATAGGCACATTGAGCACCTGCCTATCTTGGCACATATTTGTAAACATCGACCGATTATGCTCCACGCGTATATACTGTGGCTGACATATGAATTTAAGCTCACGGTTGCGTATCAATGCCCCCGGCAAAAGACCTGCCTCGGTCAATATCTGAAAGCCGTTGCATATACCTATAATCGGCTTCCCCATCTCGGCAAAATCCTGTACCGACTGCATAACAGGCGAAAATCGAGCTATAGCGCCGCAGCGCAGGTAGTCGCCGTATGAAAATCCTCCCGGCAACACAACGCAGTCTACATCAGAGATATCGCTCTCTTTATGCCATACATAGCGTACATCCTGTCCCATGACGTCCCTCAGCGCATGATAGCAGTCGCTGTCACAGTTGGAGCCGGGAAATACTATTATACCGAATCTCATGGCTAATCCTCCGTTATCTCGAAAGAGAAGTTCTCCATAACCGGATTGGCTAATAATTTCTGGCACAACAGTTCTACCTGTTTCTCGGCTTCTTCTCTGGATACGCCATCTTTTATTTTCACTTCTATGTGCTTACCTATGCGCACATCGTCCACAGCATCGAATCCCATGGACAGAGCGGCGTCTTTTACGGCCGTACCTTGCGGGTCCATTATGCTTTTTTTCAAAGTAACGTTTATTTTGGCTGTCATTTATTCTCCTCCCATAAGACGCCTCAGTATTTCCTGATAGGCCTCTTCCACATGGCCCAAATCCCTTCTGAAACGATCTTTATCCAATTTTTCATTTGTGGTCATATCCCAGAAGCGGCATGTATCAGGCGATATCTCATCGGCCAGTATTATCTGTCCGTGGAAACGCCCGAATTCCAGCTTGAAATCGACCAGGCGTATATTCATGCCCTTTAAGTAATCGCTCAGTATATCGTTGACCTTAAAGGCCATCTCGTCTATAACCTTCATCTCTTCCGGCGTAGCCAAGCCCATAGCATATACGTGATAAGCGTTTATCATCGGGTCGCCGAGCTCATCGTTCTTATACGAATATTCTAGTACCGTATGTTTCAATACGGTGCCTTCGGGTATACCCAACCGCTGCGATATGCTGCCGGCGGCTATATTGCGCACTATGACCTCCACCGGCACTATATCGACCTTTTTGACCAATGTCTCGCGATCGGATAGTTCCTGTACGAAATGCGTCGGTATACCGCGGCCTTCCAGCATCTTGAACAAATGATTGGATACCTTGTTATTGACCACACCCTTACCCACTATGGTACCGCGCTTTACGCCGTTGAACGCGGTGGCATCGTCCTTATATTCCACTATCACGTAATCGGGATCATCCGTGGCATAGACTTTTTTGGCTTTACCTTCATATAGTTGTTCCAACTTCTTCATAAATTGCTTGCCTCCTGTTTTACTTTAGCATCTTTGGCCATAACCCCTTTGGCCATATTTTCCTTATACTCCTTAAGTTTATCAGCCAGCTCATCATACTTTACGGCCAGTATCTGTACCGCCAGTATGGCGGCATTTTCAGCGCCGTCTATGGCTACGGCAGCCACTGGCACGCCCGGCGGCATCTGTACGGTGGACAACAATGCGTCCAGACCCTCCAGCGCCGATGATTTCATCGGTATGCCTATAACCGGCAAGGTAGTATAGGCCGCCATAACGCCGGCCAAGTGCGCCGCCTTACCGGCAGCGGCTATTATAACCTCAAAACCTTGGTCGCGCGCCGAGGCAGCAAACGCCGCGGCAACATCGGGCGTGCGGTGGGCCGATATAACGGCTGCCTCAACCTCTACGCCGAAATCCTTCAAAAGCTTTATTCCTTTGGTCAACGCGGGCAGATCGGAATCGCTGCCCATAATCCATGCAACCCTTGGCATTTTATGAAAACTACCTCCTCAAAAACGAAATCCGGATAGCACAATATTCTATCCGGATTTTCGCTCAATTTATTCATACCTGCAAGGCGAATTTCAATATAAACAGCACGGTAAAGACATACATTATCGGATGCACCTCTTTAGCCTTGCCGGTAACTATCTTGATCAGCGTATAGAATATGAAGCCGGCCGCTATACCGTTGGCTATGCTGTAGGTAAACGGCATCATGACCAATGTAAAGAAGGCCGGAAGGGCTTCGGTGAAATCATCAAAGTTTATCTTCATAATGGCACCTATCATGAGCACGCCCACTATTATGAGGGCCGGAGCAGTGGCCTGAGCCGACACAATGCCGACAACGGGCGACAGAAACAATGCTAGTATGAAGCATATGGCCGTCACCACCGATGTAAGCCCCGTTTTGCCACCCTCGCTTATGCCGGCAGCGCTCTCAACATATGTGGTAACATTGCTGGTGCCCACAAGCGCACCTATCGATGTGGCTATAGAATCAGCAAATAATGCCTTGTCCAGTTTCCTCGGGAAACGCCCTTTGCCGGGTTTATCGTTTTTCTCATCGAATATACCGGTTTTACGACCGGTGCCTATAAACGTACCAATGGTATCAAAGGTATCCACCAAGCTGAAAGACATTATTATGGCCAAAGCCGACACGATACCGGCGCCGATGCCAGTACCTGCTGTAAACAAGCCATTGAAATCCAGCTTAAATAAGGTAGGCTCCAAGCTTGGCGGTAAAGAGAATATCCTGAAGCTTTCAGGCAAAAATATATCCATCTTAAGATCGAGCACCGTTTGCATGAAAACACCTATGACAGTGGTGAGTATAATGCCCAACAATATGGAGCCTTTCACCTTTCTTACCATAAGTATGCCGGTTATGATAAGGCCTATGGCGGTTAATACAACTTTGGGATCCTTAAGACTGCCCATGGCTACAAGCGTATCCGGCGATGAAGCTACCAGACCGCCTTCTTTGAAGCCTATAAGGGCTATAAAGAGGCCTATGCCGGCGCCTATGGCGTTTTTGAGCGAATCGGGAATAGAGTCGACTATCATTACTCGGAGTTTTGTAACGGTGATAATTATATTGATGATACCACAAATAAAGACTATGGCCAATGCCTGCTGCCACGTGTAACCGACAGTAAGCACGACATAGAAAGTGAAGAATGCGTTCATGCCCATACCGGCCGCCAAAGCAAATGGCACATTGGCTACAAGGCCCATTATCATGGTGCCTATAACAGCCGATAATATAGTAGCCACAAATACTGCGGCTATGACCGGATCATTGGAAACATTGAGCCCCGCTTCGCCTACTGCGGCACCCAAAAGGCCTTGGGAATTCATACCGGACTGAGCCAGTATCATCGGGTTGACAAAGATTATGTAGGCCATCGTGATGAATGTTGTGATGCCGGCTATAATCTCTGTGCGCACATCGGTGCCATTCTCTTTTAGCTTAAAATAACGATCCAAAACCTTCTCCTCCTCAATATTATTTTTATCGCCAAGTGAATATAAAAGCGCATGACCTCATCTTTCAGGTGAAATCATGCGCTTCTGGCCAAATAAGTATAGATATAGCATCGCGCTAATCATCCACCCATAGTCGGATGATTTACGGTCATCCGGTAGATACTCCCAAACCATATTATTGGGATTATATGAGCTCATATTTCCTTCAACGGTTAAATATTATTAATAAGAATATCGAAAGGAGTGGTGATATGTCTGTTTCCGAGCAGGTAAAAATTTTATGTGTTAAGCTTGGGATAAGTGTTTCTGAACTCGGACGACTATCCGGTAGAAGTCCGCAGGCCTTTAGTCAAAAAATGAAGCGGGAAAGTTTCACCGTCGACGAGTTGAAAAAAATCGCCGAAGCGGCCGGATGCAAATATGAGGGTTCTTTTATAATGCCATCTGGTGAGAAAGTTACATACTAAAGGAAAGGTGGTTATTGATGACGATATATGAAAAAATCGACCGCTACAAGATGGCCATTGATGAAATGCGTCCATTTGAAGATCGCCGCGCCGCATTCTTCTGTTTTCAAACAGGAGTCAGGCGCGGTCCGGTTTTTCACAAAAATCTCTGTCAATAGCCTATAAAAATGTCATATAAAAAGGTTCAATTTTGTTCGACAAAAATGTCACTGTGAGCTTAAAAAAGTATTACATAGATAATTATAGTGGAACCTTGGATTGACGCTCGCCGCTGGGCAGCCGGTGGGTGTAATACACCCACCGGCCCAGATAAAAGCTTTGCATAAAATTGTG
>NZ_JAIHAU010000046.1 GCF_020054945.1 Mahella sp.
ACTTATAGAGATCGTATCGGAGGTGCAGGCCAATACCATTGTTGTATTGAGCAACGGTGCACCTGTGGAGATGCCGTGGTTAAGCAATGTAAAGGGCTTGATAGAGGCTTATCTGGGAGGGCAGGCCTTTGGGGGGGCTATAGCGGATATACTGTTCGGTTATGCCAATCCGTGTGGCAAATTGGCCGAAACCTTCCCGCAAAAATTATGCCATAATCCTTCGTATTTGAACTTTCCGGGAGAAGGCGACAGGGTAGAGTATAGAGAAGGGTTGTTTGTCGGTTACAGGTATTATGATGTTAAGCAGATAGAGCCGCTTTTCCCATTCGGATATGGGTTGAGCTACACAAGCTTTGAATATAATGATATGTCGGTCGATAAAAAAGAGGTCAATGATACCGAGACGATTACGGTAAAAGTGAAGGTAAAGAATGTCGGGGAAGTGGCAGGCAAAGAGATAATTCAACTATATGTGCAAGACGCAGAGAGCAGCGTTATAAGGCCTGTAAAAGAGCTAAAGGGTTTTTACAAGGTAGAGCTTGAGCCCGGAGAAGAAAAAGAAGTCGAATTTATGCTGGATAAAAGGGCATTTGCCTATTATAATACCGATATAAAGGACTGGCACGTGGAAAGCGGCGATTTCGAGATATTAATAGGTAAATCTTCAAAGGATATAGTTCTCAAGGAAACTGTAAAGGTAAATTCTACGGTGCCTGTAAAGAAATACTATCATAGAAATTCATTATTGGGGGATATAATGGCAGACCCGCACGGGGCTGAGGTAATAAAACAACTTGCTGCGCAGTTTAATATACCTATGGGAGAAGGAAATGAGCCGTCCGATGATATGATGAAGTATACACCTCTGAGGGCGTTGGTGGCATTTTCCGGCGGTATGTTCACCGAAGATATGATGAACATGCTGATAAGCAAGTTGAACGAGCAATACTAATATGAGTTAAAAGTGTGCCCTGCAAGTGACTGAGATGGGGTATTGACATCTCAGCACATATCCAAAGCTGGTTTTAAAGCTGAACCCCAGCAATCAAAAATTGCTGGGGTTCAGCTTTATGATGCCTGAAATTATTTTTCAGTATTTTCTCGTTCGCCGCGATAACCGGGCAGATACTCCACAGTAGGTGTCTGGCGTACCGGCTGCGGATACAGATTCATGAGCTGGTATATTTCCTTTGGCATATTGGTATTTACATTTAGCCCAAGGCTTTTAGCAACGTCAACTGTGATAGGAAAGTCATGCGTCCAATTGCCCTGTGTCAATATTTTGGCTATACGTTGCTTATCATCCTTGGAGTATTGATCAGGCAGAATGTCTATTATACTGCCTTCTAACTGATTTATGGCTTTTTCTGCTATATTGGCAAGTATGAGGGTCTGGTCATCGATGGCCGATAGCGGTTTTTGTTTCAGCACATTGATGATGGATGGCGCCGGATATTGCCCTATCTGCGGGTCGACTGGCCCCAATACCGATTGCTCGCCCATTATTATTTCATCAGCAGCCAGGGCAATAAGCGTGCCGCCTGACATGGCATAATGGGGTACATATACGGTTGTTTTACCGGGATGCTTCTTGAGAGCACGGGCTATTTGAACAGCGGCTAAAGCCACCCCGCCGGGAGTATGCAATATGAGGTCTATCGGCAAATCCGGATCGGTCATCTGTATAGCCCGTATAACCCTTTCGGAGTCGTCTATGTCTATGTAGCGCATTACTGGAAAGCCCAGTATACTCATGGTTTCCTGGCGATGTATCATAGCTATGACTCTAGAGTTATGCTTTTTTTCTATGTCATATATTAATCTTTGCCTGGAAGCTTCCAACATCTTTTGTTTCATTACTGGCTGTAAAGCCGAGATTACTATGAATAGAAACAGTAAATCAAAGAACATACTCTATACCTCCTTTTGAAATATAAAATTACCATGGCCAATATTCGTCGTCCCAAAGAATACAGCGGATGGAACATATATAAAAAACGGTATTATGAAAGGTATCAAGGTGATGATCCTTGAGTGAGGGAACAGCACAAAATATGCTCCCATTACCCCGGCTATAGCTCCTGATGCGCCAAGCGTAGGCACGGTAGAATTGGGGCCAGAGAGGAAATGAGCCAAACCGGCTATTAAGCCGCATAATATGTAAAATATAAGAAATCGCATGGCTCCCATTTTATCCTCTACATTATCGCCGAATAACCACAGAGACCACATGTTGCTTATTATATGCATCCAATTGCCATGCATGAACATGCTTGTGAATAATGGTATATATGCTGCGGGGTTGTTTAAGGATTCAGCCAAACGCGCAGGAATAAAGGCATATTGATATACAATGGCCAGAGCCTGCCTGTCTGGCAATGAGGATTGGTATAGAAATACTATGGCGTTTATTATTATTATAGTCCATGTCATTATCGGTGTATGTTTGCTGGGGATGGTATCTCTAAGCGGGATCATGTTGCAATCGCCTGCCTTTCCTCTTTTGGTTAATATTATTATATATCCGGCTTTGCTTATATGCAAGCTATAATAAGCTGGATTTGCGATTCGTAATATGTGATTAGAACTGCTGACATTAAGCGATGCAAATGATATAAAGCCTGAGAACGCCTTGAAATATTGCGTAGGCGTACTCAATGAGTGCAGCGTAGAGCAAGCGTAGGTCAGGCATGGACGCCCGACCAGCCGCGTAAGCAAATAGCCTGAAGCCGGTCTTAGAACGTTTTGCTGTACGCTCTGCGAGCGCAACGTTGAACAGGCGTGGCCGAAGGCATGGATGTCGGAGGCAGGCCGCCTGAACACGGATGCGAATTGCGGCCGTTAGCCTGTTCGAGTGGAGCGAGTAGATATCCTTTCGTTTATTATAGCTCTTGTTTCTGAATCTATAGCATCGGAATATTCCGATTATCGCCGTTACGATTTCTTACCGGTTATTCTGTATCTGTCACTCATCTTCACACACGCATCTGTTATTGCTCTATATAAATAAAGACAATAAAAGATGGTACAAAGTTCGAAAAGTTATGAATCGATTGAGCATGGTAAAAGAAGCCGAAAAGCATATAATTCATATAAATATCTCATACAAGCCTAAAGCAATAATTATTATTCCTGACACAAGCAATGCATATTCGCCAAGAGCCTTGGTTAAATAATGTCTACCAATTAGGCCTCCGAACGCAATCATCACTATGCTAAGAACAAATGTGCAAAATGTAGTAAAAATAATATTGAGAGCACTTATACTTGCCCCTATACCAACGATTAAGTTATTTATAGTTAACGCAAAAGCCAAGGTTACAGCTTCTTTTGTATCAATATCACCCGAACTATCAGCATCCGCTTTTTCCGGATTGTCTAAAATGTCTGTACAACCTATCAAATCAGCGGCGTCATCTATATCTTCTTTTCGTTTCTCGCACCTTTTTTTGAAATAATCCAATATGGAAAGTAAGCCTATCACAATAAGTATAATACCGCCTAACGCATTGCCTATAGCTGAAGGCATGAGCGCCGCTATCAACAAGCCTACGGACATGGCCAGAAACGTTCCGAAACTCGATATTAAAGCAATTAAGAAATTACTAAGCAAAGAAATTCTTATTTTCTTTATCCCATATGCCACTCCTACGACGAAGCTATCGATAGTTACAGAAAAAGCAAATAGCAATGAAGATAACAAATGCATCTGTATTCCTCCAACAACATAATCATATTCACATTATATTTATAATGATTATATAGTGTTACAATCAAAGACCCCCTACCTTATCGCATCTAGGGCGAGGTCAAAAGGATATCAGCACAAAACTCCTATTATATTCAGGTTATATTCGTTGGTTTATCTTCATATAAATCTATATATGCTAGTCCACGAAAGGAGCATGCTTATGATAAGAGAAGAAAGGATTTTTTCGAATAACGACCTGCAGATAAGGCTTTTCAATGGCCTATCGCAAAAAGAAGCGGAACAGCGGTTAAAAAGATACGGTCCCAATGAGTTAACAAAAACGAAAAAAATATCAGTGCTGTCATTATTTTTAGACCAATTTAAGGACTTCATCACAATGGTCCTGCTGGCAGCCACATTGATCTCCTACTTTCTCGGCGAAATAGCCGATGCAGTCACAATAGTTATAATCATCGTCATGAATGCCTTTTTAGGATTTATTCAGGAATACCGGGCTGAGAAATCCATGGAGGCGTTAACCGACCTATCCGCCCCTCATGCTTCAGTGCTGAGGGATAGCTCAGTAAAAAATATCCCGGCCAGAGAAGTAGTACCCGGAGATATAATCATATTAGAAACCGGCAGTAGGGTCCCGGCCGACTGCGCCTTAATTGAAGCTGTCAATGTACAGGCCGATGAGTCCATATTAACCGGCGAATCTGTACCCGTAGAAAAAATACCTATCAAAACAAATCAAATAGCAGAAACCATTACAAAAGAACATAAGCTCTTTATGGGCACGACTCTGACTATGGGCAGGGGCAAAGCCATCGTTCTTAAAACAGGTATGCAGACCGAGATGGGCGGCATAGCTGATTTACTGCAAAACGTCGATAAAGAACCCACCCCCCTTCAAAAACGTTTGGACCGGATAGGCCGTGAACTCGTATTAATATGCCTTGGCGTATGCGCATTGATTACCGTCGCCGGTATATACCACGGAGAACCTGTATACAATATGTTCCTGTTCGGCGTAAGCCTGGCCGTAGCAGCCATACCGGAGGGTTTACCGGCTATAGTGACGGTCTCTTTAGCCATAGGCGTTCAGCGGATGTTAAAGCGCAACGTCTTAATACGCAAGTTATCGGCGGTAGAAACATTGGGAAGCATAAATGTAATATGCTCAGATAAAACTGGCACGCTTACAGAAAACAAAATGACCGTAAAGAAGATATTCGCGGGTGATACTATGATCGATGTCACAGGCAGCGGCTATGACATCAAGGGAGGCTTTTTAACCGATAAAGGTCCTATAAACCCCAACAACTATACGCCTCTTCAGACATTACTCATGATAGGCGCGCTGTGCAACAACGCCGAATATAAAAACGGCGAGATTTCCGGCGACCCGACCGACGCGGCTGTTTTGATCGCATCTAAAAAAGCCGGAATAGACCAAAAAACCGCAGGCCATTTTGCGCGTATAGCCGAGATCCCTTTTGACTCGGATAGAAAACGAATGAGCGTGATATACAAGGAAAGGAATGGCTACTACCTCTTAGTAAAAGGCGCGCCGGACAAAATCATAAATATTTGCGCGCAAAAGTTAGACGCTAGCGGCGTTTCAATGCTGACCGGCACTCAAAAGAGAACCTTGTTGAATATAAACGACAGGCTGGCCGGCCAAGCTCTGAGGGTATTAGCCTTTGCCTATAAAAAAATAGATTTTTCGCCCAAAAGTAAGCTAAGCCCGGCGATAGAAGAGAACCTTATATTCGTCGGTCTAGAAGGCATGATCGATCCTCCGAAGGCTGAGGCTATCAAATCTATAAAAAACTGTTATGGTGCTGGGATCAAACCCGTGATCATTACCGGCGATCACAAAAACACCGCTATGGCAATAGCCAGGGAATTGGGCATGAACGCCAAAGAGAATAATGTCCTCACAGGCGATCAAATAGAAGAGATGTCCGATAAGGATTTAGAAAATAAAGTTTCTGATATAACGGTCTTCGCAAGGGTAACGCCAAAACACAAACTCAAGATCGTGCGCGCCTATAAAAGCAGGCGTAATATCGTAGCCATGACCGGCGATGGCGTAAACGACGCTCCGGCTCTAAAAGAGGCCAATATAGGCATAGCTATGGGCAAAAGCGGAACCGATGTAGCCAAAGAAGCTTCTGAAATGGTATTATTGGATGATAACTTTTCTACCATAGTCAACGCTATCGAGGAAGGCCGCATAATATATGATAATATCAGAAAATTTATACGTTATCTTCTATCCTGTAATTTAGGAGAAATCTTAATGATGGCCGCGGCGGCATTCTGGGGTATGCCCATACCATTGGTTCCTATCCAAATATTATGGGTAAACCTGGTAACTGATGGATTGCCCGCTTTAGCGCTGGGTGTAGAACCGCCGGATAAAGGCATTATGAACAGGCCTCCCCGCAAAGGAGATGAAGGCATTTTCTCCAGAGGATTGGGCACCAGTATCGCCCTATCGGGTTTTTTGATCGGAGCCAGCTCTTTAGCTGCTTTTATGGTCATGCTATATACTTCAGGTGGAAATATTGCAAAGGCTAGAACAGTGGCTTTCATCACCTTGGTCATCGCCGAACTCATCTACTCTTTTGAAAGCAAATCGGAAACAAGCAATATATTTGAAGTAGGTTTCTTCAGCAACCCATATCTCATATTGGCCAATTTAGCCTCTTTAGTACTGACTATAGCAGTGATCTATATACCATTTTTATCCGCTATCTTTAAGACATATGCTCTGGGATATGGGGATTGGTTTGTGGTTGTGTTATTTTCGATAATAGAATTTACAATAAATAGTCTAATATTATAATATTTATACATAACTCCAATAGATTGACTCCATTTTATGCAATAATCTACCTCCCTCACTTTTTGGCAAGGATAAAAAGCCTACGCCTGCTACAGGCTCGATATATATGTCAAGCCTGTAGCGACGCAAGGTCGCCTTCAAGGCATTCTTCGACTTCATATCACTTCATTTACATCATGCAGTTTGGATTCATCTTATGAATTTAGATGTCATTGTCCCAATGGTAATCTAAATAAGCTCTTCAGTTACTAAAGAATATCAAATGTATATGTGTTTTGTTATCAATTAATAACGATAATTGATAACAATTCTGCGATAGCTTAATTTTTTTGCGCTATATATTGCATTTTCTAAAGCATAAGCATATAATATATCGTAATGCTTTTGCTATCAATTGATATCAATAGAATAATTCAGGCTGGAGGATAATAATGGCAAAGATAAACGGTTTTGAAGGAGATTACACCGGACTCACTGACGATGAAGTTATGGATTTGCAGTTAAAATACGGGAAGAATGAGTTGGTACCTAAAAAGAAGAAAACATTGCTTTCACGCATTTTATCCGTATTTAAGGAGCCGATGCTGGCACTGCTTTTTGGCACGGCGTTCATTTATTTCTTTCTGGGAGAATACAGAGACGGTATTATAATGATGTTTTTTGTCGCGGTGGTGACAGGCATAAGCTTTTTCCAAGAATGGCGGACAGATAAGACTTTAGACGCCCTAAAGGATTTGTCGTCGCCCAAAATAACCGTCGTTAGGAATAACGAGCTAGTAACCATAGATAGCAATGAATTAACTGTCGGCGACATAATGCTTCTCAAAGAAGGAGACATTGTGTCCGCGGATGGCCAAATCATTGAAATGCATGACCTTGGCATGGATGAATCCACCCTAACGGGTGAATCCCAAATAAGCTGGAAGAATGCAGAAACAGATGCTGCGGATGAAAAAGAATATTGGAAGAAAAATTATTGCTATGCCGGGACAACCGTGATAAACGGCTCAGCAATCGTGCGGGTCACGGCTATAGGCTTACAGACGGAGTATGGCAAAATAGGTGCCGACATAAACGCCGCGCCTGAACAATCCACGCCGCTGGAAATGCAGACGAAGCAACTGATAAAAGCGAGCCTTTATGTAAGTATCGGCTTATTTATATTAGTATTCGCCGTTACATTCGTACATCAAAAGAGTTTCATAGACGGGCTGCTCTCAGCTATTACGGTAACGATGGCCATGATACCGGAGGAATTTCCAGTGGTTCTGACTGTTTTCCTTGCTATGGGCGCATGGCGGCTGGCTAAACGAAATGCTTTGGTAAGGAGAATACCTGCTATAGAAACCCTTGGCGCCATATCTGTTTTGTGTGTTGACAAAACCGGTACTCTTACAAAAAACCAGATGGAAGTCAGGGATATTTATGATTTTTATGATAAAACTGACGAGAAAGGCGTAAGCGTCATAGAATGGGCTGTTTTAGCCTGCGAAGAGGAATCCTATGACCCCATGGAAAAAGCCATCATAGAGTGCGGAATAAAAAACGGTATGAATATAAAAGATGCATTTTCGCATAAACTCATCTTCGAGTATCCGTTCAGTTCCGAATCAAAAATGATGGGGCATGTATGGGAATTGGATGGTAAGCCTACACTCGCCGCGAAAGGTTCACCCGAATCAATAATACCGTTATGCCATTTAAATGATGAAGACATGAAAACCGTAGAAAACCGCCAAATCGAAATGGCTTCAAAAGGTTACAGGGTTATAGCCGTGGCAATAAACGACGATATGAATGATATCCCCAAAGGCCTTGATGAAAATCAGATGAGGCTCTTGGGATTGATAGGTTTGGCCGATCCGCCGCGAGAGGTTGTGCCGGATGCCATAGATGTTTGCAACAAGGCGGGGATAAGGGTTATAATGATTACAGGTGATAATGGTATTACCGCTCAATCCATAGCTAAAGAAATCGGCATACAAAATTATGAAAATGTAATTACGGGGCAAGAATTGGAAGAAATGACCGATGAAGAATTAAAAAACAGGATAGTAAATACGAATATCTTTGCCCGCGTAATACCAAGGCATAAAATGCGCATAGTAAAGGCTTTCAAGGATATCGGTGAAGTGGTAGCGATGACGGGAGACGGCGTCAACGACGCGCCGGCGTTAAAGTATGCCGATATAGGCATTGCTATGGGTAAACGCGGCACAGGCGTTGCAAAAGAAGCCGCCGATATGATTTTGCTGGATGATAATTTTACGACAATCGTGGATTCTATAAGGAATGGCCGCAGGATATACGATAATATCAAGAAGGCTTTCGAGTATATATTGTGCGTTCATATACCCATAGCCTTAACCGCTGTGCTGACGCCGCTATTGCACTTACCGCTGCTTTTGCTTCCTACACATGTGGTATTATTGGAGCTGATTATAGACCCTACGTGCTCTATAGTATTCGAGCGCCAGCCGGAGGAACCTGACATAATGAACAGAAAGCCTAGGCCAAAATCCGAACCGTTGATCACGACAAAGTGGCTAACAAAAGCTTTATTGCAAGGTACAACCATTTTTGCCGCATTGTTCATTCCGTATATGTATATGATGCGAAGTGGCATTACGCAGAATATGGCCAGAAGCTTCTCATTAACGATACTCATATTTGCGAATTTATTGCTGGTATACGTTAATAGGTCCAACATAGACAGCATATTTAAAGATATGTTTAAGTTGAGAGATAAAGTCATCGGTTATATCAATGCGGGGATTGTTTTGGGCCTTTTGGCAATCCTCTATATACCCACTTTAAATAATATCGTAAGCACGAATCCATTGCCTTTGCCATATTTGGTTGGGGCAATCGCTATAGCTGCGGTATCGACAATGTGGTGGGAAATTGTTAAGAAATACGCCAGAAGCAAAAGGATAAGAGTATTAAAATCTGTTGAATAATGACGGTAGGTGAGGTTACCGTAGGGATACGGGTTGCTGCCGCGAAATAGTGGAGACACTATGAGAAGGTTAAACAGACCATGTCGAAACCAAGGCATGGCCTAATGCAAGTCCATTGCCCTATGAAGCCAAAGCTTGAACGCAAGTATACCTTAAAGGTATGTTATTCATGAGTGGAGTTTGTATATTCTCTGCCAAGCGTTTAAGCTTTGACAGAGATTTTTTATTGTTAAAACAAACCCTCTTAGGGTTTCACATAGATATTTTAAAATGGAAACAAGGTGAGAAAGATGAGCGATGAGAGTAGTAGCGGCATGGAACCTGACGGACTAAGTAGCGGAGAAAGCAGTCATATAGAAAATCGGTTCGATTTTCTTAGCTTGTCTTTCTCATCAATTTAATATCAATAAGCGCTTATGTCATGTGTTTCATGTCTTTGCTTCCTTACTGAACAGCAGTAATTGTATGCAGTATAAAAAAACTAAAAATTGGAGGTTAAGACTATGAAAAGGAAAATTATTCAAACTGTTTCCAGCGCTGTATCGCCGGTGGCAGAAAAACTGATCCGTGCAAGCAGGATGGAAACAGATGAACTGCTGAAAGAGTACAATACCACGCTCAACGGATATAACGAAGAAACTGCCGCTGAGCTCAGAGATAAATATGGGAAGAATGAAATTTCCCGTGAGAAGCCGGAGTCGGTTTATAAGAGGCTTATAGACGCCTTCATAAACCCATTCACCGTCGTGCTTTTTGTTCTTACCGCTATCTCGTTTTTCACGGATGTTGTAATAGTTGCTCCGGGCGAAAAGGATCCATCAACTGTAATTATAATCTGTACAATGGTGATAATCAGCGCCCTGCTTCGCTTCATTCAGGAGACCCGTTCCAATAATTCAGCTGAGAAGCTTAAAACAATGGTTACCACAACCGTTACTGTAACCCGCGGCGAGGAAGGTAGAAAAGAAGTGCCCAGCGCGGATATAGTACCCGGCGATATTATCTTTTTGACGGCAGGCGATATGGTCCCGGCAGATGTACGCATTATTTCCTGTAAGGACCTGTTTGTCAGTCAATCGTCTTTGACCGGTGAAAGCGAGCCGGTTGAAAAATTTAGCTATGCCATCGCTCAAGAAACCAAAAATCCACTGGATCTGCCAAATCTCGCCTTTATGGGTAGCAACGTCGTCAGCGGTTCTGCCGTTTGCATTGTTTTGGCAACGGGTGATTTTACCTGCTTCGGTTCAATGGCCAAGGCTATTTCAGATAACCAGGTTACAACGAGTTTTGAAAAGGGCATTAATTCGGTAAGTTGGGTTCTGATTCGCTTTATGATGTGCATGGTGCCCGTTGTATTTTTTATAAACGGTTTTACCAAGGGTGATTGGTTTCAGGCGTTTTTGTTTGCTTTATCTGTCGCAGTCGGCCTTACGCCTGAGATGTTACCCATGATCGTCACTACAAATCTTGCAAAAGGTGCAGTCGCGATGGCAAATAAAAAAACCATCGTCAAACATCTGAACTCCATACAGAATTTCGGTGCCATGGATGTCCTATGTACTGACAAGACTGGCACGATTACACAAGATCACATCGTCTTGGAACGCTACCTTGATATACATGGCAATGAGGATGAGAGAATACTGCGTCATGCATTTTTGAATAGCTATTATCAGACGGGGCTTAAAAATCTCATGGACGTCGCTATAATCAATCATGCGAAAACCGAGCCCTATCGTTCTCTGCGGGAAAAGTATACCAAGGTAGATGAAATCCCATTTGATTTTAACAGACGAAGGATGAGCGTTGTCATACGCGATCAGGATGGCAAAACCCAGCTTATCACAAAAGGTGCAGTGGAAGAGATGCTCTCGATTTGTACCTATACCGAATACAATGGTACAGTCGTTGAATTGAGCGATGACATACGCAAGGAGATCATCAGTACCGTAGCTGAGCTCAGTAACCAAGGGATGCGAGTTTTAGCCGTCGCGCAGAAAAATAATCCGCCTGTAGAAGGTGTCTTTTCTGTAAAAGATGAATCCGATATGGTGCTTATAGGTTACCTAGCTTTCCTTGATCCTCCGAAAGATACCGCAGCAGCAGCTATCATGGCCCTAAATGACTATGGCGTAGCCGTAAAGGTACTGACAGGAGATAGCGATGCAGTGGCAAAATGTATATGCAGGCAAGTGGGGCTTAAAGTCGATAACATGTTGCTAGGCTCTGAAATTGAAGAGATGAATGACGAAAAGCTTGCTGTGGTTGTAGAAAAAACGAATCTTTTCGCCAAGCTCACTCCGCAGCAAAAAGCTAGGATTGTCAGAACCCTGCGCAGCAACGGCCATATTGTGGGATTCATGGGAGATGGCATAAATGATGCGGCTGCTATGCATGAAGCTGATGTCGCCATATCAGTCGATACGGCGGTAGATGTCGCCAAGGATTCTGCCGATATAATTTTGCTTGAGAAAGACCTAACGGTGCTCGAGCAAGGCGTTATAGAAGGACGTCGTACCTTTGGTAATATCATAAAGTATATCAAGATGACCACGAGCTCCAATTTTGGCAATATGTTTTCAGTAGTGACTGCAAGTGCCTTTCTCCCATTTCTGCCGATGCAGCCGATTCAGATCCTTTTTCTTAATTTGATTTACGACATCTCCTGCATCGCTATTCCGTGGGATAACATGGATGAGGATTATCTTAAGATACCGCGCAAATGGGATGCTTCCTCTATAGGAAGTTTCATGATATGGCTTGGGCCCACGAGTTCGGTGTTTGATATTACTACCTATATCATCATGTTTTTTGTTATTTGTCCTGTTATCACAGGCGGTGCTTACGGTTCAAAAGGAATAAATAGCGCATCGTTTATAAGCTTATTTAACAGCGGCTGGTTTGTAGAGAGTTTATGGTCACAGACGCTCGTCATCCATATGATTCGTACGCCAAGAATCCCGTTTATTCAGAGCCGCGCATCGATACCAGTATTATTATCCACCTCTGCGGCCATTGCTGTCGGTACCGTCACGCCTTACACGCCGTTTGGAAGGGTTCTGGGAATGGCGGCAATGCCTGCTATCTATTTCTCATGGTTGCTGGCTATGATCCTATGTTATATGTTGCTGGCAACATTTATGAAGACGATGTATAGAAGAAGATATGGTGAACTACTGTAAACTGTTAAGGAGGTTATGTGTAGATGATTATAGGACCGAATTTTTATACAGCCGTGGGATTATTGGGAACTCTTGCTTTTATGCTGCTGGGCTTGTTCTCGACTTACCCTGCTGTTAGAGCTTATGAAAAAGGTAGGAATTTTGCAAAATGGTATATATTTAGCTTTTTCTTGTTCCCGATTGCTTTGGTTGCTTCTATAGTCATAAACGATAAAAAAGAAATGCTATCCTAGAAAAAATATTACCGATGGAAGATAAGACCGTACGAGTATAAGTATAACGGTAAGCGGGTAATTGTGAAGAGCACATTTAATGAAGGGACGATGTTTATATATGTCTCACTCGCAGCTGATAAAATATTTTCGTGAGGACAGCGAAGAGACGAAGAAGAAGATTGAGCACAAAAGAGTTCATATTTCTTAGCTTTAAAGCAGCACAGCTCGTTATATAACTGTGCTGCTTTTTTGTTGCCGGCAAAAAGCCTATGTCAATAGTCAGCGAAAATGTCATAGTAAATGACTGATATTTATTCAACGAAAATTTCATAGCGGGTCATAGATTCACTATAATTGGAACATTAAATATAGATTATATTACAGTAAGCTGGTTATATAACTTTAGCAACTTACATTAATATGATACAACAACATATATTGCCATCAGACGAGTAAAAAAGATAATACTATCTTAAGGCTTACTGCTTTGCTAAATTCTAGCTGCTCCATTCTCGTGCGTCAAAGGTAAAATAAACAAGCTCCGCTTGCCCTTGACGCACGTTCATTTCGCAGCTATTATATAATTAGGCTGTAAGCCTTAATACTGGCTAACGCCAGGCGCGTGAGGAATTATACAGAGCCTCTAAAATCTCTCTGTCTGATTCCTCATACCAATATGATGGCGCCTTCTGCCAACCTTGTTTCCAAGGATGAGTGGGAGAAGGCTTATAAGGCTTAGCTGTGCTCGATGAACTTGCCTTATTAGCTTTCTGAGCTTTCTTAGGCGGTTCATCGAGCTTTTTCACAGCATATATATTATTGCCATACTGCACCCGTATACCTATCCTGGGGCTGGTAAGAACCGTTATCTTAGCTCTAGGAACGATAGGTGCAACGGTTTTGCCATCATCACATACAACTTGATAATATTGGCTGTGTAGAGAAAATACGCCGCCATTATCAACTTTTCTAGATAACTTAACACAAAGTATATTATCTAAGTCGATATCCGGCGGTGATTCTCTAAAAGCAGGCTCGGGATCTTGAGGCTCTATGGCGAACCTTTTATTATATCTCTCCAGGAACTTAGGCAAAAACTCATTGGCCTTTTCCATAGAATCAATGCCATAAATCCTCAATTCTGCCCTGAGCCTATCCTGCAAAGTATTCCATAGCCTCTCTACGCGGCCCTTAGCCTGAGGGGACCTGGCATTAATGATAGATATACCCAATGTACTCATAGCCATTTGGAACTGGGTTTCATTTACCACTTTACCCTCAAGCTGCTCCTCGATAGAGATTTTACCCTTATTAGGAGAAGCAAATATAGTATGCTTATCGGCATATAGAGATATAGGGATACCATATTGGCCAATGATGGTACGCATGAGCTCAAAATAGCCATTCATACACTCGTTTTCAGTAAAATAGAGCGCGAGGACCTGACCGGTGGCATCGTCTATGGCACCGTGGAGAGCCATATTACCTACAGAAGGAATCCATTCAAAAGAGGTGCAATCGATTTGCACCAACATGCCAGCCTGAGGCATACGTTCCCTTCTAGCATGAATCTTACGAGGGCGTCTATGCTTTCTAGGGCTTTGAATACCGGCATTATCAAGGATTCTATAAACCGAGGAATTACTAAGAATAATACCCTTATCATCCTCAAGCAAATCTCTAAAATGAGAGAAATTCGTATCAAAAAGACGCACCTTGTTCTTTAACCCCCTTCTTAAGTCTAAATATTTGACGAACACTGAGGTCTAAAACCTGCGCAGCTTCACTTGCGGTTAACGTCCCATCGATGACTTTATTAATAACAACAAGTTTTTGCATTTCGCTCTCTGTCATACAATACTGTTCCTCTCTCCTCATAATGACATTATCGCAGAATAATTTTACTATGACAATATCATAGAATAATAACATGCCGGCAAAAAGCCTATTGCAAAAAACAAAATAAGTGATATATTCCCATCTTCGACAGTTGTAAGAAAATATGATGTATTGGATCCGCTATTTCTAGCGGATCTCAAGACTTTTCAGCTATGTAAAAAAAACGTTGTATGGAAACCCTATTTGGTAATTTCTTTGATTATTTTATGCAAATCCTTAGGAGCATGAGAGACGATCCCAAATTTTATATAAACCTCCATAAAGGTGTAAGAGTACTTTCGGAAACTCCAAAAGCCCTTGAAATCTATGTTAAAGGCTTGACTGTCTATCGTCTCACCTCCAACATTCTCCATATATATCCACTTTTGCTTCCAGTTAATTATTACCTGCAGCTGCTCCTTGTCCTTCATCATTTAAACTTGATTAAAAATTTTCTTCGTATTTTTATCTATCATCCCCTATTTACGTCAGCTTTCTATCTTGACTTTTTCAAAATCGCCCAATAATTAAATTGGATTATTACTATTACTTTTATTTATTGGGGTGTGCGCCGGTTCGGCGCTAGGTATATAGCCCGGCGAAACACCGAGCCCGGCAAAGTCTGGCCAACAGCCGGTACCAAGCCTTGGAGCCGAAGCCGCGAGGCTAGGTTTAAGCGTAGGCATGGGAGCAAGCGAGCCGCAATGCGAAAGCGTGAAGCGATACAGCCCCGTTAGAAAATTGTGTCGAAGCCGATGCTGTCTCCTAGGCAGCAGGCAGCAATCCGCAAACGAAACGGCAAGGATGCGGAGGTTCGACCGGGGCCCAAGAGCGTGGCGAGCTTACGAGGTATATTTAATGTACCCGGGAGATCTCGGAGGTTCTCGAAAGAGTATGAGAGGTAAGCGTTTTGTAAACGGAGCCAAGCTGTTGTAAGCCACGCGATTTGACAGTATATCGGCCATTGAGCTTGGCAGCAAAATCATAATAAAAAGGCACCGTTTCCGATGCCTGGCTAAAGAATTAATATACATGTATATACATAACCCGCCGTCTGAACTTATCCATCCTCTTGGTCAGCATATATATACTGTCCTTATCCCTCATAAACTCCAGCATATCGACATTTATCTGATTATATCCTTCATGACGTATGCCTTCTTCCACACACCGTCGCATAAATTCGCTCTTGCTTATGCTCTTATCAGCGCAAAACCTTTCTATCTCTTCCATAAACTCATCGCTGACCCGTATATTCAGCTGATTGCGCTTGTTCATACATATCAGTCCCCTTAATGATATCTCAATGATTCAAAAGCTGATGTTATCATATTATCGGTTATAATGTTGCTCTTGGCGCCGTATGCTCGTACCATGACCTGATAGCATACCTGGTTTATCATACGCGGTATACCGCCGGTTAGCTGATACAATACAGGATAGCATTTATCGTCGAATATAGGCTGTTTACCACCGGTCGAAGCTACATGATGCTCTACATACCCCTTGGTTTCTTCTAAACTCAGACCGCCTGTCTCTATGAATACGGATATACGTTGCTTAAGCGGCAGAGCATATGAACTATCAAGGTTCTTATGTATAGACGGTTGGCCTATCAATATCATGGAGAAATTATTCTTGCTGTCGAAGAAGGTCTTAAGCTCATCTAATATAGCCAGAGAATAGGTGTGACACTCATCCAGTATGACGATAGGGTATCTACCTTGGGATATGAGCTCGTCGAAATGCCCTAACAATTGCAGCTTCACATCACCTCCATACCACTGAGCCTTGATACCGAAAGCCTCGGCTATACTCCTGTACAAAGCCCTGGTGGCAGGGTTGCTGGACGACGTATATACCACGCGATAATCAGCAGGGTCCAGGCCGTTTACAAAGGCCTTTACCAGCGACGACTTGCCGCTGCCTACCTGCCCCGATACAAGTGCTATCTGTGGCCCAAACAACAGCGTTTCAAGCGATGCCTTGTTTGCCATAAAGCCATCTGTTTCAAAATACGAACGTATGTTTGAACCAAACGGCAGTCCGCTTAATCCGAAGAATTTATTTAGCATAATTATATTACCTACCTTTCCTTTTACTTACTTATCAGCTCAGCGTCGTCAACGGCGCTTTTAAGCATGTTCAGATAGAATATGATGTTCTTGCCGAAATCATCGTATTGACCTTTAAGCCTCTCCAATATATCCGCGACCAGATCAACACCAAACCTCTTGAACGTATCATAAAACTCATATATCTTCTCTTTATCGCTATATGTAAAACAGCTTATGCCCAATATACGCCCTATGGTATCCATGAACATATCCAGCGTCATAGGGATTTGTTAATGCTGGGCAAAACCTGCGTTATCCTAAGATAGGAGGACGACAGGCTCTCCAAAAGGCCTGCATCCTCTGTCCGTTTTGCCAAGCGAGTGATCCAACCCATCAGCCTGTCTGACGAGTCGAGTATATTATGCGGATCCCCTATATTGTCCAACGCATCGGCTCCTTTAGGCACATTCTCTGTGTAAAGCTGCTCGAGTGTATCGAGGCTGAAAGGGCAACGTTTCAATGCAAAAGGCTGTTTTGCCTGCTCTATATTCAAATCCTCAAAGGGATTATATATTTCTTCAAACGGGCAGTATCATTACTGTGAACCGCCAGTACGGAAATGATGAAATATTCAGATGTGGCGTCAGGGGGATTAGTATGAAAAAATCCTTATGTAGTGCTTTAAATTATATAATACATTATGCTTTAGAAACGTTAGTAATCAAAGTTTCGCCAATAATAAAATCTAAGGAGGATACATTCTCAAAATTCATTTTTGTATCAAACAATGTGCGTTGTAAAAAGAAAGAATCAGATTCCGTGAAACCAAATTTAGTGGAATGTGCTATTATTTCTGTTCTCCACTTTCTAGCAGGCGTATTGAAATAAGATACAGCACTATGCGGCTGTAATATAACTTGTCCATTAACATGCATTTCCTTAATTACCAGTATCCAAATGTTTTCATGATTGTTTTTAGAAAAAAGCTCAAGTATTATATGGTTTTCAAATTTATACAATGCTGGTATATAAAATGTTATATTATTATACTGAAAGTAACCATCTACTGTAAATTTCTTTGTTTTGCTGTTCCCTATGATATCTTGTGTACCATTCCAAATATCTTTATACATCATGTGATACCTCTTTCTTTAAGTATAATCTATCTGCGATTCGTAATATGACAAGTTTAGCGCATGCAATGATATAAAGCCTACGCCCACTCATGAAATATTGCTGGCGTACTTACAATTCATTTCGCTTGAGCAAACTAACGCCGGCAATTCGCGTCCATGCTCAGTGCTGGCTGGTCGGGCCTCTTATGCCCGACCTACGCTTGCTCTGCGCTGTACTCATTGAGTATGCCTACGCAATATTTCAAGGCGTTCTCCGGCTTTATATTATTGCAGGTGCTGAGTTTGCCATATTTCGAGTCGCAGAAGTCGGACATCATCGGAACATGAATACGAACATAAGCACAGTAAGCGCTATTGTGAATATCACGGTTACCCATGCTATTATATTGTAAATCGCAGAATTCACATATTCACCCATTAAGCGGCGGTTATTGGTTAGCTTCAGCATATATATCAGTATTACAGGGACCAATATACCATTTATAACCTGAGCTATGAGCATAATATGCACGAGCAGCTGGCTGGAAAACAACACTATACATGCACCTATTATAATAAGTACAGTATATAATATAAAGAACACAGGTGCATCTTCAAACTTATTATCAAGACCGCTTTCCCATCCAAATGCCTCGCATATGGCATATGATGTGGACAGCGGCAGTATAGCCGCTGCCATAACCGAGGCTCCGAACAATCCCATGCCGAATACTATAGGGGCATATGTACCCACAAATGGTTTAAGGGCAAGGGCCGCATCTTTTGCCGATTCTATAGTTATGCCATGCGGATATAGTGCCGAGGCAGTGCTTAATATTATGAAAAACGCTATCACGTCGGCCACTATGGCCCCCAATATGGTATCTATTCGCTCATAAGAATAATTCTTAATCGTTATTCCTTTATCCGCTATAGATGACTGAAGGTAAAACTGCATCCAAGGGGCTATGGTCGTACCAACTGTGCCGACAAACAATGTTAAAAAGTTGGAATTCCATTCCACTGTGGGCATAAAAGTATGGCGAGCGACCTCGCTCCAATCGGGCTTTGCCATAAATCCAGCCACTATATATGATAACAGTAGCATAGAAAAGGCTATGAATACCTTTTCCACTGTTTGATAAGTACCCTTCAATACTAATAGCCATATTATAAGTGCCATTACGGGTACGGATACATATTTCGATATGTTGAATAATTCCAAGCTGGCCGCGATGCCGGCAAACTCAGAGGTAGTAACGGCTACATTAGCGGTAAAAAGCGTCAGCATAGCAAAAAACGTTGATTTAACGCCGAACTGCTCGCGTATTAGATCAGATAAACCCTTTCCGGTTACAGCTCCCATACGTGCTGCCATCTCTTGGACGATGATAAGGCTAAAGGTCATGAGGAATATGGCCCATAGCATTTTATATTGCAACTCAGCACCGACCATAGCATATGTGGTGATGCCACCGGCGTCATTGCCAGCGCTGGCGGCTATAATGCCTGGGCCCAATATGGTGAGGAAAACGAGCACTTGTTTGTTAGCAAGCTTTTTCTTAAGTTTCATGCATGTTTCCTCCTTCTTGGCAAAAATACCTCGTCTATAATATCGTTTATAATGGCTACACCCACCAGGACCATATCATCATCGACTACAGGAACAGCTAAAAGATCATACTTGGTTACAACCTCGGTCAGATCATATATGCCGTCGGTATCGCGAACGTATATGACGTTGGGATCCATTATATCTTTTAGCAGTCTGTCCGGTGGAGCCACTACAAGATCGCGCAGCGATACCACGCCTATAAGGTGCTCATCTTTGTCTATAACATATAGATAATAAGCCTCATCTGGAGATGGTTGAATAAGGCGCAGTTGATCTATAGTTTGCTGCGCTGTTATATCAGGCGGAAAGGCTATGAAGTCGGTGCTCATCATGCTGCCCACAGTCTTGTCTTCATACTCCATCAGTCCTTTTATCTCTTCGGAGTCTTCTTTATCCATGCGTTCCAGCAGTTTTTGAGCGTGTTCTTCGTCGAGTTCCTCTAATATGTCAGCGACTTCATCAGCAGGCATATTTTCGAGGATGTTTGATGCCTCTTCCTCGCTCATATTTTCTATTATATTTACCTGTACATCAGGCTCTATTTCTTCTAAAGTATCGGCTAACGTTTGCTCGTCCAAAGCATGGAATACCGCCGAACGATAGTGGCTATCCAGGTCTTCTATTATATCGGCTATATCCGCCGGATGAAGCTGCCTTAGCTTCTTATATGGTACAGCCAGCTTAAGATGGCGCTCTTCAGATACAATCGGTTCCACATTATCCCAAGCTATTATATTATCACCTAAGGGTATGTGCAACAACTTGCATAAGAATTTAATCGGGCGCTCTATGCCCAGGCGCCGGAGCAGACCGGAAAAGCCTATATCCACACCTATTATAACTATTTTTTGGCTTATAAACGTTGCCTTTAAGTCGTTTACCCTTACTACCTTTCTGCCATTTACATCTACTATCTGTTTATCCATAATATCCTGTGCTATATATAAGATATCTTCCGGTAAGGGCGAATGATGTATCTTGTTGAGTATAATAGTATCCTTTTTTACAGCGTTTATATCAGCATCTAGGACCAGTATCACTTTAGGACCAGCCGATATGACAATAGAGGTTACTATCGGTGGTTCCTTATATATAGAGGCTATAGCATCCTTTAACTTACCTATATACGTGCCTTGCTGCGTGAATACCGGTTTACCTACCAATTGACTGAAAAACATATCTTGCATTTATTACACCACGCTTTCTATTTTATTATTGCCTCACCCCCTCGCAAAGATGAGGCGGGATATACTTGTATAAGTTTCCAGGACCACCGTCGTCCTGCATAATTCCCACCATCCTTTAAAAAATTATATTTTAATGTGCAAATGTTTCAAATGTATGATACTATAAATATGATAGCATGGCTTTATATGTTATACAATAGAGATTATAATATTTACAGCGGCTTTGCTTTCTGGCCGGTAGGCGATGTTAATTTTGTTGTGACGGTAGGCGGCAAATCACAGCCTATAGTTATTCCTGCTATAAATCAGTACGTATGCGAATTGGATGAATTCTCTACAGCTATACTAGATGGTCGGCCGCTGACGTTGGATGTCGAGGATGCATACAAAAACGCCAGAGTTATAGAGGCGTTGCATTTGTCGTGGAGGAATAATGCTGTAGTGAATATAGAATAAGCCAAAAAGAGGAGATCATCATGGAGGAAAGAAATAATTATCTGTATTACTTTATATCTTTCTATGCATTGAGTTATATGGTGAATGCTGTATATGGCACTTTTATGCCGGTGTATTTGGATCATATAGGATATGGGCAGACGGCTATAGGGACACTATTGGCGCTGGGACCGTTTATAGCCATGATAGCGCAACCTGTATGGGGCATAGCGGGGGATAGGGCCAAGGCCAAAAATATAATTCTGCAGATACTGCTTCTAGGCAGTGCTATAAGCATAATAATGTATCCCTTATCCGAAAGCTTTTATTATCTCGTATTTATAATGGCTATGTATACTTTTTTCCAAACATCGATTGGGCCTTTGATAGATGCTATAACGCTGGAATACATAGAAAAAACTCACTGGAAGTTTGGCCTGATACGGATGGCTGGTACCATCGGCTTTGCCGTTATGTCGGTTGTGGCAGGGGCTATAGCTAAAAGATATATAGGTGCCATATTTGTGCTGTGCTTTGCTGTTATAATACTAAATTTTATAATATCCTTTTTTCTACCGAAAGTTAAAGGATATCAATTCAATGCACCCAAAGTGCCTATATGGGAGTTGTTCAAAAACCGAGAATTAGTACTGTTAATGATTTTTAACCTTATAATACAAACCACGCTGGGTTTCTATTACGCTTTTTTCCCAATATACTTTAGGAGTATGGGTGGCGATAATGCTCTATTAGGATGGGCTATGTTTATATCGGCTATGAGCGAGATACCGTTTTTGCTCTTTGCCGATAAGATATTGAATAAAATAGGTGTATATTATACGCTGCTTGGTTCTGGTATTGTGGCCGCCGTACGGTGGTTGATACTTCATTTCGTTACAAATCCCTATGTAGTGCTGCCACTGCAAGCGTTACACGGGCTTATATTTATCGTATTATCTATTGCTTTAGCTACATACATAAACAGAGAGGTGCCAAAAGCGCTGAGAGCATCAGGCCAAACGATGAATGGGCTTATAGGCATGGGCTTATCGCGTATTATAGGCAGCATGTTGGGCGGAGCTTTGAGCGACATGGTTGGTATAAGGCAGGTATTCCTTTACAGTTCATTGCTAGCATTCGCAACTGTGGCGGCCTTTGGTTTCATTTTTGCAAAGAGCGGCAGGCATAGCCGAGCTTGATTATTTTAAGCGTATTATGCCATTTTGATCTATCGAGGCTATGAGCCGCTCATTTTCATAGAATTCTATGATGTAGCCGGATAAATCCATTGCGTTTGTTTTAGCTACACAATAAGGGTATGTTAGAATATTATTTATTTCCTGATTTGTGGTCGGATTGATATATTCTACCTCTACGCGAATGGTGGCAACATGGTCATTATTGGTTTTATATATGTTGGTTATATTGACATCATAACCATCGGTGGGCATAACGCCCCTGTTTACGACAAAATATGTATAGTGAGCATCTTCAAATACAGCGACGGTTTCATAATGCTTATTTTCCTCTAAGAAAGCGTCTATTGCCTTTGGCAGTTGGTCGGGCTGTGTCAAGGTAAAGCTTAGCATATCGCCGGTAGCTTCGACGGCGCAGCCCAGAGATATTATTAATATTATACCTGCGAGTAAAGCTATAGATAACAACTCTCTTAACATCATCAAAAAGCACTTCCTTACATATTCTTATTTTATTATAGAAGAAAGGTTTTACAAAACAGTTAACATTCTTTACAAAATTATTGCATTCGTATTTTCTTTCTATGAATTTTTATAAATATTGTGTATAATATTGGAGAGGTGATGTAGAACATGAGGAAGGATTTTTTACCATACCTGAATGAACATTTTGTCATATTCGATGGTGCTATGGGCACCATGTTGCAACAAAAAAAGGCTGGCGTTGATAAATGTCCGGAGGAGTTGAATATCGTTGATCCGGATGTGATAGTATCCATACATAAAGCCTATAAAAATGCCGGCAGCGATGTGATAGAAACCAATACTTTCGGAGCCAATGCGCTTAAACTTGCCAGATGGGGATTATCTGCACAGGCCGACGATATAAACGCTGCAGCCGCCAAATTAGCCAGGGACGTTATGGGCGATGATGGATGGGTTGCGGTTTCTGTAGGGCCTACGGGGCATTTGATGAGACCGTTTGGCGACCTCTCGTTCGATGACGCATATAATGCATTTAAATCCCAAATATTAGCAGCAACTTCGGCGGGAGCTGATATAATATGTATAGAGACCATGTCCGATATAAATGAGGCTCGCGCTGCTATATTAGCGGCCAAAGAGAATGCTAAATTGCCGATAACAGCTACTATGACGTTTGAAGCCAACGGCAGGACATTGATGGGAAACGATGCGGTCGGCGCGGCTTTGGCCTTAGCGTCGGCGGGCGCCGATGTGGTGGGCATAAATTGCTCGGGGGGCGTGGAAGTGGCATATGAGGCTATAAAGCAGATGGCTGATTATAGTCCGGTGCCTCTTATGGCTCAGCCCAATGCCGGCATGCCGTATGACCAGGACGGTGTTGCGGTATATCCTCTGGGCCCCGAGGAAATGCTGCAATGGATGAATGATTTTGCGGAAGCCGGCGTTGCTGTATTAGGCGGTTGCTGTGGTACCACACCTGAGCATATAAAGCTTTTGGCCGATAAATTTAAGGGTCGAAAGCGTTCGTCCGGTGTTGTTCCAAAGATGACTAATATCATCTCTTCCGGCTCTAAGAGCGTAGATGTCAGTAGGATAGAATCTTTATACGAGATAAATGTGGCTTACGATGATCCGGTTTCATCGGTCATGAATGCCGTATCCGAGCCTGCTGATGCCATCGCGCTGGATTTTACAGCATGGAACGGCAGCGAATCCAATGTCTATGACTTGTTGAATGAGATAACGTCTCTATGCAGGGTGCCGCTGATATTTAAAAATGCACGTTATAATGTATTGGCCATGCTGTTAAGATATTATGGCGGTGTAGCCGGCATCATAGGGGATGCGGACAGAGCGCTTGTTGACAGATATAAAGCTGTGATAATGTGATGGTGAAATAAAAATGGTGGATGTAGGACAGCTTGACTATATACTGAAGAACGTTGTAAATACGATAAAGCAAAGTCAGGAACAGATAAATTATATAAACGAAGAGGCGCTAAAAGAATGGAATGAGCTGCAGCAGCGCCTGGTCGATATACAATGCCAGATAAGGCTTATTATAGATGAAGTGGATAGCCTGGACAAGCTGTT
Organism: Mahella sp.; assembly: GCF_020054945.1. Lineage (GTDB taxonomy): Bacteria > Bacillota > Clostridia > Mahellales > Mahellaceae > Mahella. Next base: position 24,468 of record NZ_JAIHAU010000046.1, read on the forward strand.
GCGAAGAAGCCGGCAACGCCTGGCTGAGGTCAGCCGAAACTTCCAGATATTCAGCGAAGAGGATATAAAGGCTGCCTACGATGAGACCAGCGAACTCCAGCTGAAACTGGCATTAAAAAGGCAGCTTGAAAAGCAGCTTCAGGAGCAGAGAAAGGATATAGAACAACGGGTAAAAAGGGTTAAGGATACGCTGGAGAAAGCCGATAGAGTAAGTAATCAGATAGCCGCGGCCCTTGCTTTGATAACCGGCGACCTAAGCAATATCGCTGACGAATTGCAGGATATGCAGTTTAAGGAATTCATGAACAACCGCATAATACTTGCCCAAGAAGAGGAAAGGCAGCGCCTTGCCAGGGATATACATGACGGGCCCGCGCAATCCATGAGCAATCTGCTGTTGAAAGCAGAGTTATGCGACAGATTGCTGGATACCGATATCAGAGCGGCTCGCAACGAGCTTATGGAGTTGAAAAATATGATACGAGGCAGCCTAAGCGAGATACGCAAGGTCATATTCGATCTACGTCCCATGTCGTTGGATGATTTGGGCCTTATACCCACCCTTACGCAATATGTCGAGGACTTTGAACGGGAAAGCGGCATAGCGGTGGATCTTAAAATCAAAGGCAATCATACTGTCGCATTGAAATCGATTGTAGAAGTGGCGGTTTTCCGAGTGATACAGGAAGCATTGAATAATATAAGAAAGCATTCCCGAGCTAAGAACGCTGTTATATACCTGGAATTTTTAGATAAGACGCTGAATGTAAGGATAAACGATGATGGCGTGGGATTCGATTCCAAAACCATATTAAAGACAGAGGAGAGGGAACATGCTGCGGGTTTTGGCCTTTACAGTATGAGAGAAAGGGTGACGTTGCTAAACGGCAGGTTCGATATAATAACCTCTCCGGGAGAGGGTACTACTATTTTTGCATCTATACCGATAGAAAGGGAGCACAAAATCAATGGATAAAATAAAGGTTATGATAGCAGACGACCACCCGCTTATGCGCCAGGGTCTGGAACGCATATTGTCTTTGGAGCCTGATATAGATGTCATAGCACAAGCGGCCAACGGCTCTGAGGTTATCGAAAAAATAGAATCGACAATTCCGGATGTCATACTTATGGATGTGAATATGCCGGTTATGAACGGGTTAGAGACTATTAAAGTACTAAAGGGCAATAAATGCCCGTCCCGCATTATAATGCTTACTGTTCATAATGACCGGCAGTACCTTTTAGAAAGCCTCAAATTAGGGGCTTGCGGATATATTCTAAAAGATGCCGAAGTCGATCAGCTTATAGAGGCTATACATAAAGCATATAACGGTCAGCTATATGTGCAGACCGAAATGGCCAATCCTGTATTAAAAGAGGATCAAGCCAGCCCGCTGTATGGCTTCAATGTGGGAATAGGATACGATGACGAGCTGACACAAAGGGAACGAGAGGTTTTGGCCCTTGTTGCAAAGGGGTTGAGCAATGGAGAAATAGCCAAAAAGCTGTTTATAAGCGAAAAAACTGTAAAAAACCATCTCTCCAGCATATTCAGAAAGCTCAATGTATCGGACAGGACGCAGGCCGCAGTATATGCCATAAAACATGGTTATAATTAACTTGCACGATAAGGGGGTATTGAAACAACTAGATGGATTATTTTACATTTATATTGACTAATAATGTATTACCCATATTTTTGATAGTAGGCGCCGGAGCGTTGGTTAATTATTTTTTTAATTTGGATGTTAAAAGCCTATCGCGGCTGTACCTGTATATAATGGTCCCGGCTTTTATGTTCAATCAGCTCTATAACACTGAGATTTCAATGCAATTATTAGGCAGCGTCATTCTTTTTATGGTTGTATTTTTGTTTTTATTATACATAATAGGCCATGGCGTGGGTAGGCTTCTTAAAGATGGTAAAAGTATGGAGAATGCTTTTACCAACTCGATCATGTTTTATAACAGCGGTAATTACGGTATACCCTTAATAACGCTGGCATTTAAAAATAATCCCGTTGCTATATCTATACAAGTTATAGTATTGCTCGTGCAAAATATAAGTAATTTTACCTTAGGAGCATTTCAAGCAGGTGATAAAGGAGACGGTTTTAAACAAACGTTGAAAGGGATAGCAAAGCTGCCGTCTATATATGCGCTTATATTAGCTTTAAGTTTGAGGTTGCTGAATATAGATATATGGCAGCCGGTTGCGACGTCTGTGGAATATATGAGCCAAGCTATGATAGCGGTGGCACTGCTTACCCTCGGTGCTCAATTGACATCCACAAAATTCGATTTTGAGCTGAGCGTATTGTTCTCCAATGCCATAAGGCTGGTAGGCGGGCCAGTCATAGCCTTGTTAATAATAAAACTGCTTGACTTTCATGGATTACTGGCTCAAGTTCTTTTTGTATCAGCAGGGCTGCCCACGGCTGTCAATACTGTGGTATTGTCGCTGGAGTACGATTCTAATCCCGATTTTGCATCAAAGGCGGTTTTTTCCGCCACGCTGTTGAGCGCTTTTACCGAAACCATTCTCATATATGTAGCACAAAATTTCATAAATTAGATGTGGCTTATACAATATGGCTAAAAAGAATCGACAAAATTTTGTGAACAATATATATGGCTTAAAGCGGTATATACAGTTATAATAATAGCGTTGAATTAT
>NZ_JAIHAU010000047.1 GCF_020054945.1 Mahella sp.
ATGCTGGACCAAAAGGTATATAGTATTTCTGAGTGGGCCTCTACCGTGGCCTCTGATCCTCTCCTTCGTGCTATATGCGGCTTTGATTCGGATAATGCCCCTTCTGTGGCTTCTTATTATGAATTGTTCTATTGCTTTGGTATTACCCCAATTATGCTGCTCGATTCTAATGCTAATATTGAATATTCAGGCGAGTTTCCACCAGGCTTTTTATGCCTCGATGATAAGGGTAATCCTATTTGTCCCGGTGGTATTCCTTATCAGAACTGCGGTTATTCTCATCCTAAAGGTATCAAGTACAGGTGCTGGTTCGCCTGCAAGAGTATTGACAAGTCTTGTAAATCCACTGACTCGCCTTTACGGCAGGACTGTTTATCTTAAGCCCGGGATGATTTAAGGCTTTATCCGACGGTACCTCGCGATAGCAAGGATTTTCGCTAGAGGTATAAAAGGCGTACTGCAGCCGAAAGAACAACAAGAGGCTTTTTTGTCCATTATAATATTGAAGCGTACAAAGACAGAAGTTCCATGATGAGGTTTGCTTTGGCCACCATGGCTGCGATAAATGTTCATCTGTATGCCCGGCTTAAGCACAATGGTTTCAATATCATCGACCTGCTGGAGAAAAGAGCTACGGCAGCATAAGCGATATAACGGCATAAAGCTATAAGACCTAATGTACTTCCTATAACCCTGTCTTCTGTCTGTAGAAGGCAGGTTAGCTTTGTTATGCCCTTTTTTACCCTCTTTTTGAGCCAGTCACACAGTTATGAGGTTTAAACTGTCAAAGAGGGGAAAAAGATTTATGCAAGTATTTTTTACCACAAAAAAAGTGCGTGATTATGCTGATTTCAAGGCCGTAAACATACAAATTATCCCTAAATAAACATGGTGCTAACTCCTAAAGACGGGACTTATAACTGTGAGAACACCACAGCCAATACCAAAGCAACAAACCAATATTTCTTAATCTTCCTCCTTTTTATATAACCCCTTTCACGAGGGGTTTATTCAGGGTATGAAGCTATGCCGAAGCTTATAGTGACCGAGATATCATGCCCTTCTTCAGACACCGTAAGCATCTCTACACGTCCGCGTAAACGTTCCACTATATTATAAGCCTGATTCATGTCGACGCCAGGCAGTATAATGACGAATTCTTCTCCGCCATACCTGGCTATTATATCGCCCTGCCTCAAATGGTCTTTTAACATGGATGTTATGGCTTTCAAGACCTTGTCGCCGGCTATATGTCCATAAGTATCATTTATCCTCTTAAAATTATCTATATCGCCGATCGCTATGGATAAAGGGTATTTGCCCTTGGCTTTGTTCAATTCTTCTTCAAAGGCTTCTTGAAAATACATCCTGTTATGCACCTGTGTAAGGCCGTCCAATATAGCCATCTTGTGCATGCGCTCGTATAATCTGGAATTCTCCAAAGATATGCCTAAATTATCCGCAATTATCTTAAGCAGTCTCAATTGATCCTCAGTCAAGGCATCAAGGCGCTCTTGTTCCACCAATATCATGCCGCAGCGTTTGCCTCGTATAGACAACGGCACACATATAAAAGAGTTTATGCCAGGGTCACTTAATGTAAAGTCTTGATTGAATTTATGATTTTTAAGTATCGCATCCTGCTCCTCCAGACAAAGCCAAAGTACGTGACTATCATTCTCGAGGAAAGCCTTTATTTTATCCGGTTCCATGTTACTGGCTTTAACAGACAATAAATTTTTCTCTTCGTCGAATAGCAATATGGAAGAATAAGTAGGGCCTACAACGCCTAATATGACGTCGTTTACCGTATTGAGCAAGCGATCGGTATCAAGTATGGAACTTATAGCGGTATCCACCTGCTGCAGCATATAGAATTCGGCTATGGTCTTGCGCAACTGCTCGTTGGACTGCTCCAACTCATGCTGCTTATCCTCATAGTCGCTTACTATCCTTAAAGTGAAAATAGCTATAAAAGCTGTCATCAGGATATAAAATAGCGCTATGACCAATTGAACCAGCATATCCGGTTCAGCACTGTAATGTAACAGAAATACTATTATGTAAAATATCGTGCTTATATTTAACATCGCATAGCCTATGCGGCTGCCCATAGCCATGGCACTGGCCAGTATCAATATCGAATAGAAGAAAACAAACGGGGTTTGATAGCCTTCGATGAGCATAAAAACGGCTATACACGTGGCGTCGATTACGCGCATTCCCAAGAACAAGGCTTTGCTGCCTGCGGTCAAACGTCTGCTTATCCGGCTTTTGAATAAGGCCGATACCAGTACAAGCAGTATGGCTGCCATATAATAGTCGAACTTTGTGCTGCCCCGCAGCGCAATAAAAGCATATATAAAGGCCACGGCCATTATATGGAGCTCTATTACTATGATCCTATCTTCTAATTTTTTGAGCTCATTCATCTATAACCCCGCTTTGCTATTATAAAAATCACAATATTGCCTTAGCCTACATTCATCACACTTCGGTTGCCTGGCCCTGCAAATATTTCTACCGTGATATATAAACCAGTGATGCGCCTGCGACCATAAAGTTCGGGGTATACACGCCATCAATTCTTTTTCCGTACCCAGCGGCGTAGAGCTTTTTGCCAATCCCAGCCTATGAGTTACGCGAAAAACGTGCGTATCCACTGCTATAGCAGGCCTGCCGAATACGTTGCTCACCACCACGTTGGCCGTTTTGCGGCCCACGCCGGGCAGCTTTTGCAGCTCATCCGGATCGCCCGGTACCTGCGATCCATATCTCTCCACCAATATCCTGCTCATATTTATAATGTTTAGGGCTTTAGTCCTATAAAGACCGCAACTCTTTATTTCTTCTTCCAGCGTTTGAGGCTCCAATGCTGCAAAATCTTCCGGCTTTTTATATTTCTTGAATAATTCGCTGGTTATCTTATTTACCTGTTTATCGGTGCTTTGCGCTGACAATATAGTAGCGATCAGCAATTCAAAAGCATTGGAATATACCAGCGCTGTTCTTGCCTGAGGATAACAGTCAGCCAGTATATCCAGTATACGCTTCATATCCTCTCTTGTCTTCAAACTTTAATCTCAGCTTCTTTCTGTTACGAAATGCAGCAGTATACCTACGCCTTATTATACCATAGAAATACATCAAAATGGTAGTGTTTATTTCAATATTTTATTATATGCCTCCAATGTTTTTTGAGCGGCCTTATCCCACGTAAAATGCGACAATACATGCTCGGAAAGCCTGTAGCTTTTAGGCGTGCTTAGTGCATCCAGCAAAGCCGCCTCTATACCATCTATATCGTTCGGGTCGCAATACCATGCCATATCGTTAAAATACTCCTTGGTGCCGCCGCGATTGGTAATTACTATATTGCATCCGGCCATAGCTGCTTCAAGGCTGGCCAAGCCCGGTGTTTCAAAAAAGCTGGGCTGTGCATGCACTTTAGCCGCGGCATACGCCGAAGCCAATTTCTGCTGTGGCATAAACGGCATATAATAAACCTTATTCCCGGCCGAAAGGCATTTCTGAACGTAGCGGCCATCGCTCACCGAGCCTATAAGCACCAACGGTATGTCTATATCCCTCATCGCTTTTATAAGAGCCAATTGATTTTTGCGGGGTGACAAGCGGCCCACACATAATACAAAATTATATATGGCATGAGCATTCGCAAAATCCGATGCGTCGGCTTTGGCAAAAGCAGCATCGGCGCCGTTCGGCACTATCTCATAAGGCGTATCAACGCCATATTGCTCCCTTATCAATTGCATTTCAGCCATTGAATTGGGCAGCAAAATATCGGCTTTATCCATGACATACTTTCGCAATGGGTGGCCTCTATCCCATATCTTCAGCTTGCTTTTAGGCAACCCCGTATTATTATAGTATTCGCTCATATCCCAGTATATAGTTGATAATGCTATTGGCTTATGCTGCTGTAAAGCGTTTAAAACAAAATTATACGTCTCGATTATACGCGTCGTGTTGAAGATATGCACTACATCATATGTTTCAAGATAAGCATTTGTATCCACGCTTATATCTACATCCAATCCCAATTGTTCCAGACATTTTTTTGTATTTAACAATTGGATGCTGTCGCCCGCGACATTGTTCTCGAAATCCGGCCTTATTTGAAGCAATACTTTCATGTTAGCCTCCTGATATGGCATATTGGTGAACTATGGTATCCATATGCACCATCGATTAAAACGATTAAAAACATAATATATCATACTGTATTTAAATCTATTTGAGCCATAACATATAATATGCCCGGTTACGCCTCAAATAGACATTTGCTATACCGCTTAATAATTGTTACAATTATGTTAAAATTATTAAGCAATTATTGCGAGCCGCTTAATCCGCACGTATACGCGGAGCGGGGGAACCGATTTATATAGGGGCTAATCCACTAATATGGTAGGGAATCCTTTATCCCGAGCCCGTCAGCTAACCCCGTAAGCGAGAGAGAGGAGAGATTATCATTAGATCTGTAAAAAACATGTTGTTATCCGCCGGCATAGCCGGTACCATGGCTTTATTCGCCTTTATGCCGGCGTCTAAGGCGGCCCAGACCTATACGGTACGATACAGCGCTCCAATAATACATTATACCATAGCTACAACCAATACCATTCCTACGCGCTATACTATTGTACGTAACGCTGACGGAACATACAGTACAGTAATATCGGCCTCGTCGAACACAAAGCCTGTCGTCCAACAACCAGCGACCATATCATACCCCAATACATCGAGCGCTCCAAAGTCGCCTACGCTTCCTATCACTACCGCCACTGCTATCGAGCCCGCGCCGGCTGCGTCCAAAGGCGACCATACACTGACGTCGGAAGAAAGGGAGATGGTGGACTATATAAACGAGGAACGCGTTAAAGCCGGTTTAAAAGCCCTGGTCACCGATCCGGAGTTGGCCAATGTAGCGCGCTTAAAAGCACAAGACATGAGGGATAATAATTATTTCTCCCATACATCGCCTACCTACGGTTCACCTTTCGATATGATGAAGCAATTTGGTTTAACCTACCGCACAGCAGGCGAAAACATAGCCAAAAACAGCAGTGTCTTAAAGGCTCATCTGGCTCTAATGAATTCCGAGGGTCATAAAGCCAATATATTAAACGGCACGTTTACGCATGTGGGCGTAGGTATCGTAGACTATCAAGGCGGCAAAATAGTGGTAGAAATGTTTATAGGCAAATAATCAATTCAAGGGCGGAAAGTATACTTTCCGCCCTTGAAATTCCCTATTATGCTTCTTCGTATGGTTCTCCGGTAAACTGCGGCGGGAAAAAAGGCGGTAACGGCTGCGTCATAAAATCGGCGCAGATATCTTCCGGCGATATCTCCTCGCATTCTCTCGGTGCCGGACAGAAGCCAACGGCCATAACTGTCAGCTGCACTCTACCTACCACTTTGATAACCACAAACACGCCTATAGCCAGTATAAGACTGCTATTTACCATCTCGGCCCTCAATACCTGAGAACGCGTCTCTATAACGATATCGAAACTGAATTCATCGGACGACGTCGGTATATACATAGCGATATCCTTGCTGAAATCCACCGATCCGCTCAGTTCGATATTAGTGGCTGGGCAAGCACATTCGTCGCGTAATACTGCCGTAAACGGTACCCGGAATACGAAGCGTACCCTTGCGAAGTTAGGCCTGCCGGTAATTGGGGTTATGGTGAGCGTCCCATCTACTATAAAACCCGATTGAAACCGAGTATAAAGATAGGTAAAAGGTCCTCCGGTTGGGAGCGCCAGGCTTACGGCCGGCTCACATTCCCGCTGGAAACATGAATCATATACTTTATCCGCTATTATGCATTCAGTTGGGAGCCCCTCATAGGGTTCCTGCATAATAGTAAATAAATCGTTTTTATCAGGCATGTATTATACCCTCCCTTTATGGATTATGTTTTCTATGATTAATATACTCCGCCGAGCATATAAGTGTTACAAAATTCATCCTAAATCTTCACTCATTCACATATAATTCTTATATAATTGCTTATTCACATCGCATAAGCAAGAGGGAGGAAATAACTATGGGTATACAGAATATCACCAAAGCCTTAATAAAAACCGGCGCCCGATTGTGGTATATCTACAGCGATAAAAACCGTTTGGAATACCGGTCTGTGGATAACGGCAAACCATCGCCACATGCCGGAATTATTGTTCAAGACGTGCCATCGGGATTTTCGGCCGATGTAGACGCTCAGGACCATATACATCTTATATGTCAATCACTGTCCGGTGAAATACTGTACTTTCATTTTGCCGGCCAAGAATGGGATAAGCAGGTGCTTACAAAATACGAGCCTTCGCGTTATTCCATAAAGTATCCGGTAATAAAATTGCTGGGCAAAGACATACATGTATTTTTCGCTATGGGCAATCTATATAACAGCATCGACTGGACGCTGTATCATTACTTCTGGCACAACGGTCAATGGAAGACGCTTAAAATAGGTCATATCAATCTCGGTCGCCTTATGAGCCATTTTCAGGTGGATTTTGATATTAGCGGCAATATACATATAATATACAGAGATAAGGCTCAAAAGAGCTACGGTATATATTATGCCGGTTTCGATAATGAATTCGGGATATGGTCGTCGCCCGAGGCCATCACGTCGGATGATAAAAGTCCGGGCTATCCCGCTTTTTTGATACACGGCAATATGATGCATATTGTATGGAATAATGTATATAAAAACCACATATGCGTAGAGTATGGTTCTATAGATTTGGACAGGGGCAAAAATAAGGTTATAAAAAAATCAAGGATTATATCGCCTGAAGGCATCGATGCCATGCGTCCCATTATATCCTATACTGACCAAAAGCTATGGATCACGTGGTTGAACAACGGGGACATATACAGTGCCTGTTCGGACGACAGCGGCAATACATGGCAGTATAACAATGCTGTACATTTGCCGGAAAACGTTCAAGCTGAATATTTTGGATATATAGACAAAAATCTGCCATATTTGAACTTGGTTTACGGCTATGTGAACGACACTATAAGCTCTGTCCCATCCATATCGTATAAGCAAATGCATGAACACCAACCAGCGGATAAACAAATACAGGCAAGCGATTTAGACGATAGCGCAGTCATAGATATGGCCATGGAAAGGATATCGGCACAAGTAAACGAAATAAAAACGCGACAAGCCGACCTGCTTCAATTATTGGTAAACGCAGACCGGCAGTATCAGCAGATCCTCGATGCTATAGAACCGTTGGAACAGCTCAATAACGACATAAAGGCCAAAACCCTGCGCAAGGGAGGAATAATAACCCTATTGAGAAAATGGTTGTCAATATGATACCTTAAACCAGCGGTTCAAGTTGTCTTTTTGATAAATGCCTATTATCGGTATGCCCAATGCCTTTATAGCCGATGCCACAAGAGAGGTGTCTCCGGCGTAAAACCATAAAGATAAACTGCAACCTTTACCCAAACCCACCGGCGTAGAAGCAATGGCGGCCTTTACACCTCTGGAAAAAAGATAATTCTCCAAGGCAAAAGCCTGCTGCCTTGAGCGCACGACCACCACGCGGTCCATCATAAAGTTCACCTCCGAATCATAGTGTCTAAAACATCCGATACCCTTTTTGCCCTTTCTGCCCATGAGTTGGCCTTCGCGAATTCCCTTCGCTGTTTTATATACTCGTCGTCATCGTTTTCAACCCAATAGGTTATATTTTTGACAAATTCATCTGTATCTTTGGAAACCGACACAAAAGGTATATCCTCTAATTCATATATGTCGGTACTCACCACAGGCTTACCGGCGCTTAAATACTCATATAATTTAACCGGATTTACGGCATCGGTCATGCCGCTCTTGCGAAATGGTATCATGCATACATCAAAGCAGTTTATATAGTATGGCAACTCTTCATATGACTTTCTTCCAAGGTAATATATATTGCTGCCGTGCGCCACATCGGGAAAATTAAAATAAAAAGGGCCTATAAAGACAAAATCCCACTGTTTGCATCTGTCGGCCGCGGATTTTACAAGCTGCCAGTCCAGCCAGGAAGCAACAGCACCGCTGTACCCTATCACAGGCCTTTCTCCCTTGGGCATATCACCGGGCCTGGGATTTTTCCCGTTCGATGCAAAATAATCGTAATCGGCCCCGTTCGGGCATAGATAAACGCGTGGATGACGCGTCTTATATTCATTATATAGTTTTTTTGACGTCGCGAATATGACATCGGCACGCTGAACCAATGCCGGTATGTCATGAGCCCATCCGCCAAAATCCTCGCTGGCGTCATCTATGGCATCAAATATCACCAATTGCTCGCGTAATTTGCCGATATATTTTATATTCGGCGGATAAGATATCCATAATATAGGCTGTTCTTCAAGCTTGCCTATATTTATTCCAACCTTTTTGGTACAGACATAGAAATTGGGTTCCACCTCTTGTATGGGTTCACGCTGAGGTATGCAAACCTCGGTATTGTAAAAAATTACCCTGTATCTACCGGTTCGGCATAAATATTTGAATAACTGTTGCGGCCGTTGGTAGAGCCAGTAATAATCTATGGTAGGCGGATATATAATTGTATGCATATTTTCCCTCCTAATCATATATGTAAAAGGAAGGATAGTATCAGGCTCTATAATCGAGCCTGATACCATATATGCAATGATGTGGATTCGGCTATATTCGCCGACCGATATGCGACACGAAGATATCGTCCGAAACGTGCGGGCACCATGGCTTTCATCATGCCCGGCGCTATAGTATTCTCATCGCTGTCGTCCACATATGAGCTGTCGTCAGGGCTTATCTGAAGCTTAATCACGGCATCGTTGACACCGTCGTTTTTTGCAAAAATTGTTACAATGCTCTGCTGCGATACATCGAAGGCATCCGAATATCGCCATTCATCGCCGCTATCTGCTGATAAATATATATCGGTAAAAGCGCGTTGGGCCAGATTGACCGAAATAACGGATTGATAACTGACCTCCAGCATAGGGCGCAGCATCGAGTAGGCTGTGGCTTCTTTGCTATATATCCGCTTGGTTTCAAACGGCGTCGACTCGTCGCTTTTGAGCAACAAACCGTAGTTAGGATATAAACCCATATACCAGCCCCTCACCAGCGCTGTTATATCCCATTCATACCAGCCTTGGCCAAGCACAACGGACTGGCTTCCATATACCGTCGGGTCAAATGACGGCTGATTATTCCAGGTTACGGTCATCTCGTTCCACAGTGCGGTAACCCTATAAGGCGTGAATATCCCTTTTATATCCACTCTAGTGACCTCAGCCACATAGAGTCGCATCACGGCCGCTGTTATCCACATATCGGCCGGCAATGCAGATAGATCAAACTGGATCAAAAGACGATAATACGACGGCGAATAATATAACCCCGTCCATATAACCTGATCATTGCCTGTATTTGTATTCGGCCGGGCTGCTTCCAGACCGGCATCCTTTAACGAAGGCTGTATTATAATGCTCGGCATATCACAACACCTTAAACCTTCTGCCCGAGCAACGATTTAAGCATATCCAGGCTCTCGCCGTCATAAACCTCAAAAGCCTTTATGGAACGCAACAGCTCTTCTCTCGCCAGAACGTTATAGCCGTACCTATAATAAAGCTTGCCGAGTTGCATCAACACATCGTCGCTGTCTATAAGGTTAAGCAAATTGAGGGCGCGTTCAAACAGCTCAAACCTTTTAAAGCTCAACAGCCTATCCAGTATCTCAAAGATGGTTTTTTCATATTCACGACATAGCTCATTGCCACCGGACAATGCCTGTATCGCATCGCTCTGCTTTAAGATGGCAAAAAACGCCTTATACACATCTATAACGTGGCTAGGCAGCGCTTGCTGTTCCATAAAATATATGGCTACTTCGGCATCCTCCCATTGCTGCTGCATCCAAAAACACCATACGATGTCCTTCAATGCCGCAGGATAATACGCTATATCAGCCGGTATATCGATCAAGCATCTGTAAGCCTCTTCAAACCTATCCAAATGCATAAGACACTGCGCTTTCAGATAAAGAAATTTAGGAGAAAGCTCTATATCTTGAGCAGCTTTTTCGATATAATCGACAGACATATCGTATCGATGCTCACGAAACAGTATATCTGCCAAAATCAGTTTCGAATTAGCCGTACTATCAAAATATTGTTCTAATTGATTCAATGCTTGCTCAGGCTCCAGCAGCAAAAATAATATATGTCCTATTCGGTAGATAGGTTCAAGAAAATCCGGTTTCTGCTGCAGTGCATAAATATAATGCTTATATGCCATCTCATAGTCCTTAAGCTCCTCATATATTTCACCCATAGCGGTATACGAGCGGTATCCTCCGACACCCAGCAAAAATGCATAAAGCAGCGGGGCCTCGCCCATGTCGACACACTGTCTAAATCCCCTTAAAGCCTGGGAATAAAGCCCTAACTGATGATATATATCCGACTTGACATATACGAGATCTGTAAGCTTCGGGAAATCTTTAAGCCCCTTTTCGATTATCTTTAAAGCTTCACTATATCTACCAAGCCTTTGCAAGCATAACGTCGCTTGTATATATATCTTGGATGCATAGCCCAGATGAGGGTTTAAATCTTTAAGAACCTCCTTATATAGATTTAAGGCCTTCTCATAGCTACCTAGAGCGAAATATTCATTACCAAGATTATACATAATAAACGCTTCGCCTGGATAACGTACCAACTGTTCTTCTAATATGGCTATATTTCGCTGCCTTTTATGCTGTTTTTCCACATTATAGCGCAAATAACCGTAATGGTATACCCTTACATCGGATATTTTAAGCTTAGCCTCCGGATTAACACGTGTGATCACAGAGGCCAATTGCTCGTGTATAGCGCCCATAAACCTGTATTGTTCGCAATTTCGCACTAATTTCAGGTTCAGGTTACTGACCACATCGCAACCGGCGTATTCCCCTATATAACTCAGAACTTGAAAGAAGTAACCTTCGGCGTCCTCATGCGTCAGACCGATTACCTTTTGGCAATCCTCTTCGACCAACTCCTCATCAGCGTCCATAAGCAATATCCATTCCCCGTTGGCTTTATCCATAGCTACATTTCTGGCTTGACTGAAGTCATTATTCCAAGGCACCTGATATACTTTACATCCAAAGTCTCTGGCTATATTTACGGTGGTGTCCGAAGAACCGGTATCCACTACGATCATTTCATCAGCAACATCCTTAACACTGGCAAGACACCTGGCAAGGTTATCCTGCTCATCCTTTACTATCATGCAAAGGCTTATTAATGGCTTTGACATAAATAAACCCCCAACAAATCCTTCAGGGGATAAAAGCTATCCCCTGAAAGTGAATTTATCCTCTTTTTATACTATATGGGAAACTGTTCTGTTAAGTGATTAAACCTGACCGTTAAAATAAAATTCGGCCGTAGCGGTAGCAGCGCCGCTATCATAGTAAACCCTCGTATAACGCAGGAAACTCTTCGCCACCAACACAGCTTTCTCACCGGCCGCCACGCTTACAGGACCGCTGCCGTCATCGACAAAGTATGCCTCTGTCGTGGTAGGGCTTATTTGCAGCTGAACCGTTATGGCAGCAGTACCGGTATTGTTGACGTAAAAACTATACAGCGAATACTGCGAGGTATCTGTTTGCAATACCGTGCCTGTCCCTACCACCCCAGCTATGGCAGTATTGGTTTCGGTAAAAACTCTGGCACCCAGCTCTACGCTATCCTCAGCAGCCGTCAGCGGACGTATATCGAAGTCGGTAGCCGTCACTGTCACCACATCGGTAGCCGTCAGCGGGCGTATGTCGAAGGCTACCGCAGTCACCGTCACCACGTCGGTAGCCGTCAGCGGGCGTATATCGAAGTCGGTAGCCGTCACCGTCACCACATCGGTAGCCGTCAGCGGGCGTATATCGAAATTGGTAGCTGTCACCGTCACCACATCGGTAGCCGTCAGCGGGCGTATATCCAAGGCTGCCGCAGTCACCGTTACAGAGCCCAGATCCAATCGGCCATCCGCAGCGGTTAATATAGGTCTGGCAATACCGCCGCCATCCACACCGTTAATAGTGGTCTGCAATTGACCGGCCACATTATTGAACACGAGATTATTGGGCATATACTCTCATCACCTATTATCTTGAATTAGATATACTGCTGTCATGTTAAAAGGACGGGAGGGTATTATTCAATCCGGCAGTATATCTAATAATATATATATGCATCAGGATATAAAATGGGATATACTTTACATAAAAAATTTCATTACATCAGGTATTGAAATGATATATTGTAAGATGTGCTCCACCAGTTCACCTTTTGATTCAAACTCATCCACGTTAAACCAACGTATGTTTTTATCCCTGTTAAACCATGTCCATTGGCGCTTGGCCAACCTGCGTGTGTTGCGTTTTATCAGCGTAACGGCCTCATCCAATGTGCATAATCCCCTCAAGTACGCCAGCAGCTCTTTATAGCCGACCGCCTGCATAGCCACCGGATTGTCGGCATAGCCGTCAGCTTTAAGCCGCTTTACCTCTTCGAGCAGCCCTTTTGCCATCATAGCATCGACGCGCTGCTCTATCCTGCTATAAAGGCGTTGGCGGTCCATAGTGAGGCCGATCATAACAGCATTGTAACGCGGCGGCACGCTTTTTGAACGCTGCTGATAATACGATATCGGCCGCCCCGTCTTATAGTATACCTCCAACGCCCGTATTATCCGTTTAAGGTCATTGCGGCTTATTCTTGCCGCCGCATCGGGATCTACGCCGGCCAATTCATCGTATAAGGCATCAGCCCCGTATTCTCGGGCTTTATGCCGCAGGTTTTCCCTCAATTCGGCATCAGGCGTGCCTTCGCTGAAATCGAGATTATATACCATAGAGTTTATATACAATCCTGTGCCCCCCACCAGCATAGGCATGCGCCCCTGCGCTATTATCTCATCCACGCACCTATCGGCCATGCGCTGGAACAGTGCAACGCTAAAAGCCTCATCGGGCGTTACCACATCTATCATATAATGCGGTATACCCTTTCGCTCCTCCGGCGTCGGTTTGGCCGAACCTATATCCATAACGGTTTTTGCATTACTGAACCCTCTTGAACATCTTCTCCAGCTCGTATTTGCTTACGCTGTGCACTATGGGACGCCCATGCGGACAGGTAGGCGGCACGTTGCCGGATAGTATCTCGCCGGCAAGACGTATTATTTGGGATTGATCCAAACGATCATGCGCTTTAACAGCACTACGACAAGCCATCATCATGACCTCTTCGCGGCGATAGTCGTAGGGGCTGTGCGCATCGAACAATCTCATGCCGTCTATTATGTCCTTCAATAAACCGTCGGCCCTGGGCTGGCCGAATAATACAGGCACCGCCCTCAATACATAGGTATCGGAATCGAATTCCTCTATTTCAAAGCCCATCGAGCGCAACAGCTCCATATTATCCTCCAATAGCTGCCGCTCTTGAGGCGTAATGTCCAGCACCAGCGGCGAAACCAGATATTGGAGCTCTAAATGTTGTTTTTGCAGCATATTCATATATTGCTCATATAATATGCGTTCATGAGCCGCATGCTGATCTATGATATAAAGCTGATCGGTTTTTTCTATCAATAAATAGGTGGAAAACAGCACGCCTATCACGCGCATGGAGGGTGGCTCATAAACCCCTCTGTCATCGTTAACCTTATCTATGGATACAAAATCCTGTTGATGATAGGATCGCCCGTTGCCTGCCCACGGCAGCACCGGCTGTCGATCAGGGTTTCTCTCCGCCTCGGCTTGTTGTCCTTCTTCTCGCGCAGGTTCAATAATGCCATTATCCTGCTCAATCGATATACCCTCGCCGCTCAGCGCCCGCTTTATAGCATGGAAAAATACTGCGGCTACCCGCCTATCATCCGCAAAACGCACCTCGGTCTTGGCAGGGTGTACGTTTACATCCACGTCATGCGGATCCAGCGCTATATCAATGACACACATAGGAAAACGGTTGACCATTATGAGCGTGCTGAAGGCCTCTTCCAATGCTCTGGACAGAAGAGGCGAATGTATATATCGACCGTTTACAAAAAACGTCTGAAACGTTCGGTTGGCCCGGGCCGTATCGGGAGAACCTATATAACCGTCTATCTTTATACCTTCCCATTCGTATCGCACAGCTATCATCTTTTTAGTTGTTTCATGACCATATACGGCTGCTATAGCCTCATTGAGATGGCCGGTACCCGGCGAATACAGCACCTGCTTGCCGGCACTCAAATATCTGAATGATAAATGCGGATATCCTAGTACAAATCTGTCAACGGTATCCTTTATGCGCGATGCTTCGGTCTTAGGACTTTTTATATATTTAAGCCGCGCAGGAGTATTGTAGAACAGGTCGGATACTGTTACGGACGTACCCCCAGGCCTGCCTATCACCCCTTGTGATATGAACCTCCCACCTTCTATTTCCACAAATGTCCCTTCGCTGAAGCCCTGCCTTACCGTTTCCATTCTGACTTTAGACACAGCCGCTATGCTGGCCAGCGCCTCTCCCCGGAATCCGAGCGTAAATATGGCCTCAAGGTCGTCGGCTCGAGCTATCTTGCTGGTGGCATGGCGTTCAAAAGCCAAAACGGCATCCTCGGCCTCCATACCCTCGCCGTTATCGGTAACACGTATAAGAGCCATGCCACCATTTTCTATCTCTATGGTAATGGCTGTGGCAGCAGCATCTATGGAATTCTCCACCAATTCTTTTACCACCGAAGCAGGGCGTTCCACTACCTCGCCTGCGGCTATTTTGGAACGCGTATCCTGATCCAGCACATGAATACGTGCTATAACGCTTCACCCGCCTTTTTATCATATATATCCGACACCTGGCTCTGTATATCGTGCAGGACATTCAAAGCCTCTATAGGTGTCATCGAGTTTACATCCAATCCTTTTATATACGCCATTATACCGTCTATTTTATAAGAAAATATATCCATCTGCTGTTTCAATTTAAGCTTGGGTTTATCCTTGACGCCCAATATATTACCGCTTATTGATTTTTTATTTATATCGGAGGCATTCAATATATCCAGTATCTCCCTGGCGCGGTCTATGACATCCTGCGGCAAACCGGCCAGGCGGGCCACTTGTATGCCGAAACTCCTGCCGCTGCCGCCGCGCATTATCTTCCTCAAGAAGATGACATCGTCTCCATGCTCTCTCACCGATATATAATAATTCTTCACGCCTCTCAATCTGCCTTCAAGCTCGGTAAGCTCATGATAATGAGTGGCAAAAAGGGTCTTGGCACCTAATCGTCCATGGTCGGCCACATATTCTATAACGGCCCACGCTATGCTTAAACCGTCGAAGGTGCTGGTTCCGCGGCCTATCTCATCCAATATAAGCAGGCTACTTGCAGTGGCGTTATGTAGTATATGGGCTACTTCGGTCATCTCCACCATAAATGTGCTTTGGCCGGTGGACAGGTCGTCCGACGCCCCCACCCGCGTGAATATGCGATCGACCATACCTATTTCAGCCATATCAGCCGGCACAAAGCTGCCTATCTGCGCCATAAGCACTATCAGCGCCACCTGTCGCATATATGTGCTTTTGCCTGCCATATTGGGACCGGTGATTATACATACCATATCCTCGCCATTATCGAGCAGCGTATCGTTAGGTACAAATGTATGAGGCGGCAACACCTTTTCCACCACAGGATGTCTGCCATTTTGTATCACTATGCGTTGTCCTTCATTTAACGTCGGCCGCACATAATGATTTTCAATGGCAGCATCGGCCAGCGAACACAGGCAGTCCAGCTCGGCTATTGCAGATGCGGTCTGCTGAACACGCTTTATATGACCGATTACCGTATCTCGTATACCGACGAATATCTGATACTCTAAAGCCACCAATCGTTCTGATGCGCTGAGTATCTTATTTTCCATCTCCTTCAATTCCGGCGTCACGTAGCGCTCGGCATTGGCCAGCGTTTGCTTGCGTATATAATCGGCCGGTACCATATCGTAATACGATTTAGTTACTTCTATATAATAGCCGAATACCTTGTTATAGCCGATTTTAAGCGATTTTATGCCAGTTCTGTCGCGTTCCTGCTGTTCCAGACGGCTTATCCATTGACGGCCGTTATGCGATATGTCGCGCAATTCATCGACCGACGGGTCATACCCATCTTTTATTATATTGCCATCTTTTACAGATAACGGCGGATCGTCAGCTATAGCCTTATCTATAAGGGCATGGATGTCGTCCATCACATCTATGCGCTGTCCCAGTGTTTGCAACCGCGCCGCCTTGCCTTGTAGCGCAAGCTCCTTCAAGTGCGGCAATCTGTTCAATGACTGTTTGAGCGCTATAAGGTCGCGGGCATTTATATTGCCATACACCGCTCTGCTCATCAACCGCTCCATATCGTATATGCCGGATAAGGCCTCCTTTATATCATCCTTCCACAACGGTTGATCTACCATGGCTTCTACAGCCTCCTGGCGTTCATTCAATGCATTTATGTTCAAAAGGGGCTGTTCTATCCAAGATTTGAGCATACGCCCGCCCATAGCCGTAGACGTATGGTCCAGCACCCACATGAGCGTGCCCTTGCGGCTGCCGCTGCGCATGGTTTGGGATAGCTCGAGGTTGCGGCGTGTAGCCGCATCGAGTATCATATATTGCTGAATATGATAAACCTCTATCCCGCCTATGTTAGCAAGGGCGGTCTTTTGCGTTTCTATAAGATATGATATGAGCGATGCCAGGGCGCATACCGCCTGCGGCATTTCCTCTTCAGATACGTAATCCAAAGCATCGGCGCTCATATTGGCTTCCAGCATGGCATAGGCCTTATCGGCATCGTCAAATTCAACACTGCAATGTCCCGGCTTTATATCCAAGCGCTGTTGAACATTCTTGAGAATGCCTGCCTGATCAAAGAATGACTCATTGGCCATCATCTCGGCAGGCTGTATGCGCGCGAGTTCATCCGCCAGACCGGCCGTCTGCAGCTGCGTGATGCTGCACCGTCCGGTCGATATATCCACAAAGGCTATGCCGCAGTTATCACCGTTGACATGAACGCACAAGAGATAGTTGTTCTCCTTTTCATCGAGCATAGAACCGTCTGTTATGGTACCAGGCGTAATTATGCGTATGACATCGCGCTCGACCAACCCTTTGGCTAACGCGGGGTCCTCCATCTGTTCGCATATGGCGACTTTATAACCTCGCTCCACCAGTCGCGCTATATAGCTATCGACAGCATGATACGGCACGCCGCACATGGGCGCTCTCGCTTCCATGCCGCAATCGCGACCGGTAAGCGTCAGCTCCAGCTCTTTAGAAGCCAACACAGCGTCGTCGAAAAACATTTCATAGAAGTCCCCCAGGCGGAAAAACAACAAGCAATCCTTATAGCGCTCCTTCAATTGCAGATACTGCTGCATCATAGGCGTAAGCGAGGCCATCGCGCATCATCCCCTTTATTTGACATTTATCAATCGCCCGTTCAAAAACCACGTAGAGGGCTCTGTTATGTGTACATCGACCAGCTTGCCGATCAACGATGCATCTCCTTCGAAATTAACCACTTTATTGCCGGTAGTCCTGCCCATCATCTGCCCTTTACCGTTCCTGCTGGGTCCTTCGACCAATACTTCCACCACCGCACCGTTTAAGCGTTGATTTTTCTCGCGCGTTATGGCGGTTTGCAGATCTATAAGACGCTGCAGGCGCTGCTGCTTAACCTCCCTCGGCGTTGGGTCTTCAAGTTTTGCCGCGGGTGTGCCGCTACGCTTTGAGTATATAAACGTATAGGCCAAATCGTATTGCACCCGGCGTACCACATCCATGGTATCCTCGAAATCCTCGTCGGTTTCTCCTGGAAAGCCTACTATTATATCCGTAGAGAGCGCTATATCCGGTATATTGGCCTTTATCTTGTCCACCAGTTCCAGATAGCCTTCTTTCGTATAATGGCGATTCATACGCCTTAATACCCGAGTGCTGCCCGACTGCACCGGCAGATGCAGTTGATGGCATACTTTCTTGCAATCCCGCATGGCGTAAATGAGGTTATCCGAAAGGTCTTTTGGATGAGAAGTCGTAAATCTTATGCGTTCTATGCCTTCTATATCATCGAGCATCCTAAGCAAGTCGGCGAACTCCACTTTCCCATCCGAATCTTTGCCATAGGAGTTGACATTCTGCCCCAGTAATGTTATCTCCTTATAACCCTGATCGGCCAGCTCTTTTACTTCGTTTACGATATCATCCGGCCGGCGACTGTGTTCACGGCCGCGCACGTATGGCACTATACAATAGGTACAGAAATTATTGCATCCGTACATTACTGTTACCCAAGCCGATACTTTGCCGGCACGCTTTATAGGTATAGACTCGTCGAATTCATGGTCTTGCTCGTGTATATCCACAACGGTAAATCTCGACGCTTTAGCCTCATCTATAAGCTTGGACAGCTCATTCAGATTGTGTGTGCCGAATATTATATCGACAAAAGGAAATGTCTGAGCCAGTTTTTGCGCCATCCCCTCCTGCTGCATCATGCAGCCGCATACACCTATTATAAGATCGGGATTGGCCTGTTTAAGAGGCTTGAGCATGCCTATATTGCCGTATACCCTCTGCTCGGCATGTTCCCTTACACAGCAGGTATTGAACAGTATTATATCGGCCTCGGCTTTATCCTCTGTCCATTGATAGCCCATATCGTTCAGAATGCCGGCCATTTTTTCCGAATCATGTTCGTTCATTTGACAACCATATGTGACTATGGTAAATTTCTTGTTATCCAATAATCATCCCTCGCTACAGTTATAATAAAACGCATCTATCTATATAAAAAGAGACCTGTAAACAGGTCCCCTTTTATTGTAATCTAGCTTTAACCATTTGATTTACGACCGAGCCGTCGGCTCGCCCTCTGATACGCGGCATCAGCGCCTTCATAACAGCGCCGATATCCTTGACGCTCTGAGCGTTTACCTCTGCTATAGCCTCGTCGATCAAACGATTTATCTCCTCAGGTGAAAGTTGCTTAGGCATATATTCGTTTAAGATGGCTATTTCAGCCTCCAGCTTTTGTACCAGATCCGGCCGGTTGCCCCGCTCGAATTCAGGTATAGCATCCTTTCTGGACTTTATTTCTTTTGCCAAGACATCTATTACGCCATCATCGTCCAATTGAATCTGCTTATCTTTTTCTACCTGTAATATGGCCGCTCTAGCCATGCTTATGGTGGTCTTGCGGAGGTTATCCCTGCTTTTCATAGCAGAT